>NZ_JBXWRV010000014.1:0-63822 GCF_059613065.1 Ruegeria sp. BHSC026 | reverse complement strand
CATTTCGACTGCGGTTTCAGAAACGGCGCAGACCGGCTTGGGATATCCTGCTTGTCGCGGATCACATCAGCCGCTGCGAGCAAGGGTTCCGTCACGCTGGCGCAGGCAATGTCCAAGGCCGCCAGCATTCGCGGGGCATAGAGCTTGAAGCGGTGATACCCCTTCTCGACGTAAGCCAAGGCATCCGCTTTGACGGTCTTGCCGAGCGCTCCTGCCGTTGCGACGAGGTTTTCCAGCATGCCCCAACCACAGGACGCATCCACAGCACCGGCGACAGCCGTGTCATCACCTTTTGCCAGCAGCAAGGTCGTGCCCAACGTCTCGAACCCCGCTAAAGTCGCTGCGATCTCCGATTGCGCCTCTGTAACACGGGCATCGCAAATCCTCTTTGCCTCTCGCCAGATCGACCCCACGATCCGGTCATGGGTCTCGACCACAGTGTCTGCAATGGCAGCCGACCATTCCACGATGCAGGTGGCAAGGATGGCCAAACGACGATCACTGGTGATGTCTCGAAGCCCATCCGTGAAATACCTTTCGCCTTGGCGGCGCAATTGCGCGACCCGGTGCGCCGGGATGTCGTCGAGGATTGCTGGTGGCAACGCGAGCCGTTGCAGAAATTCCAATCGGTTGAGCTGGCGGTTGATGTCGGCAGAGTTTTTTCCAACCTCAAACCGCCGTAACCAGACAAACCGACTGACCCGACCACCCACCTCTTCGGCCAGCAATTTTTCGAGCTTGGCGCGCGCATTTGCATCGAGGCGAGCGGCTATGCGCGCCTCAATTCTATGTTCAGCGGCGACCAATGCATCAGCACAATGACGTTCGATGACCGAAGTTCCCGGCAGAATGATCTGCTGTCTGCGGCATTCTTCTGCGAACCCACGCACCAGAGCCTGACTGGATTGCGCGGCTTGGGCATTTCGGTCCAGCCAGTTCCGCATCTTTTTGGCGCGCTTGCCGGAGAACATCTTGTACCCGTACATCTTGCGCAGAGCATCCAGATGTTCCCGGCGGGTCTTTTCTCGCGTGGCATATGGCAGGAGATTATCTGGTTTTAATCCGAGCTGCGCGGCCACAAAGCGGCAAACGGGTTCAGGAATGACTTCTCCTGCTTTCAGCAGGCGACCTGGATACCGAAAGGCACAAAGCTGAAGCGCAAAGCCGAGCTGATTTTCAGGCCGCCGCCGGGTGCCGATATGCTCGATGTCTTCATCATCCAAGGTGTAGTGCCTCAACAGCGAAGCTTCATCGGTGGGAAGATCAAAAAGCGCCGCGCGTTGTCGCGCTGTCAGGACTACTCGGTGTGCCATCGGATTGTTCTTTCTTTATGGGATGGGGTCTTTGAAAGTGTAGAAATCGAGACCATTCGCTTGCCATGTCTTTTTCAATGTCTCAATATGATTGTCGCAAGACCTCTTAATTTATTCGAGACCCCCAGGTTCAAAATCTCATGGCCAAAGTTGGATACGCCCGCGTCAGCTCCGTCGGACAATCCCTGGATGTTCAGCGCGAGAAGCTTGCCGATTGTGACAAGCTCTTCGAAGAAAAACGAAGCGGAACGACCGATGCCCGACCTCAGTTGAAAGAATGCCTGAATTATGTCCGTGACGGGGATCAGCTTGTCGTCACGCGCATCGACCGATTGGCGCGCTCAACGCTACACCTGTGTCAGATCGCCGAGACCCTGCGCGAAAAAGGCATCGATCTGGTCGTCCTCGATCAGAACATCGACACATCCGACGCAACAGGGAGGCTGCTGTTCAACATGCTTGGGGCCATCGGCCAGTTCGAAACCGAAATCCGTGCCGAACGCCAGATGGACGGGATCAAAAAGGCTAAAGATCGCGGCGTTCAGTTTGGCAAACGGCCCGCCCTTACAGCAGAACAAATCGCTGAGCTTCGCGAAAAGCGCGCAGCCGGAACGCTGATCAAAGCTCTGATGGCCCACTACAGCCTCTCTAAGGCTACCATCTACCGATACCTCAGCGAAAAAGAGACCTGAGCGCGACGCCAGTACCCCGATCCGGGCTTAACGCCCTATTCTGCACCCAGCCGGAGTCGACCCCAGAAGGGCGCCATTGGTTTAAGCCCAATGGCCACCGGCTCCATCACGTAATGGTTCATCAAGGCCAGGAACCGGGGATGGAATATCCGGTCCTTCGAGCGCGAGACGTAGGTCACCATGGTCTTGGGGTTGTCGATTATCCCGGGGCTCTGCCCGTTCACATCTCAAACCGTCCACCGGACGGTTTGCCACCTTCGGTGGACCGATGTTCACCCCGGCGTGGAACCCCGCCATAGAAAGACAGCGCCTTCGCAAAGGCATCCAGCACCATCTCCTGGGCTTCGCCGGGATAGGCCACGACAAAGGGCTTTCGGCTGTGGCACAGGCGGAAATGGGCAACCTTCACCTCCTGCTCGATACCGCCCAGGACAACCCGTTCTTCGCTCCAGTCAAATTGCAGCGCATCGCCTGCCGCAAAATGCAGCGGGATAAAGGCCTCGCCCGAACCGGCACCGGCCCGCTTCAGATCGCGGACAAATCACTGAACTGGCGAATAGGAACCAGTGTAGCCTTCCACCACGAACTGCTCATAGAGCTTCTGGGCTTTCAGCCGCTCACGGCGTGGTCGCTTCTGGTCCTGATCGAACAGGTCCTGAAGCCGAAGATCAAGCCCGTTGCACAGTTTGTGCCGAACCGGCGCGGCCTGGCGCTGGTAGCTCGGCGGGCTCTCATCCTTCAGATACTTCTTGATCCCTCAGCCATTGTCCTCGGACCAATGGCGGTCAATGGCTTCGATCCGCGATAATCCCGTCACCCGCGCAACAGACTGGATGCTGCGTCCCTCAACCAATACCCATCGTCGGATCTTCGACACGCTTTCCATCAGTAACACCTGCACTTTCCTCCGCACGTTTAGTGCGGATGTTAACGAAAACAGGTGGGTCAATTTTATTCCCTCATAACCCACCAAAGTGGGTCAATTTTGCACGCCGATTCGCATGCTGGACCGGGCCCGCGCCGCGCTGCGCCTGAATCCGGCAATCGCGCGGACCTTGGATGACCGGAACGAAAGACACCGATCCCATAAACCCATCGCCCAAATCGGCGTGTCCTGCGGATTTACGCTTGGCTGGCAGAACTGCCTAAATAACCGCGCATACTGGCTCGGAGGCGCTAGCTTTGACCTCTTTGGCCGCATTCTCAGCGACGCAGGCAAAGGGCATTTCTTGCGCGAACTGAAAACGCCACGGGGTAGAGGTCAGCTGTTTCGGAAACTCAAGCAGCGATCTTCCGATGCTCCATGAAGCGGATAACTCGTTTTATGTTTATTTTAAGCGCCACCTTTAAAAACTCCGTGCCCACCCATCCCTGAACTTGCTGCAACTGGAACACCAAGATGCCTGTCACGATGCTCTCCAAGCAGGTCCCGTTTCTTGAAACCCAAAACGGCAGGACCCGCGACGCACGAGACTCAGGCCCTGACTTGCGAAAATTCTCCGGGACATCCGGCGTATACTGGGCCAGCATCATCCGAGCCGGAAACCACTCCGGGCCAAGCCGATCACAACCGTTCAGGTCAAGCGCAGCGACATTTCGGACCTGGCCGCGGCCGATCTGACCATCGTCGTCTTGCTGCGGGCGGATCCGTTTGTCGGCGGCCCGGTTGCGGGGCCAGGCCGCCCCGCCTACCCCGCGTCCAGCATCGCGATCAACGCCTCGAGATCCTGCACCGAGCGCAACCTGAAGCACACAAGGTCAGCCCGTTCCAGCTGCGGCATGGTCCGCAGCCCCGAGTGGCGACCATACAGCAGCAATCCCTTTTTGTTTTTGCGCGAATACAAGGTCGAGGCCGGAGACAGGCGGTGGTCCAGATGCCCGCAGGCTCTTTCGTTGACGAACCGTTGCGCGATCCACAGATTCGCGGGGCTTCTGGGGCCCTTTTCGAACATGATCTCGATCGGCGTGCCACCTGCGGTGCGATAGACATAGCGATTGGCATAGGTCGATTGATGCCCCGCAGGATGGACGCTGGCGATGGCATCCAGCCGTGCCACCACAAGGCGCTTGATCTCGTCCTTTGACAGCGGCGTGTGCGTAACTTTGCTGGCCTGCGACGCCGGTCTGACTGCCGCAGTCGCCGACCGCGCGGCTGGCCGGACCGGTGCAGGCCCCGCGCCTGTCAGGGCGCGCAGGTCAAGGCCGGTCTGCGCCATCGCCCGCAGCACGACTTCGGCGGCGGCACGGGCGTCCTCTTCGCCGTCATGGTGGCGGAACTCCAGCCCCAGATGGGTTTTCAGCGAGGCCAGCCCATGCCCGCCGTTGCCCCGCAGCTCGGGCCAGGCCCGGCGGGCCACCGCCACGCTGTCCTGCCAGTTCCAGGCCGGCGTCGCCACCCCGTGGGCGGCACAGGCGGCATTGATGGCGCTTCGGTCGAAGCCGCTGTGCTGGAACACAATCTGACCGTCCAGAACCGGCAGCAGCCGCGCCAGAACCTGCGGGAAGGCAGGCGCACCGCGCACGGTCCGGGCGGTAATGCCATGCACGAAACTGCAGCTCCAGTCCGTGGTCCGCGGATCGACATAGCTGCTCCAGGTGCCGCTGATCCGGCCGTTCTTCACGAAGGCCAGGCCGATCTGGCAGATGCTGGCACGATCATTGTTGGCCGTCTCGACATCCAACGCGACGAAATCGAACGGACCCGACGGCAGGTCGGCGCCCGATGACTGCGCGCCGCCGGCCGTGGCCCGGGCATGGCGCGCCTGCTGCCGCTCGAGCGCGGCGATTTCGGCCGCCGAAAACCCCATCCGCCCGATCAGCGCATCCACCAGGTCCGACGGCTCGGGATACGGTTCCATCGCCCGGCGGTTCCAGGCCACGGCCTCGGGCGGGGCCAGGCGCAGGATCTCGGCCTCCAGCGCCTCGATCGGGGCGGTGTCGGGCAGCGGCACCCAGACCGCACGACAATGTTCCGCGATGAAGGCGTTGCGCAGGCGCTTGGCGACATCCGCGTCCGCCCCGGCCCCGGCATCGCGGCGGTCGCGATACATGCGGCCCGTGTTGTACATCCGCGAGAAATAGTGGCTGCTGTCTTCGGACCCGGTCCGGTGACGCTGATGGATGCGTTCGTACAGCGTCTGGCGGGTCGAACTGGTCGATCCGACATAGCGCAGGTCGCCATGGTGGTCGATCAGACCGTACAGGCCGCGGCGGTCTCGCGGGGCTGCCGCGGTGCGGGCGGGCGCGGCCGAAAGAAGCGCGGCAAGAAGCTGCTCGGGGTCAAATCGCGTGGTCATTTCCATCCTCTCCGATCCCTTGCTCACACCCGTTTCACCCGCTGCCAGGCCACCCCGGTCACGATGCCCCAATTGCCCTGCGCATTGGGGCGGCGCCAGCGCGGCACGGGCATGGCGTTGAGCGCCTCGAGCGCCTGCTCGTAGGTGTCGAAATGCTGCTCGTCGCCCCTCGCCCCGATCTGGTACTGGCCGGCGCGCTGCAGGTCCGGGGTGAACATCGACCCGTCGCGGGCCACCGGAACAAAGATCATGCTGCCCGGATCCACGGGCTCGGGCCGGGCTTCGGGTTCGGGCTCGGCCTCGTTCCAGATCGACGCCAGGAACCCCTTGCGCTTCTGCAGCCAGGTCAGGGCCGACAGGGCCACGACCCCGCCATTCGGCCCCCGTTCAAGCTGCGCCCCCTCGCCGGCCAGCAGGTTCCGCAGCCGCCCTTCGGACACGGCCCCCAGGACGGACATCGAATGGATGTCCACCTCGCCCTGCCCCCGGTCCATCGCGTGGCGCGAGGCGGCAAGATTGGCGATCATCTCGATCGGGTTCCGCTTGACCCCGAGGGCCTGAACCTCGGGGTGTGCGGCAAATTCCGTCACCCGGCTGACCAGATCGGCGATCCACCCGGCCCGGTCCTGCACCGCGATCCGGGCCGGGGTCACGCCGTAGAGGCCGTACAAAAGCGCGTGGTTGAAATCTTCGCCGATCGGCCAGACCGTCCCGGCCGAGAACACATCTTCCATCACGTCGCGCCAGGTGTCCTTGCGCGTGCCCTCGATGGCGGCCACGGGGGCCAGAAGCTGCATCAAGGGCCCGGCGGCGTGCTGTTCGCCCACAAGATCTTCGACCAGGTCCAACGCCCGATGCAACAATCCGGCGATCCACTGGGCATAATCCCAGTAATGCGGATCATCGCCATGCTGAAACTGGTTTTCCATCCAGGCGTCGCGGCGTTCTTCGGCGGTCATCAGGTTGTCCATCTTTCGTTCCTCTTCGTTCAGCGGTGCAGGCGCCGGATCGCGCTGCGCAGGTTCTTCAGGTTGCGCCGGTCCGATGGCGACGCCGCGGCAGTCACGAACCCGGCCTCGAAACACAGGCGGCAGTGTTTGCGGTGCGTCTCAATTCGCAGCAGCGTCACGCCCTCGGCCGCGCACAGCGCGATGTATTCCCGGTGAGTCTTGGTCATGGCAAATTCGTGTAAGTGGTGATCTCGAGGTCACACTACAGGCGATTCGTCGAAGTGTCAAATATCTTTAAACGTGATTTGCCTAATCACGCGTTTCCCATTTTCGCCAGCAACCCAATCTGCACCTTGCTCCGGGGCGGAAGGGCCTGTTGCGCAGATCACAGATCGTTCGGGGGCAAGGATGGGGCTGGCCTATGCGTTTTGATTGCCCCAGCCAGCGCCCACCGAGCTGCCGATCCTTTCGATCAGAAAATCCATGAACACGCGCGTTTTCGGCGTCAGCACGTTCGAGCGCGGATAGATCAGCCACAACACCGATCCGTCGTTCAGCCGCCAGTCGGGCAGCACCCGCACCAGCCGGCCCGCGCGCAGCTCATGCGCCACGCTCCACAGCGAATTGATCGACAGCCCCGCCCCGGCCAGCGTCGCCGCGCGCTGTGCGGTGCCGTCATCGACGATGGTCCGGCAGGTCATCCACGCCGGGTCCAGCACGGCCGTGTCTCCGTCGGGGCCGATCAGCGCGCGCGGCTCCAGGTTTGCCCAGGAAATGAACCTGTGGCCCGGCAGGTCCTCCGGCGTCGCGGGGGTTCCGTGCCGATGCAGATAGTCCGGCGCGGCGCAGAGCACGCGGATATCATCGGCCAGCTTGCGCCCCTTCAGGCTGCTGTCGGTCAGCGGCGCGCTGCGCAGGGCCAGATCGAAACTGCCCTCGATGGCGTCGAACGGCTTGTCCGACAGGCGCAGATCCAGCGTCAGGTCGGGGTAGCGGTCGTGGAATTCCGGAAGGATCGGCATGATGTGCAACTGCGCGAAACTGCTGGGCGCGGCAAAGCGCAAGGTGCCGGTGGGGCCGGTCTCCGTGCCGCCGAGCGCGGCGCGCGCCGCATCGGCCTGGGCGAGGATCTCGCGCGCATAGGGCAGGAACTCGGCGCCTTCCAGCGACAGCGAGACCTTGCGGGTGGTGCGGTGCAGCAGTTCCACCCCCAGTTCGGTTTCCAGCTTGGCCAGCCGGGCGCTGGACACCGCCGGGGCCAGGCCCAGCTCGCGCCCCGCCGCGCTGATGTTGAGCCGTTCGGCCGCCATGACGAACAGGCGCAGGCTGTCTGTATCCATGGGCGATTATATCCAAATTGAGAAAACTGTACTCGGATCTGCCTCGGTTTATTCCGCATTGGCAAGTGATATTTGCCCTTTCAACGCAAAACCATCACCCACGGAGCACTTCCATGAACGCGATCACCCAGATCAATCCCGGCATCCGCCAGCAGATCCTCGACGCCTTCAACTTCCGCCACGCGACCAAGATCTTCGACCCCGACCGCAAGATCAGCGACGAAGATTTCAACGTGATCCTCGAGGCCGCGCGGCTCTCGCCCACCTCCTTCGGGCACGAGCCCTTTCGCATCCTGATGATCCAGTCGCCCGAGAAGCGCGAGCTGTTCCGCGAATTTTCCTGGGGCGCGAACGGGATGATGAACGGGTCGTCCGGCCAGTTGGGCACCGCCAGCCATTTCGGCATCATCCTGGCGGCGACGGATGAGTTGATGCGCGCCGGTTCGGACTATCTGCAAGACCACTACGCCCGGGTGAAGCAGCTGCCCGACGAGGTGATCGAGATCTTCAACGGCGCCTACGGCAAGTTCCAGGCCGAGGATCACAAGATCACCTCGGGCCGCGAGATCACCGACTGGTCGGGCAAGCAGGCCTATATCGTGCTGGCCAACATGATGACCGCCGGTGCCTTGATGGGTATCGACAGCTGCCCGATCGAGGGCTTCGACATGGCGCGGACGACGCAGGTTCTGGCCGAGGATTTCGGCATCGATACCGCGAAATGGAAACCGGCGGTGATGTTCGCCTTTGGTCATCGCGCGAAGGATCCCGAGTTCCTCAAGACCCGCCGCACGATGCAAGACACCGTCTCTTGGTTCTGACCCCGAAGGAGATACATGATGGCCTGGTATTCCGTTCTGGACGTCACCCCCACCGCCGAGGGCTGGATCCCCGGCTATCTGCCCACCGCCAACGAACGCGTGGCGGCCCATGGCGGCAGGTATCTGGCCCGCACCGCGACCCACGCGCAGCTGGAGGGCGAAGATCAGCCCGACCGGCTGCGGATCATCATCGAGTGGCCCTCGGAGGACGCGGCCCGCGCCTTCATGGCGGACCCGGCCTATGCACCGCACCTGGCCGCCCGCACCAAGGGGTCGGTCAGCCATCACTATCTGATCGCGGGGCAGGACGACCTCGCCTGAACGCCGCGCCGGATCTGGCCGCGTTCCACGCCTGGTCACACCCCCACGGAGATCCCCATGCCCAAGACCATCCTCATCACCGGCGCCACCGACGGCATCGGCCTGCTGACCGCGAAGACCCTGGCCGCCGAGGGCCACCGCGTGCTGCTGCACGGACGCAGCGCCGACAAGCTCGCCGCCGCCGCGCAGATGGTGGGCGGCGCGCCGGAGACCTTCCGCGCCGATCTGTCCCGCCTCGACGAGGCCGCCGCGCTGGCCGAGGCCGTCCGCGCCCGGCACGACCGGCTGGACGTGCTGATCAACCCGGTGGACGTGGAAGCGATGCGCGGCAACGGGCGGCTTTCGGACATGGCGGCCTATGCCCAAAGCAAGCTGGCCCTCACCATCTGGTCGCAGCAGATGGCGCGGGCGCATTCGCAAGGTCCGATCTTCGTCGCGGTCAATCCCGGCTCTCTGCTGGCGTCAAAAATGGTGCGCGAGGGCTTTGGCGTGGCCGGCAACGACCTGACCATCGGCGCCGACATCCTGCGCCGCGCGGCGCTGTCGGAGGACTTCGCCGAGGCCTCGGGGCGCTATTTCGACAATGACGCCGGGCGTTTCGCCCCGCCGCACCCTGCGGCGGCCGACCCCGAGCACGCGGCACAGGTCATGGACGCCATCGCGGCGTTGACGGGCGACGGGGCATAGAACGGCAATCCAACCCGCTGCCCCGACGGCATCGGGCGGCTGGGGTCACTGACACAGAAAAAAGTGAGGTTTCAAACCGGGCATTCACGGTGTATTTGTGCCGGCACTGGGGAAAACAACCCAGATTTCCAGAGCAGAGGCATTCCAAAAATTGGACTCAGTCGTCAAGAATTTCCCGCCGATTCAAGTGGGTGAGCAAATAATTGAGTTTCCGCACCTGGTGCCGCATGTCGTGGACCTACCGAACCATGGGCCGGACGGCCGGACATTGCGCGTCCGCATCTCGTATCAAAGCCATGTTTTCTCGCAATCCTGTGAACATGATGCCGAGGATTTCGATTTCTTGGATGAAGGCAAGAACAAGAGAACCTTCTGCATCGACAGGTTCAATCTGTCGCAAGGCTTGCCTGCAATCTGTACAAACCTACTCGAATCCAACGCATATACATGGGAATCAAAGGATAAAAACCGCGTCAGCAATCTAGCCGTGATCGATGGGGCCTTGGTCAGCGGCAGGCATCACGTGGTAGTTTATTATTTGTTTCCCAGCAAAGTAGACGGCCTGGACGTCGAAATGGTGGTCAAGAGCGCCTATGAAAAAGACATCAATTTTGATCACATCAAACGGCGGTTCAGAATGATCCAGAAGGTAAAGACCTGTTTCTACACCAAAAAGCGAATACCCTGAAAACATGAGAGGCCCCCGAAGGAGCCTCATGTAGTCATGCGAGTGTGCCTTACCGTGGTGTTCCGGCCCCCTGAGAGGCGCACATGCAACAGCGACCTTTCGGAAGCCTCGCTGTCTGTTGCTGAGATGAACATAGCTATTCAGGATCCGAGTCGCAAGTGATTTCGTGCAATCAAGCAACGCCCCAAACTAGAAGGTTTTGTTAAAGAAAACAGCCAATAGGGTGCGAAGAACCGTCAGAAAACGGTTCAATCTGGCCCCCTTGTGTTGTGACTGGCCGGTGAATGCGGTTTCTTCAAAATACCCCAGAGCAAACTCGAACGGCTGGCTCGGATCCACGAAGATGCCGCTCTGTATAAGGCTGGAAAGCCCCTTGGCCTTCGAACGAAGGGCCGCTTAACTGAGCACCGGGGCCGAAAGAAATCCGGCACAGGTCCAGCCCATCCCCGCGGGTGCGGGGAACACGAGCACCCAAGCCATACGGACAGGCATATCAGCGGGTCATCCCCGCGGGTGCGGGGAACACATTGCGATAGACACCCGAGCCGCGCTCATCTCCGGGTCATCCCCGCGGGTGCGGGGAACACGTGCTGGCAGGTCATCATCAGCAGATCACCGGCGGGTCATCCCCGCGGGTGCGGGGAACACGATGACCCTTGCGACGACTGGTCAACCCGAGACGGGTCATCCCCGCGGGTGCGGGGAACACGCGCGTGGCGAGTGGCCCGCTACATTCGCAGGCGGGTCATCCCCGCGGGTGCGGGGAACACGCGGTTGCAAGGCACACCCCCCCGCGCCAGTTCGGGTCATCCCCGCGGGTGCGGGGAACACCATGACTTCCAGAACCTCGGACCGTTTGACCACGGGTCATCCCCGCGGGTGCGGGGAACACTCCGCCGCCGCCGCGTCAATGTCGCGCGGCCCCGGGTCATCCCCGCGGGTGCGGGGAACACTGCAACGGTCCCTTGTCGCCTCATGGTCCCGTCGGGTCATCCCCGCGGGTGCGGGGAACACTCTGCAGATGTGCGCCAGTGATCCCGGTTCAGCGGGTCATCCCCGCGGGTGCGGGGAACACAAAGAAAATCACCGCCAAGCGTGGACAAGATGCGGGTCATCCCCGCGGGTGCGGGGAACACGATACCACCGCACCGTTCGCGGATGCGTGGGGCGGTTCATCCCCGCGGGTGCGGGGAACACACCGGTGTTGAACAGACGCCCGCCAAACACCGCGGTTCATCCCCGCGGGTGCGGGGAACACGCAGCAGTAGGGGGCGCGAAAAAAAGCTACCACGGTTCATCCCCGCGGGTGCGGGGAACACGCCTTACTCAGCCGCTTTTTGTTCGGTTTCGTCGGTTCATCCCCGCGGGTGCGGGGAACACACGTTGTTGCCATTCCCAGAGGTCGAATTCGTCGGTTCATCCCCGCGGGTGCGGGGAACACAGCCTTTCCAGGCTGCGGCCATTGAGCGGGCGCGGTTCATCCCCGCGGGTGCGGGGAACACAAGCCCCCGGCTCCAGAGAAGCCCCCGGCCTGCGGTTCATCCCCGCGGGTGCGGGGAACACGAGCGCGCGACCGATGGCAAGCGTTAAAACACCGGTTCATCCCCGCGGGTGCGGGGAACACCCGATATTCACGCAATGGCGGCTGCAAAATGACGGTTCATCCCCGCGGGTGCGGGGAACACCTGAAGGCGGTTTGACGCCGTGGATCTTGCATCGGTTCATCCCCGCGGGTGCGGGGAACACACCGGTGTTGAACAGACGCCCGCCAAACACCGCGGTTCATCCCCGCGGGTGCGGGGAACACCGGCCAATGCTCTACGCGCCCCATTTGATCGGCGGTTCATCCCCGCGGGTGCGGGGAACACGGTGGGAATCTTTTATACTGTCTTAACAGGTGCGGTTCATCCCCGCGGGTGCGGGGAACACTGCGTCGTCCTGAAAGACGGACGGGAAGAAAACGGTTCATCCCCGCGGGTGCGGGGAACACCACCTGCGCCGCGCTCGTGCCTGCGTCGATTGCGGTTCATCCCCGCGGGTGCGGGGAACACCCGGGCCGCAAGGGAAGCTGGATCACGACGCGCGGTTCATCCCCGCGGGTGCGGGGAACACCCCGCATCGGCCACCAGCAACAATTCCCTGCGCGGTTCATCCCCGCGGGTGCGGGGAACACTTCAAACTCGTATTCTTCATCAGTTGATTTCGCGGTTCATCCCCGCGGGTGCGGGGAACACATGTGCGCGGGGTTGCTGCCCGCCCGAGCGATCGGTTCATCCCCGCGGGTGCGGGGAACACCGCCTTCGGCTCGAATTTCGGCGCTTGTGTCGCGGTTCATCCCCGCGGGTGCGGGGAACACGGTGATATTCGCCATGCCATAACCGGGGCGCACGGTTCATCCCCGCGGGTGCGGGGAACACGCCGGAGTCCTGTCTCAAGGATCGGCACGGGCCGGTTCATCCCCGCGGGTGCGGGGAACACTCCGCCGCCGCCGCGTCAATGTCGCGCGGTCCCGGTTCATCCCCGCGGGTGCGGGGAACACGTCCGAACCGCTGGCGAATATCGCCGAGCAGTAGGTTCATCCCCGCGGGTGCGGGGAACACATAGATCGCGTCCGACGCATCGCGGGCAATTTCGGTTCATCCCCGCGGGTGCGGGGAACACGTCCATTTCCGGCTCCGGGTCAGGCGCGACGGCGGTTCATCCCCGCGGGTGCGGGGAACACTCCAACAATGCCTGACCGATAAGGGCATTGACCGGTTCATCCCCGCGGGTGCGGGGAACACTCGTAACTGGCGGGGTGGTCACTAGCACCGGGCGGTTCATCCCCGCGGGTGCGGGGAACACACTGGATAGGGCCACGGAGGCTGGCCTTCTCCTGGTTCATCCCCGCGGGTGCGGGGAACACCCAGATGGCACCCTGCCCGAACGGGCCAAAGCCGGTTCATCCCCGCGGGTGCGGGGAACACTCTGACTGGACCATACTGAAAAACAACGGTTTTGCCACCCGTCAAATCTCCACCGAAGATTTTCGCTGTTTTTTGCCCTCGAAAGAACCTCAGCCGGCGCCGTCGCGCGGGGCGAATTGCACCAGGGTCAGGCCGTCGAAATCCACCGGCATCCGGCGGTTGCGGCCCACCGTGCGGAAGGCAAAGCCCTGATCCGTCGGCGCCGCCCAGCACATCACCGCGTCGCCCTCGGCGATACCCGCCTCGACCTGCGCCCAGATGCGTTCGCGCACCCGGGCCGAGTAGCGGCCCACATAGACCCCGGCGCGGATTTCCAGCAGCCACACCGCCAGCCGCCCCCGCAGGCGCGGCGGGGCGTTCTCAACCGCGATGACCATCATCGCCGCCTCCCTCGCCGTCGCTGAAGGCCGGGCCGACGCCCTCGGGCGCGGGCGCGGGTTTGGGCAGGTCGCCCGCCGACAGGACCTCTTCGATGCCGGGAATGATTTTGCTCAACAGACCACTCTTGCGGAAGGCGTCGCGGCAGGCCAGACGCACCGCGCGTTCGGGCGGCATGTCCAGCTTGCCCTTCTGCGCCTGGGCGGCGATGCGAAACGCCTCGGGCACCACGGTGTCCAGCTTCCACAGATCGGCGATGTCATAGACGAAACTGCGCGGCTTGCCCCTGTGCAGAAATCCGATCGCGGGCGCGTATCCGGCGGCCAGCACCGCCGCCTCGGACAAGCCGTGCAAGCAGGCGGTGGCCGCCGACAGGCAGCGGTTGGGGATGTCGGCACTATCCCATTGACCAGGGTCATAACGGCGGCTTTTCCACTTGACCCCGAATTTGCGCGCCAACAGTTCATAGCCATGGCGCACCCGTTGCCCCTCGATCCCGCGCAGTTGGTCGACCGAGCGGCGGGCCGGAGGCTCTTCGCCGAAGCGGCGGGCGAACATGGCCCGCACCACCCGCAGGCGGGCGCCCTCGTCCAGCGCCAGCGCCGCCTGCCACAGCAGCTTGTCGGCGCGCGCCCCGCCCGGTTGCCCGGCGGAATAGAGCCGCACGCCGCCCTCGCCCACCCAAGTCACCAGCGTGCCCGCCTGTGCGGCCAGCGACACCGCCGCGTGGCTGATCCGCGCGCCGGGTTCCAGCATCAGGCAGGCGATGCCGCCCACGGGGATATGGGTGCGCATGCCCTCGGCGTCGATGGCGACAAAGGCGCCGTCCTTCACGTCGATCTGGGCGCGTTCGACGAATACCATCGCCGCCCGTTCCCTCAGCGGGATGGGTTTGGGCGGCGGCAGGCCCGGCAGGCTCATCGCGCCCGGCGGATCAGCATCAGCCCGCAGCCCCACGCCTTGGCCCGGCCAAAGCCGCTGGCCAGCGCGGGCAGAAAGGCGGCGGGGTCGGTGACTTCGATCTCGCCGGTCAGGTCCAGAACGCCGTGGGACAGCCCGCGGCGCGCGCCGCGGCCCAGGTTCAGCACGCGGTAATCCTGCACCGCGACGCTGTGCGGAGTGAACCCCTTGGCCGCGCCCTGCCGCGCCATCCAGCCCTCGGCCGCCTGTTGCGCCAGCCGCATCCGCTCGGCCGCGCGGTCGGGGCCGGGCACGTCGCGCAGCAGGTCCATCACCACGTCGACGCGGCGGCTCTGGCCCCGGCGGGCGGATTTCTCCATCCGGCTGACCGCCGCCCGGTCGCGGGTGGCGTTGGCGCGCAGGGAAAACAACAACCGGTCGCCGGGGGCGAGCTGCGGTGCGAATTCCTTGGTTTCCGGCGGGCAGAACAGATCATTGGCCAGCGGCGGACGGGCCGAGAGGGTAAAGAACCGCCCCCGCCCATCCGCCCGCCACAGGAAATCGCGGGGCCGGTCGCGCGCGTCGCCAAACAGGGTCCAGATCAGGCGGTGATGGGCGTCGGCGCGGGCGTTGTCATCCGCCGGGTCCAGCAGGCCCGACAGGGCGCGGGTGGGCGCATAGCGGTTCAGAGTCAGGCGCGAGAAATACAGGCTCATGCCTTGGCCTCCGGTCGGTGGACATGCACGGTGCGCGGCCCGAAATGCCAGCCCGCGCGATCCAGCGGTTCATCCCAAACGGTTTCCTGCATCGCGCCCTCGATGGCCGTGTCCGAGGCGATGGCCAGCGGGCGCCGTCCCGCCAGCCAGGGCGGCAGCACGACCTGATCCAGCGCCGCCACCACATCCGCCGCCCGCACGATACGCGGGGCCATGGGCGCGGCCAGCGGGCAGGATTTGCGGCCCAGATAGGGGGTGAACACGGGCCGTTCCAGCGCGGCGCGGGCGGCGTCAAGATCCGCCCCGCCCCACAGGGCCACGCCAAAGGCGCAGTCACAGCGGTAGTCGCGCCTTGTGATCACGGGATTGTCCTTTGGTTTCAGCGCTTTCAGGGCCTGCCGGCGGGTGTCGGGGCGCTTGATGTTGGCGCTGGGAACGGTCTGCACGGTGTGGAAATCCTGCACCGGCACGCCCTCGGACAGCACCGAGACCGCCACCTGCCACCGCCGCAAGGCCCCCTGCCCCGCCGCATCGTCGCGCCGCACGCCCTGCGCCGCGCCCAGCAGGCCCAGGATCGCCGACCGCCCCGGCCAGCCGCCCGACCCGCGCCGTTCATGCCCGGCCAGCCCGCCGAAACTGCCCATGGGCGCGGTCAGCGCAAAGACCAGATATTCAGTCATCCAGCACCGCACCCCGCACGAAAGCCTTGATCTCGGCCAGGCTGCCGATGCCCTGTTCCACATCCATCAGCGCGTTGGCCTCGGCACAGGGGCCATAGGCCTGATCCATCCGCTCGGCCATCTGTTGCAGCGCCGCGACCGATCCGGCCATCAGCGCGCCCTCGACCGGCTGAAAGAACGCCCCGGCCAGGCTGCGCGGCTGCTGCGCCCCGCGTTCGGCGCGGATGAACCCGGCGCGAGTCTGATGGGCGAAACTGTTGCGCTTGCCCGAGGGCGTGGACACCGCCAGCGCCTCGGCCAGCGCCTCGGCGGCGCGGGCGGCCAGATCGCGGTCGCCTTCAAGGTTCTCGAGCAGCAGATCGCGGTCGATGCAGGCATAGAGGTAATAGACCCCCGATCCGAACCCCGCATCGCCCACGAACCCCGCCCCGGCATCCTCGGCCGCGGTCTTGAGGTCATCGACGGCGGTATAGAAATCATCCTCGACCAGCGCGCGGTGGGTGGTGATGGCGTGGCTGACCTGCACGGCGGCCTCGCGGTTGAAATCCGGGTCATCGGCCAGCATCCGCCCGAACATGGCGATGTCGGCGGCGCCGTCGGCGGTGCGCAGAACCATCTTCTTCAGCTCGGCATTGGCGGGCAGAGGCTCGCCGGCGATGGCCTTCTGCGCCAGTTCGGTGGCCAGCGCCTGTTCCTGCGGCGACACGAAGGCCAGCTGGCGGGTGCGCACATGGCCCTTCTTTTCGGCCTCGGCATCCAGCTTGCCGAACACGTCGGCGATCTGCTTGGCGGCATCGCGGGCGGCGTCGCCCTCGGCCCCGGCCTCCTTCAGCGCCTGTTCGATCACCTCGCCGATGCGCTGGGTGCGCGCGCCCATGTGGCCCTGCAGCGCCTGCTGCATCACGTCCGAGATCCGCGCCGCGCGCTTGATCGACTGGCTCGAGATCCGCAGCCGCGGCTGGCCCCCGAACACGGCCGATTTCGGGCGGCCCTGATCGTCGCGGTTGGGGTTCGACGGCGGATAGACGGTCAGGTAATGCAATTGGACGAAACGGCTCATGCCTCACTCTCCTCGGACATCTGTTCTGTTTCGGGCGCCGCCTGCGACGCCCCGTAATAGTCGAAACACCAGCTGGCGCGGGTGGCGTCGGTCCACCAGCGCAGATCCTGCGCCAGACGGGCCACGTTGGCCCCCTGCCCCACCACCGCCAGCGCCCGGCGCAGCTGGGTGGCCAGTTCGGCCGGGTCGCGGGTGCGGATCAGCCGGTCGAACCGGATCTCGCTGAAGGGTTTCGGATCGCCCTGCCCCATCCGCTGCGCCAGCCGCGGCCCCGTGTGTTCCTTGACCTGCGCCAGTACCATCGCGATCAGCGCCAGCCGGTCGGGCGCGGACCGCATGTCATGGCCCGCCGCGGCCAGTTTCCGGTTCAGGTCATGCACCGCCCGGATGGCCAGCGCGTCCACCGCGCCCCCCGCCCGTTTCAGCCGCGCCAGATCGGCCCGCGACCGGCCGATCGACGGGTCGGTCAGCCCGCGCCACCAGCCCAGGCAGATGGTGCCGAAATCGCCGCTTTTGTCCGTGCTCATGTGCGTGCCTCCGCTTTGGCCTTGCCTTTGGTTTTGGGCAGGGGAAGCTCCAGCGCGGTAAAGACCTTCTTGCCCACGCCCCCGTAGCCACCGAAAGTTGACAGCAGGCTCTTGCGCGCCGCCACCGCTGCCTGCCGCCGGGTTTCGGACAGATCGGCCAGCCCGGGCATCACCTCGGCGTCGAAGATCCGCAACGCCGCGCTGCGCAGATCCTTCAGCCAGTCGCTCGGCACCCGGTCGCTCTGCCCGTTCACCACGTCGCGCAGCCGCGCCTCGAACGAGGCTTGGGTGGCGGCAAAGAACATCTCGCGCGACCGCGCCCCGGCGCCGGTGGTCAGGTCGTCCTCGCCCCTGCCCTGCCGCACCGCGCTGGCCAGCGCATAGCCCGCCTGCTCGGCCGCCTCGACCAGCCGCCCGGCCAGATCCTCGCCCTGCGGGTCCAGCGGAAAGACCGGCGCTTCGGACCAGATGAAATCCAGCGGGCTCATGTTCGACATGGCCCAGCCGCCCACCAGCAGCCGGCAGGGCGCGCTGTCGGTGCGCTTCAGAAAAGTCTCGAGGCATTGCGCCCGATCCGCCCCGTCATTCAGCAGCACGATGCCGCGCCAATTGCGATAGCCGAACGCGCCGGGCTTGGGGTGTTTGGGCAGCACCTCGTTCTTGACGTGGTAGTAGGGGCTGAGCGGATGCACCCAGCCTTCGTAATTGGTGCCCCAGGGCGTCTGGACCACGCCGGTGATCTGCCCGCCCTCGGCCACCAGCCGCAGGCGGCGCGGCTGGCCAAAGAACATTTCGGGCGGCAACAGGTCGCCGTCGGGCGGAACCGTCACCTGCCCCTTCTTTTCAGACGTCTCGGTGGGCCGCATCCAGGGCAGTTCGTCCAGTTCATCCGCGCCCAGGGCGACCCCATCGGGCACATTGGCCCAGACCAGGGGCCACAGCCTCGGCGCCTCGGGACGGACCAGCGTCACCATCGGCCCGCCGCCCCGCATGGAGGTCCGGTTGCCTGCCCCGCCCGAGGGCGCGAAGGCCTGCAACGTATACAGCGCCATCGCCGCCAGCGCCGGGTCCAGCCGGGGATAGCGGGCGCGTTTGACCATCAGGTCGGCGTTCTTTTTCGCGGTGCTTTCGCCCGCGCTGTCGATGAACAGCATGTCGGGCGGGTTCAGGCTGCCGTCGATCGGGTCGAAATCCTGCAGGAAACGCGGGCCTTCGCCCAGCAGGTTGAAGGCCGGGGCCAGCGGCGCCAGCGCCTCGCGCAAGGCCTGGCTGTCGGGCTGACGGGCGGCCCAGTCATCGGCGTCCTGCGGCGGACAGGCCAGATAGACCAGCCCGATCAGCAGCTCGAGACAGGCCAGATTCAAATCAGCGCGCGGCCAGTCGGGGAACAAAACATCCGGCTGGGCGATCTGGTCGGGACGGATCACGTCAGGGCCGCCGGTCCGGCGCACCGGGATCCAAGCATCGGTAATAAGATTCAACAATTACAAACCTTTAAATGAACACTCCTCTTCAATCAACCTGAGGATGCGCTATCATTATGGTATTTTCAATCCCAAATCGCGCCTAATTCGGGATCATAGCGCAACCCCTCACAAATCCGCCCCTCCGGGCCCAAAGGCGCAATGATCGTACAGGCCGCGCGGGCCTCGGACCAGCCCTGCTTGATGCGCGTGATGGCCGGGTCGGTCTGGTCGGGTGGGGTCAGCTTGTCGAACCGCGGTTTCGAGACCTGCAGTTCCGACATGGCCCAGCCGTCCGGCCCGTCACCGGCATAGGGCACTACCCCCCCTGCCCCACACCGCGCCAGCGCCAGCGTCACCTGCGGCACGCCCAGCCGGGTCGGGAACTGTTCGTCGTCCCAGATCTTGCGCATGGCGTCTTGGGCAAAATCCTCGGCAGCCGAGATCAGGCAGTTCTCGGCCAATTGCCGCTCGACCATCTGCTGCCCGATATGTTGAAAGTTCTCGCCCTCCAGCGCCTCGGGCAGCGGCAGCGGGTCGGCGCCCTCGACCGCCTCGATCAGGGCGCGCAGCCCGTCGGGGGCGCGCAGTTCGCCGGCGTCGAACAGGGCCCGCGCGCTGCGCCACGTCACCGTGGGCGGATAGACATAGGCCCCCGCCCCCAGCACCTGATGCAGCCAGCGGTCGTTTTCCACTCGGTCGGGATCGGGCGACAGCACATGCAAGACCGGTTCGGGCACCGGTCGGGTCGGGGCGGGCCGCGCATCCATGTGCCGCCACAGCCGCCCTGCCCTCTGGATCAGCGCGCCGATCGGCGCCAGGTCGCTGACCATCACGTCGAAGTCCAGATCGAGGCTCTGTTCCGCCACCTGTGTCGCCACCAGAACCCGCCCTACCCGGCCCTGGCCCGATTTGCCGAACACCGCCTGCAAGGCGCGTTCTTTTTCCAGCCGGTCGCAGATGGCAAAACGGGCGTGCAGCAGGTCGGCCTCGACCCCTGCGGCGCGCAGGGCCTCGACCGCCTCGATCGCGTCATCCACCGCATTGCGGACCCAGATGCAGGCGGCCCCCTGCGCGCTGGTTTCGGCGATCAACTGCACCGCCTGCGCGTGATCCGGCAGGCGGTTCACACCAACCCGGCGCACGGTGGGTTCGGCCGGGTTGACAGCTGTCAACTCGGCGGTGGTGGTGGCGATGGTCAGGGCCGGATAGGGCGCGGTGGGCGGGTCGGCTGCCGGAACGGCCGGACGGCGGCGGCCCCGGCTGGGGCGCGGCGGGGTCAGACCGGCCTGGAATGCGGTGACGAAACCCTGTTTCATCCGTCCCGGCAGGGTGGCCGTCATCACCACCGCAGATCCGCCCAAGCGGGCCTGAAAGGTCAGCAGGCGCTTCAACTGGGCCTCCATATAGGGGTCATAGCTGTGCGCTTCGTCCACGATCAGCACCTTGCGCGCCAGGGCCCGCAGCCGCAGCGCGTTGAACCGCGTGGGCAGCACGGCAAACAGCGCCTGGTCGATGGTGCCGATGCCGATATCACTCAGCAGGATGCGGCGGCGGTCATCGGCCAGCCAGCGGGTGCAATGCGGGCCGGTTTCCGGGTTGGCGCCTTCGCCGCCGATCAGACTTCGGAACCCTTCGGACAGCGCGGCGCGGCCATGGGCCAGACCCAGCGTCGGCGCGCCGTCGAACAGGGCGGGCGCGGCGGCCTGAACCCGCGACAGCATCGCGTTGGCGGTGGCCATGGTGGGCAGGGCAAAAAACAGGCCATCCGCCTTGCCGGCCTGCATCATCCGCGCGGCCAGGATCAGCGCGGCCTCGGTCTTGCCGGCGCCGGTGGCATCCTCGATCACCGCCAGAACCGGGCCGTCAGGCAGGGCGCAGTCGCGGGCGGCCTGCTGCATCGGGCGCGGGGCAACGTCGGGCGGTAGGATGCGTTCGTCTCCCACATCGGTCACCGAGGCCGCGTATAACCCGGTTGCCGCCACTGCATGCTCGGCCTGCGCGCAGGCCCGCGCCCAATATGCGGGCAAGGGCATGTCGGGCGCGGCGGGCGGGAACCAATCGGGGTTCGAGCCGATCCAGTCGCTTTGCACCACCAGCCCATTCAGCAGCCAGGACAGGGGTTTGGCGCCGGTCGCGTCGATGCCATCCAGCGACGCGCCGGGAAACAGCGCGGCAACGGCCCGGATCGCCTGTTCGGCATCCGCTAGGGCCTCGGGGCCGATCTGGTCCAGTTGCTGCTGACGTTCGCTGGCCGTGGGTGTCTGGCGCGGGCCGCCGTGATGGCCTGCGATCGCCTCATAGAGGATCCGGCGCACGCTGTCCGAACCGCCGAACAGATCCGCCAGCACCGCATCGTGGTGCCGCAGCAGCAGGGCGCTGTGTTCCCAATGGCGCCAGATCTGGCCACGGCCCTCGCGCAGCATCGCCCGGAAGGAATTGCTGATCTTGCCCAGATCATGCAGCGCCACCAGCAGCGCCAGCGCGGCATCGGTGGCGCCGCCGCGGATCGGGCGGGCGGTCAGCAGGTGCTGCGCCACAGCGCCGACATCCAGCATGTGCCACAGGGCAGGGTGCTCGGACGGGTGCGATTTTCCGGGCCAGTCACGGGCCAGGCGGGAAAGGGTCAGGTCAGTCAATGCGGGCCTCGAAAATTCTGCGCCCAGATTGGCCAATTCCCGCGCCGCGGGCAACCCGGTTGACAGCTGTCAACTCAGGCCGCCGCGCGGGTCGTGCCGTTCAGCAAGGCCATCACCATCGGGCCGGGCGAAAACGCCCCAACCGCCGATTTCGCCGCCAGCGCCCGCAGATATCCGCCGGGGCTGTTGATCTCGGTGAAGCGTTGCAGGATGCAAACCACGGTGACCGCCGCCGTTTCGGGGCCCATCAACTCCTTGGCCTCTTCCCAAGCCGAGGGGCTGATCCCCATCATGCCGCGCACGAAGGCGGCGGCCGTGATCAGATCCCGCCAGTCCCGCAGTTCGCCCTCGCAATAGGGCAGGATGTCGGGGCAGGCTTTGACCACCAGCGCCAGAGGAATACGGGGCAACTCGCGATCCTGTTCAGGGGGGGCGCTGACCCCGCCGCCCTCGCCATTTTCATGGCAGAGTTCAGATTCAAGGTTATCTGGATTTGAATTCTGATACTGCCGCCCGGAATCGGCGTCAGTGCCGCTCATTTCTTCTGACTCAAACGCCAATGCACGGTTAATCTCCCGCAGGATATCCTCAAGCTGCGGCTCCAGCGCCTCGACCTCGTCCAGGCTAAGCTTGCGGCGCATTTGCTTGTGAACCGCCATCAGATCGGCCAGCAGCGCCTCCCAGTCGCCGGGCAGGGCGTTTTCCTGCCCGTACAGAGCCAGTTTCAGCGCGTCGCGCTTCATCAGCGAGATCTTCTCGCGCGCCATGGCCAGACGGGCCTGGTCGGCGCGGGCCTGCTGCGCGGCCTGCCGGATGTCGGCCGCCCGCAGCAGCAGCGGGCGCAGGTCAAAGCCGAAGGCGCGGGCGATCTCGCCATCCACGCCCCGGCGCGCATAGCGTTTGCCGTTGGGGCTGTCGTGGCGCAGGATCAGCCCGGCCCGTACCAGCACGGCCAGATGCCGGCGCAGGGTGCTTTCGGCCATGCCATGCGCCCGTTCAGAAAGCGCCGCGTTCGACGGAAAGACGATCAGATTGTCATTGTCCGACAGCGCCGCGTTCGGGTGGAACGAGACCAGCGCGTTCAGCACCGCCAGATCCCGGTCCGTCACCCCAAAGGCCTGCCGCGCCGTGCACAAATCACGCAGCAGCTCCCACTTGTCGATATGTGCGATTTCGGGGGCCGCGTTCATGGCCGTCACCTGTTCGATCAGGCCAGCCGTTACCGGCCGCTGCCCGAAGGGCGTCGTTGCAATGTGTTCCATATCCTGTCACGAGACAAAACTTTTTACCCCGCCGCACGCGACGCCGGTTGACAGCCGTCAACCCCGGACCTTAGATTGGAGGTGCTAAATCACCAATTGAGGCCTCTCGGAACTTCGGTTTTGGGGGGTCTTTTTCTTCCGTCCTGTCTGTTCGTGCCTCCTTGTTGCTGCTCCACGATTTTTCCGCCGGGGCGGATCACTCATCCCGTTCGTTCGTCCAACGGTGATGAAGCTCTGAAATATTCTCGATCAGCCACTGGTCGAAGCCTTGGGCCTTTTTGGCATCGAGCGTCAGCACCGCCTTGCTGCCGCTGCGCCGGACCTGCCCCAGCGCCCTGCCGTCGGACCCCAGCAGCGGCTGGTCCTGACGCGGGGCAGGGGGCTTGCGCGGGGTCAGCGCCACCAGAACCGCTTCGAACCGGTCATCCGAGGTGTCACCCTGCGCGGCGGCGATGGCGGCCTGCTCCTGCCCGGAAGTCAACAGATCGGCCAGCTTCAGCCACCGGTCCCGCCCCACCGAGGGCGCGGCCCCGATCGCCTGGATCAGCGCGGCCGGAATTCGGTCGGCCACCGAAAGCATGCGTGAAATCAATGTCTTGTCCACATGCAGCGCGTCGCAGATCACCTTGCGGTCATAGCCCATCTCCTGCATCTGGCGGGCGAAATTGACCTTTTCGATAAAGCTCAGATCGCGGCGGGCGGTGTTTTCCTGCCCCTGCGCCAGAACCACCGCGCGGTCGTCCAGCACCCGGATCAACGCCTTGACCGGCTGGCCCAGCTGGCGCAGCGCGGCCACCCGGCGGCGGCCATAGACCACCTGATAGCGTTCCGCGTCATTTGGGTTGGGCCGCAGCAGCACCGGCACCTGCTGGCCGTATTCGCGAATCGACTCGATCAGCTCGTCCAGCCCGGCGTTTTCTTCCAGCCGGTCGCGCAGCCCGCCGGCGTCGATCATGCGCGGATCGATTTCCTGCACCGCGCGCGATTTCAGATCGGAAATCGACTGGCTGACCGCCCCGATCGCGCCCGAGCCATAGCGCGGCTTGGCCACGTCGACACGCGCCGGATCGGATTGCGGGGCAGGGGGGCTGTCCATCAGCCCCTGCAACAGGTTCTTACGTGCCATGGCTTCGTCCCCATGCGGCCTGGACCAGCGCCTCGATTTCGCCGTTCACGGCGTTCAGGCTTTCGATCGCGCGCTCATAGGTGGCGCGGGTGAACTGGCCCTTTTCCACTTCGTAGAGTGTCTGCTTGGTGATCCCGGCATCGGAAATCGCGGTGGATTTCAGCACCGGGTGGTTCAGCACATGCTCGCCGAACATCGAGCGCATGAAGCTGACCATCTGGTTCTGCGGCCCGTCACCGGGTTCATAGCGGGTGACCAGATAGCGCATCCAGTCGTAGGACATGTTGCCGCCCGCCTCGCCGACCACGCCCAGCAGGTTCGAGGTCATCAGCAGGAACTGGCACATGGACATCACGTCCAGCATCTGCGGATGCACGGTGACCAGCACCGCGGTGGCCGCCGACAGGGCGGACATGGTCAGAAATCCCAGCTGCGGCGGGCAATCGACGACAACCACGTCATACTCCTGTTCGACCGAGGACAGCGCATCGCCGATCCTTGTGAAAAACAGGTTGCCATCCCGTTGCGCCAGCGCGCGGGGCGTTTCATGTTCGAACTCCATCAGGTCGAGGTTGCCCGGGATGATGTCGAGATTGGTGAAATAGGTCTGCTGGATCACCTCGCGCAGCGGCACCGGATCGTCATAGCGGATCGCGTCATAGAGCGTACCGCCATCCAGCAGGTCGAACTCGGGTTGGAACCCGTGCAGGGCCGACAGGCTGGCCTGCGGGTCCAGGTCGATGGCCAGCACCTTGTAGCCGTCCAGCGCCATCTTCTGCGCCAGATGCGCGGCGGTGGTGGTCTTGCCCGAGCCGCCCTTGAAATTGATCACCGTGATCACCTGCAGATGGTCGCCGTCGCGGCGGCCGGGCAGATAGGTGCCGGGGGTTTTCGCCCCGGCCTCAAGCAGTTCGCGCAGGGCCTGGATATCCTCGGGCGAGTAGTAGCGGCGCCCGCCGGCGCGGATCTCGGGCGAGGGGCCGCGGCCATCCAGATGCAGCTTGCGCAGATAGGCGTCCTTGACGCCCAGCAGATCGGCGGCCTCGCCGGAGGTGAACTTGCGCAGCGACCGCTTGGCGTCAGGCGGAAACAGCTGCGCGCGATGCGCCTGCAACCGTTCCGACAGCCGCCGGGCATGGTCGCCCACCAGCAGGTCGATCCGTTCCTGGGTGTGGCCAGTCTGCGGCGCATCCGTTACGGTTGCGTCTGTGGTCGCTTGCTCCATTCTGCCCTCATCCGGCGCCGTTGTTACGGTTGGCGCCGTTTTATTCACTTGTTTCCGTAAGTAATGGGGCACAAGCGCCGATTCTTGCAAGTGTTTTCTTCAACATCCTGTGGGGCAGGGGGGCGGGGCACAAGGCGGCGGGCCCAGCGGGCTTGACTCGGGGGTGCGGTATGACCAAGTATTCCCTGCAAGGAGACACCTCATGACCGTCAAAACCACGCTCAGTTTCACCGACCGCCACCACGAATTTCTGAAATCGAAAGTGGGCGAGGGGGTCTATGCCTCGACCTCGGCCGCGGTGGCCGCCGCGATCGAGCGGATGATCGAGGATGAGCAGGCCCGCGAAACCGCGCTGAACGCCATGGCCGAGGAAATCCGACGCCGCGCCGCCACGCCGCGCGACTCCTTCGTCGATCACGACACCACCTTCGGCGCGGCCCTGCAGGCGCTGGAGCGCCCCGAGTGAGCTATCGCCTGCGGTACCACCCCGCCGTGGCCCAGGATCTGATCACCATCGCCGAGCTGATCGCCGACTATGCCGGGCCCAGCGTGGCGCGCGACAAGCTGGCCCGGATCGCCGATGCCGCCCAAAGCCTGACCGAGCAGCCGCATCGCGGATCGCTGCGCGACCACATCCTGCCGGGCCTGCGCGCCATCCCGGCCGCGCGTCGGGCGGTGATCGCCTTCACCATCGACGAGGACCGGCGCGAGGTGCTTGTGCTGTCGATCACCTATGGCGGCGCCGACTGGATGGGGCGCATCGGCCGACGCGGGTGAGCGGGGCAGGGGGACCTTGTATCAAAGTCGACGCGTGGAGTGTTCCAAGAGGCTGGCTGGCAAAGGCGTGCCGAGCGTTACAGATAGTATATTGTTTTTACTTGATATTTTAAGAAACCGCTTAAGCCGATTTTTCGCCGTTACAAAATTATTGTTTGTTTTCAAAGGTGTTACAGATGTAACGCGTAACGCAAAAATGTATGTCTTCATGGGTGCGCGTGCGTGCGCGCGCGTAGGCGCGTGTGCGTTTATATATTCTATTCTATTTCTTGTTACGTGTTACATATATACTTAAGTCATTGAAACTATTTTATTATTCGTGTAACGGAATATGTAAGGGGCTGTTACAAAACGGACAATCCGTTACAAAATCCTGAGAACTCCATCGAAAAGGCGCCCGAATCTCAAATGTCTTGATGTCCGCGGCGCCTTCGGCTTCGACCGTTGGACTTTCTGGGGAAATCCGAACTTGCCCAAGCACATCGGGACCGAAGTCTGTTTTTGCAGATCCCGTCGAAATGCAGCCGTCACTCCTGCACCACCGGATAGAAGGGCGCGCCCCAGTCCTGGTCGGGGGCGTCCATCATCAGGTCGATGAACACCGGCACCAGGAACGCCAGGATGGCGGTGCCGTCGCGCATCTGGTCGCGGTTCACGCCGCTGTTCCAGGTGGCACCTCCGTGGATCAGCTGGTTGCGCAGCACATACAGCCGGTCGAACAGCATCGACAGGATGGTCAGCGTGTCCCTGGCCTTGAGCGCCTCGGCAAAGCGGCGTTTCGAGGTGGCGAAACGGTCCTGCCAGTCGTCAAAGCCCTCGACCCCGTTGAAATGGTGCCAGAAGGGGCCAAAGACGAACCGGTTTTGCAGGAACATGCGGATCGGACCGGGAAAGCCGGTCCAGACGGCATCATAGATGCGGTGGCTGTGGTCCAGCGCCACGACCTTCTGCAGGTAGCTGCGGAAAAGATCCTTTTCGCCTGCCAGATCCTGTTCGGCCGCATAGGCGGCGTTGAAGGAAATCCAGTAGAACAGGAAGGCCGCATCCTTGTCCTCGGTTTCACGCTCGGCCCGGCCAAGCCAGCTGATGGCGCGGTGAATGCGCAGGCCGAAGTCAGACGGGAAGCCGTCGCGGATCGCGCGTTGACGGGTTTTCAATCGGTCGAAATCAGACATGCGGGAATATCCTCGATGCGTTTCAACTCAGACTGGCAATTCCCGAGGCCGGGTGCAATATTCGCCATACACCGGACAGGCAGAAACCGGGGCGGGGCATGTCGTTCGAAAAGGCAAAGGATCTGTTGCGGTTGGCGGACATGGCCGCCGCACGTCATCGCGGGGTCAGCCTGCGCGAGATCGAAGAGGCGTTCGGCGTCACCCGGCGCACCGCGCAGCGCATGACCCAGGCCCTGCACGAGGCGTTTCCCCATTCGGTCCGCGTGATCGAAGACCCCGACCGCACCCGCCGCTGGGCGCTCAAGCCCAACCGCCTGTCGGCGCTGGCGCTGAACGGCGCGGATGAGCTCGAGGCGCTGGAGGTGGCGCTGGCGCGGCTGGATGATCCGGCAGACCTGCGGCAGCGGCAGGCGCTGGCCGGGCTGCGCGAACGGCTGCTGGCGGCGATCCCTTCGGCCAGCGCGCGCCGCGCCGAAGCCGATGCCGAGGCGCTGCTGGAAGCCTATGGCATGGCGGCCCGCCCCGGCCCCGTGGCCCGGATCGAAGCCGGGATCGTGGATGCGATTTCAAAAGCGCTGCGAGGGCCGTACCGCCTGCGGGTCCGATACACCGGCACGCAGCGCCTGCTGGAACCCTATGGCATCCTGCTGGGCGCGCGGCGGTACCTGGTGGCACGCCAGCCCGACAAGGACGACCGGCTGCGGCATTTCCGGCTGGACCGGATCGAGGAGGCCACCGCGACGGATAACTGGTTCGCCCGCGACGAAGGGTTCAGCCTGGCCGATCACGCCGCCCGCGCCTTCGGCTCGTACCATGACGACAGCCAGTATGGCGAGGTGATCTGGCGCTTTGCCCCCGACGCGGCCGAGCGTGCGTCCTCGTGGCAGTTCCACCCCGGCCAGACCACGCGGATGCTTGAGGACGGGCGGCTCGAGGTGCGCTTTCACGCGGGCGGCTGGCTCGAGATGGCCTGGCACCTGTATCAATGGGGCGATTCGGTCGAGGTGGTGGCCCCCGAGACGCTGGCACGGCTGGTCCACCCGGCCCGGCGCGGCGATTTCGACGCACTTCCCTGATTATGTTTCATCTTTGTTCCGGATTTCCAGCATTTTTTCGGGGCAGGGGCCGCCCCCTGCGACAGGTTTTGACACCCCCGGATGTCACATCGGTATGCGGCGGCGATGCATTTTGTCGCTGCGACGTGTTTTGACGAGGAAGACTTGATGGCCGATTTTCGTTTCATCCACAGCTCGGACCTGCATCTTGGCAAAGGGTTCGGCTCCATGCCCGAGGATTTGCGCGGCCGCCTGATCGAGGCGCGGTTCGAGGTGATCGGCCGCTTGGCCCAAGCTGCGCGGGATCACGGCGCCAACCATGTGCTGATCGCCGGCGACCTGTTCGACACCACCGGCCCGTCGGCGCAGGTCCGCCGCCAGGCCGCCACCGCGATGAGCGCCGCCGAGGACATCATCTGGTGGATCATCCCGGGCAACCATGACTCGTTGCAGGGCGAGGAACTGTGGACCGCCTTCGAGGAGGAATGCGGCCCCAACGTGCGCCTGCTGCGCCATCACGAGCCCGTCGAGATGTCCCAAGGCGTGGTCCTGCTGCCCGCGCCGCTGCCGCGTCAATTTCCGGGCACGGACCTGACCGCGTGGATGGCCGGGGCCGAAACGCCCGAGGGGGCGCTGCGGATCGGGCTGGCGCATGGCGGCGTGGTGTCCTTCGGCGAGGATTTCGATGGCTCGGCCCTGATCCCGCCGGACCGCGCCCGCACCGCGCGGCTGGACTATCTGGCCTTGGGCGACTGGCACGGACAACTGACCATCGGTGAACGCACCTGCTACAGCGGCACGCCTGAACGGGACCGGTTCAAACATGGCGGACGAGGACTGTGCTTGGCGGTGACAATCGAAGGTCCGGGCGCGATGCCCGAGATCACGCCGGTCGAGATCGGCCGCTTTGACTGGCGCGCACCCGAGCTGATGCTGAGCCCGGGCATGGATCTGGGCGCCGAGCTGGATCGGCTGTTGCCGACAGACCGGGCGGCGCGGCGCGACGTGCTGGTGCAGCTGCGCGCCGAAGGTTACCTGCGCATGACCGAACGCGCCGCGCTCCAGGACGCCGTGCGCCGCGCCGCGCCGGATTTCGCCCTGTTCGACCTGCGCGATGACGAACTGGCCACCGAATACGAGGCCGACGATCTGGACCTGATCGCCGCGGGCGGCGCCTTGCGGACGGCCGCCGAGGAGTTGCGGGCCGAGGCGCAAGGGTCCGAGGTTTCGGCCGAAGACCGGCGCGTGGCGCAGGCGGCGCTGAACCGCCTGTGGTCGCTGGTGCGGGAGGGCTGAGCGATGCAGATCGCCTCGGTCACTCTGAAAAACGTGCGCCGTTTCGTGGACCCGGTCCGCATCGACGGGTTCGGCCCCGGCCTGAACGTGCTGGTGGCGCCGAACGAACATGGCAAATCCACCTTCTTCGAGGCGCTGCACGCGGCGTTTTTCGTCGGCCACAGGTCGTTCGACAAGACGGTCAAGGCGCTGGTGCCCCGCGTCGGCGGCGACCCCGAGGTCGTCGTGGAATTCGAGGCCGACGGCGCGCAGTGGAAACTGATGAAATGTTGGAGCGGCAGCGGTGCGCGCAAGGATGCGAAACTGTGGCGTGAAAGTATGTTGGTCGCCCAGAAATCCGAGGCCGACGCGATGCTGTCGGGGCTGCTGAAACCGCCCTCGGATGGCGGCCCGGCGGGGCTGCTGTGGGTGCGGCAGGGGGTTGTCGGGCTGGACAGCGGCGGCGAGGAACAGCAGGCGCGGCGCGACATCATGACCTCGGTCGCGGGCGAGGTCGAGGCGATGACCGGCGGGCGGCGGATGGAGACCGCGCTGGCCCGCTGCGCCGCGTTCCTGGGTCAGCACCTGACGGGCACCGGCCGCCCCAAGGCCAATGGCGGGTTGCAGCAGGCGCTGGCCGAGGTCGAGGCCCTGACCGAGCGCCGCGACCAGTTGCGCAACGACATGCGGGCCCTGCAACAGGATCTGGAGCGCCGCCGCCAGCTGCGCCGCGAACTGGCCGAGCTGGACGCGCCCGAGGCCCATCAGGAACGCGCCCAAGCGCTTGAGAAGGCCCGGGAAACCCTCGATGCCGCGCGCGAGCATGACCGTGCGGTGAAGGCCAAGGAAAACGAGATCGCCCGGTTGTCGGCGCAGTTGGACTCCTGCGATGCCCAAATCGAGGCGCTGGACGGCGTCCTCACCGAGGCGAAATCCGCCCAGGACGCCGTGGAAAAGGCAAAGGCGGTCGTTGATGAGCGCACTGGCCAGAATGACGAGGCGCAAAAGCGACTCGAAGGGGCGAAGAAGGCTCATGAAACGGCCCGCAAAGCGGTTGAAAACGCGGCAGCCGACCTGCGTCGGGCCATGCGGGCGAAAGAGGCAGCAGCCTCGGCCACCCGACGCGCCGAACTCAAGGACCGCATCGCAAAGGCCGACGCTCTGGGCGCGCGCATCGCAGAGCTGCGCAAGCAGGTGGGCGGCGAAATTGCTCCGGAAACGCTGGACAAGCTGGAAGAGCTGGCCCGCGACCTGAGCATCGCGAGGAAGAGCCACGAGAACGCGGCGGCGGCCTTCAGCATCACCTATTGCGCCGGCGGCGAAGGCCGGATCACCTGCGAAGGCCAGCCTGTCGAGGGCGACAAGAGGCATCCGGTTCTGACCGGGACGATGCTTGATCTCGATGGGATCGGGCAGATCGAGATCAGCGCGGCGCAGGCGGACGACAGCGCGGTGGCCGAGGCCGAAGCCGCGTTGCAGGCCGCGCTGACCGAGGCCGGAATGGAGAGCGTGAGTGCGGCAAGAGAGTCTCTGACCCGCCGCCGCGGGATCGAAACGCAACTGCGGCAGGCCGAGGCCGACCTCAGGGCGCTGGCCCCGCACGGACTGGATGCCCTGCGCAGCGAGCATGATGCGCTGCCCGAGCCGGTGGAGACCGAAGGAGACGTGCCGGACGTGGCACAGTCGGAAGCCGCCGAAATGGCGGCGCAGGACGCGTTGGCAGATGCCTCCGAAGCGCTTGAGGCCGCGCGATCGGCGGCGGATGCGACGAAGGACAGCCTGACGCGCGCCGAGGTCGACATGGCCAATGCCGAAAACCGAGCCATGAGGGCGCAGGAGGCCTTGGGAACCCATCAGGATCCCGCCAAAGCACTGGCCGATCTGCGGGCATCGCGACAGGTGGCAGCCAGCGCGCTTGAACAGGCCCGACAGGTGCAGGAGGCACGTCTGGAGAATGCCCCCGATCTGGCGGCGGCCGAGGCCGCCATGACGCGGGCCGAGTCGGTGATCAAATCGGCCACTGACACGATCGCCCGCCTGCGCGAGGAGCATGCCGGGCTGAATTCACGCATCTCGGTGGTCTCTTCCAACGCGGTCGAAGAGGAGCTGGCCCTGACTGAGGACCAGCTGCAACAGGCCGAGCAGCGTCTGACCCGCATCAACTTCGACATCGCCGTGCATCAACGGCTGGAACGCGCGTTGCAGTCCGCCCGCGACACCGCGCGCGAAAACTATGTCACTGCCGTCCACCGCGAGCTGGTGCCGCTTTTGCGGATGATCTGGCCCGACGCCGAACCGGTGATCGACGCCGATACCGGGCTGATCACCCGCATCTCGCGCCGGGGCGAAGAGGAGGAGTTCGGCGTGCTGTCGGGCGGCACGCAAGAGCAGATCTCGTTGCTGGTGCGGCTGGCCTTTGCCCGCATCCTGGCCCGGGACGGCCGCCCGGCACCGGTCATTCTGGACGATGCCATCGTCTATACCGACGACGAGCGGATCGAGCAGATGTTCAACGCCCTGACCCGGCAGTCGCAGGATCTGCAGGTCATCGTGTTCTCATGCCGGCAACGGGCCTTCCGCGCCTTGGGCGGCACGGCCCTGACGATCGCGGGTGCGGAGGACGCGGCATGAAGCTGGATGATGGCCAAATCCGCCTGTCCGCCTCGGACCTGATGCGCTTCATGGCCTGCGCCCATGTCGCGACGCTGGATTTGCAGAGGCTGCAGGGCAGCGGCCCCGAACCGGTCGAGGACAGCGCCGACGCCGAACTGCTGCAACGCCACGGCGACGCGCATGAGGCCGACCATTTGCAGCACCTGACCGAACAGGGGCGCAGCATCGCGCGGATCGAGACCGAGGGCGCGTCCTTCGACCGGGCGGTGGCCGACACGCTGACCGCCTTGCGCACCGGCCCCGAGGTGATCTTTCAGGGCGCGCTCGAAGGCGGCATGTGGGGCGGATACTCTGATTTTCTGGAGCGGGTGGAACGGCCCTCGGACATGGGCGGGTTTTCCTACGAGGTGGTGGACACCAAGCTGAAACGCAAACCCGCGCCGGGCCATGTATTACAGCTGGTGTTGTATTCCGACCTCTTGGCGCAGGTTCAGGGCATTGTGCCAGACCGCGCCCATGTGCAGCTGGGCAACGGGCAGCGGTTCAGCTTTCGCCTGTCGGAATACGCCGCCTATGCCCGCGCCGCGCGGCAGCGGCTGGAACGGTTCGTGGCCGACCCGTATCCGACGCGCCCGGTGCCCTGCAAAACCTGCGGCCTGTGCCGCTGGCGCGAACATTGCCAGCAGGTCTGGGAAAACGAGGACAGCCTGTTCCAGGTCGCCAACATCACCCGCCCGCAGGTTCAGCGGCTCGAAGCCGCCGGGATCACCACCATGGCCGCGTTGGCCGAACGGACCGAACGCGTGCCGCGCATCGCGGGGCCGACGCTGGACCGCTGGCTGCGCGAAGGGCGGTTCGTGGACCTTTACGCGGTGGTGCGCGGCGGGATCATCGCGTCGGAAAAGAGCTATTCGATCAAGGACATGGAAGCCTTCTACGACATCGCCCGCACCGGCGAGGTCAAGACCGCCGGCGGCTCGGTCGTAGCCTACGAGGCCTGGCGCGAGACCGGCGACCAGGGAATTCTGGACGAGATCGAGGATTACAACCGGATCGACTGTATCTCGACCGAGAAGCTGCGCGACTGGCTGCTGGGGCTGCGACCCGACTGGGCGACATGGAACGAGCTGGGTGAGCCGACCAGCGAAAAGACCGACGAGGCCGACGCCGAGGCCGACCTGCTGCGCGAACGGCTGGCCGGGGCCGATCTGCCCGAGGACCGGCGCAAGCTGCTCTATGATCTGGGGCAGTTCCACAAACGCGAGGCCAAGCCCGCCGCCTGGGCGGTGTTCGATGCCGCGGGCAAGGATTTCGACGATCTGGCCGATGATCTGGACTGTCTGGCAGGGCTGCGCGCGACCGGGCCGGCGCAATCGGTGAAATCCTCGGTCGAGCGCAGCTATCGCTACCCGTTTCAGGAGACAAAGTTGCGCCGCGATGCCACCGCCTGCGTGGACCGGGGCGACGGGTCGATGGCCTCGGTGACGATTACGGCAATGGACCGCGCGGCGCGCACGGTCACCCTGAAGGTGGGCAACAAGAATGCTGATGTGTTGCGCGACCGGCTGGACCTGCTGCCGAATTTCGCCATCAACCCGCATCCGATCCCCTCGGCCATCGCGGCGGTGATCGCCGATCAGTGCGGTCCGCGCCGCAACCGCGCCGCCGAAGATCTGCTGACCCGCGCTGCGCCGCGCTTTGTCGGGCCCTCGCCGCTGCGGGCCACGGGCGACCCGGTCGAGCGTCTGATCGCAGCCGTGGGCGCGATGGACGACACCGTGCTGCCGGTGCAGGGGCCGCCCGGAACCGGCAAGACCCATGTCACCGCCCGCGCCATCCTGTCACTTGTGCGCAGGGGCAAGCGGGTGGGCGTGGCCTCGAACAGCCACGAGGCGATCCGCAACGTGCTGATGGGCTGCATCAAGGCGCTGGCGGATGACGACATCGACCTGACGGTCGAGGATCTGACCATCGCCCACAAGGACAAGGCCGGGGCCGTGCCTCTGCCCAAAGGGTTCGAGGCAATCCGCCAGACCCGGTCGTCGGACGACCCGCTGCACACCAGCGCCCATGTGGTCGGCGGCACCGCCTGGCTGTTCGCGCGCGACGATCTGGCCGATGCCTTCGACTATCTGTTCGTGGACGAGGCCGGGCAGGTGTCGCTGGCCAATGCGTTGGCGATGACGCGGGCGGCGCGCAACCTGGTGCTGGTGGGTGATCCGCGCCTGCTGCCGCAGGTAATCCAGGGCGCGCATCCGCATCCGGCCGACCTATCCTGTCTGGACTGGATCATCGGCGACGCCCCGGTGCTGCCGCCCGACCGCGGCCTGTATCTGGACACCACAAGGCGGATGCACCCGGACGTGACCGCCTATGTCTCGGACCAGTTCTATGCCGGCACGCTGACCGCCCATTCCGACACGGCGCGGCAGGCGGTGATGGTGGACGGGCTGCCCCGTGCGGGCGCCTTCCTGGTGCCCGTCCCGCATGAGGGCCGCGCGCAGGACTGCCCCGAAGAGGTCGTCGCCATCCGCGCCATGATCGACCGCCTGCTGGGCGGCAGCTGGACCGACAAGACCGGCACGACCCGCCCGATCACCCGGTCCGACATCATCGTCGTCGCCCCCTACAATGCGCAGGTCAACGCTCTGACCGAGGCGCTGGAGGGCGTGCGCGTGGTCACGGTGGATCGGTTCCAGGGTCAAGAAGCCCCGATCGCCCTGATCTCGATGACGGCCAGTTCGGCGGCGGAAACGTCGCGCGGGCTGGATTTCCTGCTCTCGCGCGAGCGGTTGAACGTCGCCATCAGCCGCGCCAAGGCGCTGAGCCTTGTCTTTGCGTCGCCGCAACTGCCCGCCACCCCCTGCGACACGGTCGAGCAGATGCGCCTGGTCAACGCGCTGGCGGCACTGAAACCGCTTGGAGGGGACGGCGAGTGGCACAGACGTTGTTGTGATCCGACAAGGAGCCTGGCGGATGCTGGAAAAACTGTTTGACGACACCCTGACCCGGCGCATTCCGGCCGGCACATTCGCAGCCTGCGCGCCGCTGGCCGCGCGGCTGGATCAGCTGTTCCCCGACGAGTGGAGCGCCGCGTTCTGGGGCCTGACCGCGCCCAAGCGTCACGCCGTCGCGGCGGTTCTGTCGGGTCTGAAGATCACGCAGGACGATGGGCCGGTCCTGCGGCGCAACCTGCTGATGTCCGATGAACGCTTCCTGATGACCTGCCGGTTCGGGCAGGCCGTCGACACGGTGCTCTGGTTCCTGGACAAACTGCCGCCCCGCGCGCTGCCGGCCGCGGCTTATGACACGCTTCCGGGCTTGTTGACGGCCGAGATCCGCAGCGGCCGCCTGACCCCCGATGACACACGCTGGACCGAGGGGTCATGGGCGGATGGGCACCGCTATCTGGCGGCCCTGCTGACCCGCCTGACCGACCCGGAATCGCGCAGGGTCGAGCTGCGACGAGATGTCGGCACTCAGGGGCCGAACACCGATTGACGAATGGCGCGCGACGCGCTGAATTGGCAGAAAATTGATTGAGTAGGACGACGATGTTTCATGCAGTGATTGCAAAGAAGGCGCGCATCAAAAATATCATCGACGGCGCGACAAGACACCCGCGCGAGGATCTGGTGACTTCGGCCCTGTTCGGGACGGTCACGTTTCTGACCCCGCCCGCCCGGCAAGCGGCGTTGAGCACGCTGATCGGTCACAAACTGCCAGCGGATGCCAAGGTGATCCTGTGGCCCCGTCTGGCCCCCTGCGCAGGAACCGGCGGAAAAAGCACCGAGCCGGATGTCGTGTTGGAATATCCCGGCGAGACCGGCCCGGAATACTGGATCGTCGAGGTCAAGTGGGGGGCAGCCCTCGGCGACGATCAGATCCGCCGCGAGATCGATGCGGTCAGGGATGGCGACTGCCCGAAGGGGGCGCTGCCGACACCGCCGCGCGCGGTTGCCGGCTATACCCTGCTGGGCCGGGAGGCCAAACACACCACGATGTTTGAAGGGGCCAGAGAATCCTGCCGAAAGAGCGACACCGCGCTTGAGTTCCAAAGCATCTCCTGGCCGGATCTGACCGAACGGCTGCGCGCGCTGACCCAGGCCAAGGACACCGACCCGGGCCTGAAAGCCTGGGCCGATGCGACAGCAACCTTCCTGAGCTGCACCCCTCAGGGTGCCGTGCTGGGCAAATGGCCGGACTTGATCGTGCCGCCGGCCGTCACGTTTTTCTTCAACGATGGCAACGGCTGCGATGCGCAATGACGCGGCACAGGTTGGCCACGACACAACCATGTTTCAACAAGGAATGAATTGATGAGTGCAAGCGAAGCCCTCTGGCAATCGGCCCGAAACCTTCAAGATGCGCAGGTGAACCTGGACAAGCTGTATGAGGCGTTCGACAGGGTTGAAGTTGATGAACCCGGTAAAGGTGGTCTGATCATCGAAAACGACGACTACACCTATGAAGGTGGGGATTGGGTCAAGCCCTTCTGGAGTGCCTATTACAAGGTGTCCGAGCGCCGAAAAAACGGGAAGAAGCAAGGAAAGAAAGAGAAGGGCTACATCACTCTGGCCATTCAACTGACCAGCGATCCGGGTCATGGCGGCGATTGGAAATTCGGACGGCAGGCCAAGGTTCTGGCCGGGTATTGTCCGGATCCCGATTGGGACTTCAGATGGATTTTCGACACCGCCAACCCCGACGGCGCAGGCGTATGTGAAGACGGCAACCCGAGAGGCAGTCTCTGGGTCTACGGCGACGACGACGGCGGTTGGTTCTACGCGGTACAGCTCGATGCGCTCGACAGTGTTGAAGCGGTCGATGAATGCCTCGTGAATCCATTGCACGCCTTGATCAAAAAAAAGGGCACCCCGGAAGAAGTTCTCGGCCCCATCAAGGACAAGCTGTGCATCCCGCCCCAAAAGGCCTGAGCCGCGGGCCGGAGGACCTGGCCTGACGCCGATTTGCGCGGAAGTTGCCGCCCTGTCGGCAGATGCCGCGCAGTCGGTTTTCGCGCCCCGGCGCCGACGCATGGTCAGGACAACCAGGCCTTGCATGTCAGACTGAAACTTGGCATCTGTCCATCCGCGCCTCAATCTGTCGGGTGCAACAACGCTTTTGAAACAAACGGTTAACATCCAGAAAGTGCGGGGAAGGATCGCGTGAAAACCCGCTTAACGTGCATGGAGCGTCGCCTTTGAGCACCCTGCTGCGCACAGTCGAAGCCTTCCCCCGCGGTCGCACGACCGACGAATTGTATGCACTGTTGGATGTGGAGTTCAGCGCCACCCGGCGCGAGCAGATACTGGCCGAACTGATCGCCTTGCAGAAGCAGGGCATCGTGACCCTTGGTCATGACAACAAGTGGCGGGCGGTCAGCCGGACGGTGGTGGCGACCGGGCGTCACGAAACCGGCGCGGGGCCGGGTGCCGGCGCGGATCCGGGCGCGGTGCTTCAGGCCGTTCCGGCGGGTTTCTCGCGGCAGGCGGACCGGGAAACCGCCGGATCCGAAGACGGCGGGGACTCGGCACAGATCAATCCGATTGCCCTGCTGCGATACTATCGTGCGGCGCTGCAAAGCGATCCGCGCGGCGCGCTGACACAGGCCGATGACCGGCACGGAACCGCGTACCAACTGATCTGCGGCGCGGGCGACCCGTTCCCCGAAGACGGCGAAACGGGCATCATCCGGGTCACGCTGGACCATCTGCCCGACAGTTTCCGCGAGGCTCTGTCCCGCCGCGAGGCGAATGACCGGGCGCTGGCCATCGGCTGGCCCATTTCGATCGGCCGCAAAAGCGGCGCGCCCGCCATACGGCCCGTCGGCCTGATCGCGGCCACGTGGGAGCGCAGCGGCGAACAATTGGTGATCCGGATCGCGGCCGATGACGTCATGGTCAACCCCGACTGGATCCGCGCCGCCGCAACCGGAACCGCCTGGACGGCCGCCGCGCTGCGCGACATCTTTGCCGGTCAGGGCGGGGCCGGGCTGTCGCGCGACGACTTCCTGCTGCGGCTGCGCGAGGCCGCGGCAAAATCGATCCGCGGCAAGATCACGGGCCGCCGTTTCGCCACCAGCCTCGACCCGGCGGATGGCGGCATCTTTGACGCGATGGGGCTGTTTCTGCCCACCGAAAATTCATTCACGGCGGGCGCGGTGCGTGACCTCGACCAGATCGCCACCTGGGCGCCCGAGAAAATCGCCAGCACCGCCCTGGGCCCCTTGCTGGGGCTGAAACATGACGGGGAAATCCCCGCGGATCCGCCGATCAATGTCGGGCCGCTGAACCACGAACAGATCCGCGCCGTGGCAAATGCCGCCGCGCATCCGCTTTCGGTGGTGACCGGGCCGCCGGGCACCGGCAAAAGCCAGGCCATCGTCGCCATGGCCGCAACGACCCTGCTGCGGGGCGGATCGGTGATTGTGGCCTCGAAGAACCATCAGGCGCTGGACGCGGTCGAACAACGCCTGTCCGAAATCGCGCCCGACGCGCCGTTCATGGTGCGCACGCTGGACCCCGCACGCGAGATCGATCAGGGCCTGACGGACGTGGTCGCGCAGCTGGTCAACGACCCCGGCGGGGCGCCCGTGCTTCACGATCCGGCGCTGGCGGATCAGCTGGCTGACCTGGCGGGCCGTCGCCTGCGCGCACTCGATACGGTCGAGGCCCGGCGCGCGCTGAATCTGCAGCTGGCCGATCTGATCGAAACCCTTGACCTGCGCGCGGACGACCCCGACCCCGAACCGGCAACACAACCCGAGGCGCGGGGCCTTTTCGCCCGTCTGCTGCGCTGGCTGTTGCCGGGCCGCTTTGGCTCGGCCGGCGCGGCGGGCGATCCCCCGCCCTCGGGCCGCGCCGCGATCGAGGCCAAAATCCGGGCGCTGCGGGCCGAACTGGCCCAGCTGGCCCCACCGCCGGACCCGGTGGAGCTGACCCAACAGATCGAACCCCTGGCCAAGACCGTCATGCGCCAGACCCTGGGCGCGCGGGCGGCCCTGACAGAGGATCAACGCATCGACCTGTCGAACCGGCATGATGACCTGGCCCTGCACGGCGGCGGCGCCATGTCCCGCGATCTGGCCCAGACGGTGCTGGATCACCGCCCGCTGTGGCTGGCCTCGGTGCTGGGTACGCCACGGCGCGTTCCCTTGTACGAGGGCCTGTTCGATCTGGTGATCTTTGACGAGGCCAGCCAGTGCGACATCGCCTCGGCCCTGCCCCTGCTGGCGCGGGCAAAGCGGGCGGTGATCGTGGGCGACGATCGGCAGCTGGCCTTCATTTCGCAGATCGGGCTTTCCCAGGATCGCAACCTGATGGCCGCCAACGGCCTGCCGGATTCGGGAACCGGCCGATTCTCGCAGGGCCGCAAGAGCCTGTTCGACCTGGCCCGCAGCACGCCGGGGGTTCCGGCGGTCATGCTGCGCGACCAGTATCGCTCAGCCGAAGGGATCGTGGACTACATCAACACGCAGTTCTACGGCGGCAAGCTGCGGGTCGCGGCGGATCTGGGGACGCTGAAACTGCCCAAGGGCCGCAAGCCTGGCCTGGCGTGGACGCATGTGCCCGGCCCGGGCCGCGCCACATCCACGGCGCAGAACGTGAACCTTGCCGAAGTCGCCGCGATCACGCGCGAGGTTCAGGACCTTCTGCAAAACAAGGGTTACGAAGGAACCGTCGGGGTGATCGCCCCGTTCCGACCGCAGGTGCACGCATTGACCCAGGCGTTGCGACAGGCGCTGCCGGATGCCTGCTGGGCCAGGGCCGATCTGCGCGTCGGCACGGTTGACGGGTTTCAGGGGCAGGAACGCGACCTGATCCTGTTTTCGCCCACCGTGCATGACGGGGCCGCGCCCTCGGCGGTGACGTTCCTGGTGCGCGAATGGCGGCGCATGAACGTGGCGATCAGCCGGGCGCGGGCCGTGGCCCATGTGTTCGGCGATCTGGATTTCGCACGTTCGGGGAAGATCGGGCAGTTGCGCAGTCTTGCCGCGCGCGCGACCGAACCGCGCGGCCGATCGGGCGAAGGCGTGTTCGACAGCGGTTGGGAACGCATCGTGTTCCATGCGCTGAAGGCGCGCGGCCTCGATCCGCAGCCGCAATATGAAATCGCGGGCCGCCGGCTGGACTTTGCCCTGTTCGGGGCGAACGGGGTCAAGCTGGACCTCGAAATCGACGGCCGCCGCTGGCACCAGGATGCCGACGGCAACCGCAAGATCGACGATCACTGGCGTGATCACCAGATGCGCGCACTGGGCTGGAAGGTGCGGCGGTTCTGGGTGGATGAGTTGAAACAGGACATGGAGGGGTGCCTTGACCTCGTCGAACGAGACCTCGAAGACTGACACGGTGCGCAAGTCGCATCTGTTTGGCTGGCTGGCCATCGGCAGCGCCGTCATCACGGCGGCGGTTCTGGCCGCCTTTCTGTACCTCGTGATCGGTCTGGAGCAGGAGTTCGGCGAGATCCGCAACGACCGTGCCCGGATCGAGCGCGAGATTGCCGAGGGGCAGGAGAAACGTGCCGCACTTGATGCGGACATCGCCGGCGCGAAGGCCGAACTGGCGAAGCTGCAGGCCGAGCGGGCGCAGGCGGAAACCCTGATCGGCCAGTTGCAGAGCCTGAACGCCCAGGTTCAGGAGGCCCAGGCCGCCCTGAATGCGTTGGCGGCCGACCGGGCCGATGCCGAGCAGAAGATTGCCGCACGCGACGCGGCCAAGGCCGAGATCGACAAGGCTCAGGACCGTCTGGACAGGATGCGCGACCAGCAAGCGGCACTGCAGCGTCAGATCGAGCAGCTTGAGACCCGCAAAACCAAAGCTCAGGACGAAGCCCGTGATCTGGAATCCCGGCGTGACCAGCTTCGGGATGAGGTGGACGATCTGAATCGTCGCAAGCAAGAGCGCGACCGGGTCGCGGCCGATCTTCAGAAGAAGACTGACGAACTGGCCGCCGCCGAACGGGAATTGAAGACCGTTCAAAAGGAAAGTGCCGATCAGAGCGCCCAGGCGGATGCCGCCGAGCGCCGCACGAAGCAGGCGCAGGAGGATCTCGATGGGCTTAAGCCTCGGATCAAACAGGCGCGGAAGGAACTCGAGGCCACGCAGAATGATGTGCGCGAACAATCGGCCCTGCTGGACGGGCTGCGCCACGATATCGAGCTTGCCGAAGAACGGGTCGGCGCACTCAGGGACGAAGAAGCCCGCCTGAATGGGATCGAAACCAAGGTTCAGGACGCCGAAGCGCGGCTGGACGAGGTCAATCAGCAGATCAACGCGCGCCTGGACGAAAAGCGCCGACTGGAAACCGAAACCGCCGCCGCGCGTCAGAACCTGGCGCAAGCGCAGGCCGAGTTGGCCTCGGCTCAGGCGGACGCCTCGGACCAGCAGCAGCAGGCGCAAAAGCTGGAAACTGACCTGCAGCAGGCCCAAAACCGGCTTGCGGATCTGGACCGGCAGATTACCGAAAAACAGACCGCGCTGGCGACGGTGACCACGGACAAGGACGCAGCCGAACAGGCGCTGAACCAGGCTCTGGCCAGAACGAAAGCCGAGCAGGACCGCCGCACCAGGATTGCCGAGGCCATTGCGCAGTTGGAACAGGATCGGGACGGTCTGGAAAAACAGAAGGCGGATCTGATGGCCAGCCTTTCGGCGCTGACGGCCGAAACCGCGACGTTGAAGGCCGAAAAAGAACGGCTGTCTGCCGAGAAAATCGAACTTGAGGCCGTGGTGAACAATCTGCAGGCACAGAAAGAAACCGCCCAGACCGCGGCGGCCGACGCGCGCCGGGAATTGGCGGCGATCACCGGGCAGCTTGCGGTGATGCGGACGATGGTCGAGGCGCCGGCCGCGCCCGACCCGCAGAATGACGCCGGACAATCCGACGAAGCACAGACGCAGGAGGCCAACTGATGGGAACGCTGCTGATTTCGGCGCTGCTTGCGGCATTCGTTCTGTTCGTCCTGGCGGCGATCATGGGGATGGTGGCCTGGCGGGCCGACCATGCCATCACGATCAAGGGACCGATGGCCTCCTTGGGCGAGTTGGAAGCGCAGATCGCGGGCAAAAAACACCTGCGCGACGATCTTGAGGCCGAAGTGCAAAAGCTTCGCGAAACCGCCGCTGACTACGCGTTCAAACAGGCCGAAGTGGATGCGCTGGTTCGGCAAAAGGCCGAGTTGCAGGCCGAATGGAACCAGCTTGAAGACCGCCGGCAGGAAATCCTGGCCCTGCGCCAGGAAACCGACGAGGCACAGACCGCGCTGGCGCAGGTCACGCGCGATCTGACCGACAAGGCCGCCGAGCTGGAACAGGTCGAGGCGCGCCTTCAGAAGGCGGAACGGCTGGTCGCCCAGACGGAGCAGCTGGAACAGAGCCGCGCCCAGCTGGAACAGGCGGTGGCCGATCTGCGCGGCGAGCTGTCCGATCTGCAGACCCTGCAGGCCCGCGAGGCCGAGCTGCGCGAGCGCCTCGACCGGTTCGAGCGTGATGCCGCCCGCCTGCAGGGCGAGGTCGAGACCTTCCGCGCCCGCCGCGACGAGGCCGAAGACGGGGCCCGCGCCGCAGAGGAGCGGCTGGAACAGATCCGCGCGGCACATACCGACGAGGCGGCCCGGCTGGCCTCGGCCCAGACCGAACTGACCCGGATGGACGCACAGCGCGCAGAATTGCTGGCTCAGATCGAGGCGATGAAGGACAAGGCCGGGCTTGCGGCGGGCGGGGGCAGCAAGCAGGCCGACCCGCTGGTCGAGCTCAGGTCGCTGCCGCCGGTGCTGCGCGACATGCAGGGCTGGGACGAACACGCGCGCGAGACCGAAGCCGAGGCGCTGCACCGCGTTTCCGTGCACATGAAGGCGCTGGGGCTGGACTATCACCGCCGGGTGATCCGCGCCTATCACACCGCGATGAAGGTGAACGAGACCACCCAGATGGCGGTTCTGGCGGGGATCTCGGGCACGGGCAAAAGCCAGCTGCCTCGCCGCTATGCGCAAGCGATGGGAATCGGGTTCCTGCAGGTCCCGGTGCAGCCGCGATGGGACAGCCCGCAGGACCTGATGGGGTTCTACAATTACATCGAAGGCAAATACCGGCCCACCGATCTGGCGCAGGCCCTGTATCACATGGATGAATGGAACGGCCCGGCGGATGGCGGCTTTGACGACCGGATGCTGCTGGTGCTGCTGGACGAGATGAACCTGGCGCGGGTCGAATATTACTTCTCGGACTTCCTCAGCCGCCTGGAAAGCCGCCCCGGCATCGACGAGACCGACCGCGCCGAGGCCCGGAAGGATGCCGAGCTGAACCTGGACATTCCCATGCCCGATGGCCAGACGCCGCGGATCTTCCCCGGCTACAACGTGCTGTTCGCCGGCACCATGAACGAAGATGAAAGCACCCAGTCCCTGTCGGACAAGGTGGTCGACCGGGCCAACGTGCTGCGCTTTGCGGCGCCGCGCACGATCAAGGCCGGGCAGACCCAGGGCACGCCGGTCGAAACCCGGGCCCTGACCCGCCGCCAGTGGCGCGCCTGGGTGCGCGGCATCGCCACGCTGGGCTCCGACCGGCCCATGGTCGAAGACCACGTCGAAAAGATGGTGGGCCACATGACCGCATTGGGCCGCCCCTTCGGCCACAGGCTGGGGCGCGCGATCATGGCCTATGCCGCCAACTACCCCGAGGACAACGGACAGCGCGACCTGAAGGCCGCGTTGGCGGATCAGGTTGAAATGCGCCTGCTGCCCAAGCTGCGCGGCGTCGAGGTGGAAAACCTGACCGGCCCGCTGGACAACCTCGCCGGTTACGTTGAGTCGGATCTGGGCGACCCCGACCTGGCCCTGGCAATCCGCGAGTCCGTCCGCCACGCCGAGGACGAGACCGGCCAGTTCGTCTGGCGCGGGGTGACGCGCGGATGAAGCTGATCCGCAGGCCTTGGTCGCACCGCACCGAGGACCCCGCGGTAGCGGTGCTCGGCCCGTCGGACTGTCTGCTGGGCGAGGCCACGGGCAGCGATGGCGCCCGGCAGTCCCGGCATGCGGTTCTTCTGGCACGCGACGGGGCCGAGCTGCGCCTCTACCCCTATCCCAAGACGGGCCGGTCAGACGCCCCGTGCCAGATCGCCGGCCTGCCCGCGCGCCCCAAGATCGGGCTGGAACCGCGCACCGAGGAAGAAAGGGTGGCCCTTGCCGCTTCGGCGCGGATGCACCGGGTTCTGGCGCGCATCCACGAGGTCGAAGGCGCGTTGGACGACCCCGAAAACCTGTGGCCGCGCCTGCAGGCGGCCTGGGACCGGGCCGAAAACGAAGCCGATCCGCGCATGGCCGAGATCGTGCGCCAGTCGCAGCAGACCCGGCCCCATGTTCTGCAACTGGAATCCCGCATTCGCCGGGTTCTGCGCCGCAACCGCGAGATGGTGCCACTGGACCGGGTGCAGGAAATGGACCGGGCCTCGATGCTGTGGATGGTGCGCCAGCCGGGCCGCAGCATCGCCGAACGGGCCGGCGCCGACCAGCGGGTTCTGGCGATTGCCCGGCACGAGGATTTCAACACGCTCGAGAACCGCGTGTTCCACGCCTATCTGCGGCTGGCCGAGCGCTTTGCAAGGCAATGGCTGCGCGAACACAAAACGGCTCAGAGCAGTCTGCGCTACCGCAGTGTCGAATCCTATCAGCGCCTGTGCCGCCGCCTTTCACGCGAGCTACGCGAGTTGAATGTCGGCGTTGCGGACCCAGACGTGACCGACAATTATGTGCTGATGGAGGACCGCGCCTATCGCGCGATCCGCCAAGCCTGGGACAAGCTGCTGCGGCAGAACAAGGCCGAGGACGAGCTGTGGGCGTGGCAGGCCCAGAGCTGGACCGATTTCTGCGTTCTGGCGGTCACGCTGGCCCTGCACGGTCTGGACGAGGCGCAGCTGCTGGCGCAGGCCCCGCTGATCTGGCTGGACGAGGCCATCCAGGGGCGGCGGTTCCTGCATGACCGGCCTCTGGCGGTGTTCTGGCTGCGCGACAGCGGCCTGATCGTCGAGGTTCAGGCCCGCCCGGAACGGGTTTCGCGCATCCAGTTCGCCGCGCGGGCGCATATCTGGCTGCGGGTGACCGATCTGAATTCGGACGCGATCGAACGGCGGGTGCCGGTCTGGACCCCGCACAGCTTTGCCCCGATGGATCTGCGCACCGAAACCCAGCAGGCCGCAACCCTGATCGAGATGCTGCGCCGGCACGCCACCCATGAGGTGATGCGCGAGGGGGTGATCCTTGCCCCGGCCGATGCGACCTTCGACAGCCACGAGGCCACCAGCGGCGGCAGCCGGGTCCGCGGCATCGCCTTCGACGCCCGCGGCGCGGCGCTGCGGCAGGGCAAACAGGCGCTGGCGGGCTTCGTCCGGTCTCTGTTCACGACGGAGGCCGCATGAAACGTCTGGTCGGCTATGATCTGAACGGCTGGAGCGATTTCGCCGCCCGGAACTGGCTGGAAATCCCCGGGCAGGAACCCGTCGAAGACAGGGACCAGGTCGTGAAGGGCGGTGCGGGCGGCGTGGTCGTGCGGCTGAAGGACTCCGGAGCCGAAACCGGTCTGATCGGCGGAATGCAAGCGGCGCGCGCACCGCATGGCCGCGGAGGTGGCTGGGGCGACATCGGCGCGCAGCCGCGCCACCGGGTGAGCGATCTTCTGACCGACCCCGCGTCGCAGAACGGTGCGATCGCCGCCGCGCTGAAGGCGATGGCGGATGCCCGCAAGGCCACGGTCGCGCTGGCCATCCCCGATCTGCCGAATCTGGACGAACACCGTCAAGAGGCCCTGCTGAAGGCCCTGCGCCAGTTGCGGCCGGGGCGCGCGGTTCTGGTCTGGCGCCCGGTTCTGGCGGTGTTGGCGGCCCTGCAACGGCTGGACCGGATCGGCTGGTCCGACGTGCGCAACATCGGCATCATCGGCCATGACGCCGGCGGCTTTGCCACGCAGACCCTGCGCCTGCGGCACGGCGCGCTGATCGCGCCCGAACGCCGCGACACGGGCGGGCTGCACCTTTGCGGCCTTGGCCTGAAACCGTTGCTGGATCAGGCCGTCAGTGCCCTGCGGGCCTGCTGCGCCAACCCCGATCGCGCGGATCACGTGATCGCCTCGGATCTGCCGCACAGGCTGGCCCTGGGCTTTGACTGTCGGCCCGAACCGTTGCGGAAGTGGAATGCCGGCTGGGAGTTGATCGTGCCGCCCCCGGAATTCCGCCCCGCGCCCTGCGCCATTCCCGACAGCGTGGTACAAAGCGTGCAGGGCTGCGATCTGATCCTGTTCGAAACGCCGACGCGGGGCGCGATCCGCCGGCAGATCCACGAAGCGCTCGTCGCGGCGGTGGGGCGCGACATCCACGCGCTTGCGCCCGATGCGGTCGCGCTGGGGGCGCTCGAGGCCGCCCGCCGCCTGTCCGCCAACCAGCCGGTCTATTTCGACTTTCTGCCGCAGATCTCGACCATCGTCCAGGATGGCGACACGGCGAAGAATTACGACCTGATCCCCAAGGACGCGCTGCTGCCGGCCGGCCAGCCCTATCGCAGCACCCGACCGGCGGTTCTGGGGCTGCAACCGGGCACGTCCGAAATCAAGGTGTATCTGAAGAAGGAAACCGTCCCCGCACCGCGCCGCGCCGAGGTGAGGCTGCCGGTGCCTCAGACCTCGGCCGAGCGGGTCGAGCTGCACGTCCAGCAGACCCCCGCCGCCGGGGCCGCGCGGCTGACCCTGGTGTCGCCGGCCTTTTCCGGGCCGGTGGTGGTGGACTGGGACAGCGCCGAAGAGCTGAGCCAGAGCTGGCCCGAGCTGATCGACAGCCTGACCCCCGAAATGCCAACCATCCCGCACCGGCTGGTCCTGTCCTGCGGCACCGACAACTGGTATCCGCGCCGGAACCGTCCCGGTCTGCTGGAGTTGCTTCAGCAGGAGGTGCCCGCGCTGTGGCCCGACTGGAACCTGCTGGCCAGCAAGCTGTCGAACCGACCCGAAGGCCGCTATGCGGTCTCGAGCGACGGCAAGCTGCCCGACGATCTGCCGGACGAGGGGCGGCAGTTGCTGGACCGGGCGACCGAGCTGGCCGAGGCGGATGTGCGGGCCCGGCTGGACGGAGGCGGAGGCCGCGACAACCATTCGCTGAAATTCCTGACCTGGCTGTTCGCCCGATGCCCCGATTGGGTGGTTCCGGCCATGCTGGATGCGCTCGAGGCGGGGCATGGCCGCCATGTGTTCTTTGCAAATCACCAGTCCCGCACGCTTCTGTTGCAGGGGGTCGGGCGCACGGCCCGCGACGAACGGGACCAACGGCGCGCCTTCGACCACCTGTTCGGCCTGCCCGAAGACGGTTGGAACAAGAACCAGATGGCCTGCGCCGCCTTCCTGCTGTCACGCACCGACACCGCGCCCATGTTGCTGACGCGGGACGAGGTGGAATATCTCGCCGCCATCGCCGAAGCCAAGGTGCACGAGGCCGTGGGCCGCGACTTCACCGCGCGCTATTCCTATGGCCCCTACCTTCTGGTGGGTCTGCTGCGCTGGCGCTTGAAAGAGCCCTGGGCGCTGGTCGCCGGTCGCGACGAAACCGCCGACCGGCTGCTGGCGGCGACCCTGCGTCTGGCGGACGATCTGGCCGGAAGGGTGGACGGCAAACCGCATCTAGAACGCTATCTGACCGTTCTGGAAGACGTCTGCAAAGAGTTGGAGGGGAAGGGCACCAACCCCAATCTGCTGGTCGATCTGGAAAGCTTCGCCCACAGCAGCGCCAAGGACGACGCCTGAAGGTCCGGGGATCGCGCGGCGGCCGCCAGATTGCCGACCGGGGCATGTCCGTGTCCCGGACTTTGCTAGGCCTCACCCCACCAGCGAGCACTATGTGAGATCGTTCAATAATAGAATCCGACGCGGGAAACTTGTTAAACGATCACCGCGGCTGAGGCCGCGCCTGTGTCCGGATTTCAAGCGGACCGCGACAGATCAGATCCTTCCAACAGCTCTCTGCACCGTTCCTTCGACATCTCCCTCTCGGCCAGCAACAGCTCTGCTACAGCGGTCAGCTTGTCCCGGTTCTGCCGGAGGATGCCCTGCGCCTGTTCGAGGCAAGCGCTGAGAGCTTCCTGCACGGCGCGATCGACGGCATCGCCGGGCCGGATGATCGCCCCGCTGGCCGGGAGGTGGGTCAGCGTATCACCCATGCCCCATTCGAAGAGCATCCGGCGGGCGAGGTCGGTGGCGTGGGCGAGGTCCGAGGCGGGGCCGTTGCCCGCCCCGCTGGAGGCCTCTCCGAACACGAGCCGTTCGGCGGCGTAGCCGCCCAGCAGGGTGGTCAGACGGGCCTGCGCGGTGGCATGCGTCTCGATGCGGGGGCGCGGGTATTCGACCGAGCCGCCATCGACGGTGAGCACGGCGCGCTCGGGCAGGCCCAACCCGCAGACGGTGCCCACGACCATGTGGCCAGCCTCGTGGATCGCGGCGCGCCACAGGAAGTCCGTATCCGGCGGCGGCGCGATGCGGCGGGCGGCGGCCTCCAGGTGACGCTGCTGCAGGGGGTGACCCGCGGCCCGTGCCAGTCCGCGCGCGTCCCGGACAAGTGCTGTGACCTGCGCGCCGGAGAGACCCAGCAACTGATCTGCGAGCGGGGAGAGGTCGAGGTCATCCGTTCCGCCGCCGAGGGCCAAGCGCAAAATCCGGACAAGCGCGGCGCGGTCGGGATTGCCCATCTCGAGCTTCAGGTCGAAGCGGCCGGGGCGGATGACGGCGGGGTCCACCATGTCCGGAAAATTGGTCGCGCCCAGGACCACCACGCCGGCCGTGTCGTTGAGCCGGGTGAGATGCTCGAGGAGGCCATTGACAACGCCGACGATATAGTCCGACCGGCGATGAGGTGCGTTGCGGTGGGTGAAGGAGTCGAGCTCGTCGAGAAAGAACACTGCCGGCACTGCCCGGATCGCCGCCTCGACCTTCTCGGACAGGGCGCGCAGCATGTCACCCTGGTGGCCGTGCTTCTGGCAGTCCGAATAGCTCGTGGCCACCAGCGGCCCGCCGATCGACCCGGCGATGGCCGCGGCCAGGAGCGTCTTGCCATTGCCCGGCGGCCCGAACAGCAGGACCGAGGAACTGACCTCCCCCCAGCCCAGTTGTCCGGACATCCAAGCCCGGACATCGGCCAGCAGCCGGTCGATGGGTTCCTGCACCTCGGCGTTCAGTACCACGTCGGCCAGGGTGATCCCCGCAGGCTGGCGCATCCGCGCGGCGGCGTCGGCCAGGGCATCAGCGACGGCCAGCGTGGTGGCCTCGCAGAAGGCCCCCTCGATGACCGGCAGCGGTAGCGCGGCCAGCGCGCCATCGGCGGGCAGCCGGTCGCGCAGGGCGTCCTCGGCGACCCGGCCGGTGGCGGAATGGGTCGCGCGCAGGATCTCGATGCAGATCTCGCGCGAGAGGGGCGGCAGTGTGAAGACGCGCCGGCAGAGCGCCCGCTCGATCTCGGACATGGAGCCGATGTCCGGGAGGAAACAGATCGCCTTGCGGCCCTGCCGGACGACCGAAGCAACCGCATTGCGGCTATCCATACCCCGCCTAGACGCGCGGTCCCGGTCGGTCGTGCTCGGGATCGGCGTGTCGATGCCGCGCCAGCGGATTCCGCCGGGAACGTCGAGTTCCGCCAGCCAGCCGAGGATCGAATCCATCTGCGCCCACAGCAGACGGCGATCCTCCGAACTGGGGGCGACGACTACTGTCAGCGCCCGGTCGCGGGTGACGGCGGCTACGTCCTCGGGGCTGTCGAACAGCGCGGCAAAGCGCGCGGCAGCCACCATCGGCTCGATCGGAGGATCGGACAGGCGGTTGGTATCGCCGGTTCCATCCGCCGCGGCCCAGGGGTCTCGGCCGTCGGCGATCGCACGGGTGATGTCGCGGTCGCGCATCCCATGCGCTGCGGGCGTGGCGCTATAAGGCTCATCCATGCGTAGGAACGGCGGCAAGGATCGCACGTCAGGGCGTGCCGGGCCGGTGTCGGACTCGTCGTCGTCAGGGCCGGCGTCCGATTGGAGATCGGCGCTCAGATCACGGTGCCACAGGGCGATGCGGCGCAGCAGCGGACGCAGGAGCGACAGGGCATGCGGAGACAGCGCGTCGGCGGGCGCGGGGCGTGGGGTCTGGGGCATCAGGAGAACTCCGGACAGGGTGGAGAGTGGGGCCGCAGAGTGGCGGCCCCGGATCGGATCAGGCGGCGGCGTTGTCCGGAGACCCAGAGGCGCTGGGGTCCCAGCCCGCAGCGACGGCCTCCAGCAGCGCCTGGATGTAGGAGCGCGCGTGATGGTGATAGATCTCGCTGGTCGTCCGGATACGACCGCGGAAAAGGTCGGGCGGCACGATCAGGTCGGGGCGATGCGCCTTGATATGGGCGTGCAAGGCTTTCTCGATGCAGATGGCGCGATGTCCGGACGCGATGGGAATGGCGCGCAGCAGCTTGCCCTTCGTCTGTCCGGGATCCCGCTGCACCTGGCGCAGCCGGAAGGCGGGGTTCGAACTGAACCCCAGCTTGATCACAGCCAGACCGGGCAAGGAGAAGTCGAAGAGATAGATCTGGCTCGGCTTCGACGCCCAGCTTTCCCCGCAGCCCGCGCAATCGACGTCACCGTTGCGCATGTTGGCCACCGCCACGTCCTGCCGGTGCCCGCAGGCATGCGCATAGCGGCGATAGCTGGGGTGACGCCGCCGCGCCTTGCCGATCAGCTGCCAGTCCTGGGCCTGGGCTTCGGCGGCGTGGCGCTCCTCGGTGCAGGTCTCGCAACTCAGCCCGTGCCCGCCGGCGGCGGCCCGTTCGACGCGGTGGTGCTGGCGGCGGCAGGTATGGCCACAGGCGAACGCGTAGACACCATAGTGCCGGTCGCCCCGCGGGTCCGGCCCGATCAGCCGGGCCCCCACCTTCCGCGCGGCCTCGGCGCGGCGGGCGGCGATGCAGTGCGGGCATTCGGGCGCATGGTCTCGGACGACGTTGATCCGCTTCAGAGTAGGCTGGCCGCAGGTCTGGCAGCCGAGGACCACATGCAGGCGGTCCACCGCGCGGCCGATCAGCGAGAATCCTTTGCGCTCGGCGGCGGTGGTCCACTGGGCTTTGACAGGGCCGAGGAAAACGGGATGAAACGCCCCGTCGATGGGGAACGGAAACAGCGTTTTGCTGGTGGGCATTGAAAAAAAACTCCGGACAGAGTCCACCCGGGGGCCCGCAGGGCTGCGGGCGGGTGGAGAGGAAAAGAAAGGGATGAAGACAGGCCGGCAGGCCTGCCCGGGAAACCCGGACAGGGAAAAGGGTGCAGGCCGGTCGGGAAAGCTCAGGCGGCGCGGGGCAGACCCATGACGGCCAGATTGCCACGCCAGGCCTCGATCAGGGCCTGTGCTTCCATCAGCAGCGCATGGAGATCGGGGGCGGCTGCCTTCTGCGCCCGGGCCAGCGCAAAAAGCGCGCCGGACAACTGGAGCAGGTCGGACTGGTTCGGCAGGCCATCATCCACCGCGGGCAGCATCCTCCCGGCAGCGTCCCGCAGGTCGGGATGCGCCGTGCGCATATCCCGGACAGCCCGCAGCCCGGCACTGGCCAATGACCAGGCGCTGGCGGCGGTGTCGCCCAGTTCCATGCCCTTGTCCGAGTTCAAATCGGCGCGGGTCTCGTACACCAGCCAATCCGCGCGCAGGGCGACGAAAAGTTGGTCGAGCGCGGCGCGGAAAGCCAGCTTGTCCGCAGAAATGAGCGCAGTCAGCGGTTCAGCCGCAGGGCGCGGCGTGCTAGAGGGAGTGTCAGCCATGATGATCTCCGTAGGATCGTTGTGGTCAGGGCGGAGGCGAGAGGGTAGGAGCTCTTGCTTCCGTCCGCTCAATATGGGACTATGCGATTACGATGTCAACATCACAATGTAGAAAAGTCATGGCCCCACCGAAAAAAGACACCGAAGCCCTCACCCTCCGCCTCCATCGCGACCTCATCGCGCTTCTCGACGACGCTCGCAGGCGCGAGGAGGACATACCCACCCGGCCGGAGATGATAAGACGCATCCTCGACGCATGGACCAGGGGAGAGGTGTATGGGGAAGGGCAGGAGGGGTGAGGGTGTGGAGTCCGGGTGATTTGCGAAAATGGTTTGACGCCGGGCACTTCGCCGTTGGCGGCTTGCGGGAAGGCCGTGTGTGACGGTGGGCGATTGCCGTGGTCTTTACCAGACTCCGCGGAAGAATGGCGCCGTTAACCATTCGTTAAGAAATCGAAACCCATAACGCCTCGGAATGCATGATTTTGAGGCACAGATTTGTCCAAACCCTTCTTCTTTCGCAGCATCCTGGCCCTGACCCTGATCGCGGGTGTTTCCGCCTGCCAGTCCACCGGGATGCCCGCCTATGAGGCTCCGCCCTCCTTGACCGCCAGCCAGAACCTGCAGGTGCCGACGCTGATGCCGCGGCAAAAGGCCATGGTGCCGGTGGATGCGCTCGAATTCCGGGACAGCTATTTTGCCGCGAACCCGGACAAGGAGTTCATTCTGCTGAAGGGTTTCGGCGAGCGCGGCCTCCAGTTCTCGCCAGGTAGCAACGTGGTCTGGGATATCGGCATTCAACGGCCGGTGATTATCCGGACGCAGGTCAATTATGTGGATGGCAACAAAGTATGCGTTGATCCAGTCGGCAACTGGACCGGCGCCTGCATCGAGCTCTTCAAGGATGATAAAGGCCGCTTGAAGGTCTACTACAAGTTCGGAAATGGCGCGAAAGGCAATTTCATCGCCGATGGTATCCGGCTCTGATTTTCCGGCCATACCGCGTGCGGCCGCCAATGGCGGCCGCTCCACTTTCCGGACAGGATCATGTTCACGCAGTTGCGAAAAGCAGAGTGACATGGGAAAGACACCTGAGACCAAGGCCGAGAAATTCGTCAGATTAAACACCGCCCGTCTGGAAAAGGTTCTGGACGGCCTTCGCATTCTCGAGAATACCGCGAACCCACGGGGCCACGACCGTGACGGCCGGTTTGCCTGCGATCTGCCTGGATCTGCCGTTCGGGCCCGGTTCGACTGGCAGCGCAAGGGTTTGGGAATGCAAGGATCCTGCGGAAGACGAGAGACCCGGGCCCACTGAAACCAAATTGCAACACTCTCGACGGATGAAAAGCAAAAACACTTTATTGGTGTAGTGCGACTTGTTCGATCCGCGCGACGCCACTAGACGGATAGTGCGGCCTTGCGGCCGCCGAAAAATTCGAACGACCGACGTATGCCAGAGATTATCGTTACTTGTTATAATGTTAAAAGAACACCAAGCATAATGATATTTGGTCTGTGCAACTTCACTTGACGTAGAGTCCGGCAATGTGAACGCATTCTCCAGCCGAACCAAAAGAATTCCACAAAAAAAATGCACACTCAAAAGTTGTGGTTAGGCACATGATCTGGTCTGCAATATCAAAAAAACGGCAGGTTTCCGCGACAAGTCGCAAGGTGTGAAATTGGGCGTTCAACGGTTCGAATTCTTTGCTTTGACCCCGCTCACGCTTCGGCACGGGAATTCGGTTGTATGCCGATGGCCGACAATTGGATGCGACACACAAATGCCCGCTTTGAAACTGCGGGCCAAATGACAGGAAGGTGGAATTCTTGAAACAAGACGGAGGTACCTCGGTGAGGGGAACGGGAAGAGGTAAAACAAGTCGGGTTGGCCGGATGGGGCTGGTGATGCTGCTATCGGTCGGGCTTGTCGGTTGTGCGAACATGTCGGCGGAACAGAAAGCACTTGCATGCGGCGGCGCGATCCTGGGCGGAACCCTGCTGGGAGCACATCTCGGCGACAGCAATGGCGCGATCGTAGGTGCGGCCGTCGGTGTGGCGACCTGCGCTGTCATCCGTGATATCGCGCACAAAAAGGATCAGGCTCGGCTGGCAGCCGCACAGAAACAGGCCGCGCTGACCAACCGGTCCAGCAAGAAGACATTCACCACCCAGACCGGGAAGAAAGCCACCGTGGTCACCAAGGTCGAACCCCGACCCAAACCCACGAAGCTGAGCGACAGCCTGTTCAAATCGGTCTCCGACACCGAAACGGCAAGTGCAAAGCCGAAGCAGGAATACTGCCGCTACGTCAGCCAGTCGGTGAGCATCGAAGGACAGAGTGCCGACTTGGGCGGGCAGATGTGGTGCGCGACCAATGGCGACTTCAAACCTTACAAAGGGGGGCTGTGACGATGGACGGACAACTGCGAAATTCCCAAACCGACTATCTTGAACTGGACTTGTCGCGAAATTCCGAGGAAGCGTCCGAGCTTTTTGCGTCCTTGGAAGGTGAGGCCCAGCAGTCCAAGATCGTGCTGCGCGACGTCGTGGGAGAACTGCCTGCGTATCTTACGCCAGGCATGGCGAACTGGTTTCAGACGCACATCATGGCGAAACGCAAGGCCGCACTGGACGAGATCGACGCCAAATTCGGTGAAACCGAGCAATCGCTCCATGGCGAGCCGCTGTTTCTGGAGCGGCGCCGCAACGAAGCCGAAGACAAACGCATTGCCGACAAGCGGGAGGCGGTTTCAAATCACCGCGAACAGAACAAGGTTCTGTATGAAAAGATAGATGCCTCGAAATCCGAACTGGATCGCAAGAACGGTCGCTTCGAGACGCTGCGCAGCAAACACAAGCGCGAACCCAAATCGCCGAACCCGGTGCTGTACCTGATCGGGATTCTGCTGATTGCGGTCGCCGAGCTGGCCATCAACTATGAATCGTTCCTGGCCATCGAGTATTTTTCACCCGCCATCGCGCTGGGAACTTCGCTGGTTGTCGCCGCCGCCATTGCCGGTTCCGCTCACGGGTTCGGAACCATGATGTGCCAGTACAGGTACCGGTTCGATCCCGCACGCCGCGATGACGAAATCAGCTCGGGCTGGATGATGCTGAGCTTGAGCCTGACGGCGCTGAGCGTTGCCTTGGCCGCGGTGTGGTGGGGGCGCACCATCTATTTCGAAGAACTGATGCGGGAAGTGCTCGTGACGGGCGGAACCCCGGCAAGCGCGATGCGCGTGATCGGCGGATCGATGCTGGGCAATGTTCTGGTTTGGATTCTTGGGGTCTTGCTGGCGTATTTCACCCACGATCCTGACCCCAACTTCCCCGTGCGGGCCGCGGATCTCCAGAAAGAGGAAAAGAAGTACAACGCACTGAAACAACGTGCGGAAAAAGACATCCAGCGGGCGTTTCAAAAAGCGGATGCCAAGTTGGAAAACACGCTTGAAGAACTGATCAGCCGGAACGAGTCCATGTCTTCCGTTCCCGCACACAAGGAAGCCCGCGAGATGTTGCGGCGCATTCAGGCCCAGGATCAGAAGACTCTCGGTCTACTGATGAGCTATCGCGACGCTCTTGTGCGCCAGCTTCCCGAACAATGTGTGCTGCTGAAGCCTTTGGAGCGCAAGGACGAATACGCAACCATTTCCCCCGAGGACTATTCTTCGCTCGCTCTGCAGATGAAATACCTGTGAACAGGACGATCATGAAACGAATACTAAAGTTTGGCCTGGCTCTATCGTTCTTTGCAGTGGGGGCGGTGAATGCCGCCCCCTATGAAAACGAAGACTTCTGCCTGTATCAGGACCTTCCCGGCGCACTGCGCCAGACGGTTCTGATCGTAGACGGCGCTGTCATTGCCCCGGAAGCCGTGGGAAGCGGTGCTTCGGAAGCGAACAAGGATTGGCGCAAGTTTGCGGTCTCGTTCCTGGACGGCGCCAGCAGCTCGGCGCAAAAAAACCTCGCCCCGCGCGAGCGGGTAACCGTCATGGCAACAAGCGTGGCCGGGACCGGTTCCAAGACACTGGTGTCGGGCTGCGTACCGGTCTTTTCCTCGGAAGAACGCGCAACCCTGCAAGGACAATCCTCCGGCTTTTCCAAGTTCATCGGTAAAGACTGGCTGAGCGGTTGGAAATCTGATGCAAAGGATTTCCGTCGGCAATCCGTGTTCAAGCTGGTGGAAGAGGTTCGCGATCTCGGGACAGACGTTCTGCAAAAGCCCGCCTTTCGCGATGGCGGGCTGGTCACTTCGCTGAAACGCGGGGCCCTGGTCGACCCGCAAAATGGAGTGCCGCGCATCGTTCTGTTCACGGACTTGTCGAAATATGAGTTTCCCGAAGGCGACATTGAATCGTTGCGCCGGCTCGGGTTTGCCGACGGTCAGGCGACCGGTATCGACTTCGAGCGTGCTGAATTGCACATCGTGTCTCGAGGCGGTGGGGTGTCCGACGGTGTCGCGGCCTATCTGGATGCGTTCTTCCTCAGCACCTCGGCCCAGGTGGCCGGCTACAGCGACGCATCCGGCCAGATCGCGGCAAGCCTGCCGCCTGCCAAAGTCGAATTCTATCAAGGCGCTTGGGAAATCAACGGTTTCGGGAAATTTCCTGTACGCCTGAGGTTGGCCACCGATCGCAACGGAACGCTGGTTCATTCCTGGATCGAGGAAACCCGAGATGCGCGGCAGCCGGTTCCGATTGCGGGCTCGTTGACCTGCATCTCGGACGACCAGTGCGACTATATCGGCGACTCGGTCTTTGCGCAGGCCTATGCCGCCACCACCGGACCAGAGCCCGAGTGCGGGCAGCATATGCCATTTCTTGGTTACCGCAGCCTGTCAATGAAGGTGATGCAAGGGCGGGTCACCGGCCAGATCAGCGATCAGATCTGCGTGACCAACAAGCAGAACAGTCAGGATGAGGCTTTCCGGTTTGAACTGCAGAAGATCAATGATGGCCTGTGGTAAGTCTCGTATTCTTCTGGCTGCCGTTCTCGCGGCAGCCAGCATCGTCCGTGCTGGCCAGTTGGCCGCTCAGGAGACGCCTTGCACCGCAGGCAGTTCGCCCGGCATCCCCTGTACGCTGGAAGCGTGGCAGACGGTCGAAATGGAACACCAATTCCGCCTGCAACGGTTGAAGCGGCTGTCCGAAGGAAAGGCCGCGTTCGAATATTCCGCCGCCGAAATTCCACAAGACCTGCATGGCATCAAGGATTTCCCGGCAGATATTCCGGTACTTCGCGTCGTCGCCAAGTCGGATGTATTCTTCGACACCGACAGTACGGAAATCCGGGACGAAGCCTTGCCTTTCCTCGACATCATCGCCGAAAATCTGCGGTTGGAGCCACCGGACGTCGCGCTGTTCATTGCCGGACACACGGATTGGCGCGGGTCCGCGGAGTACAACATGGAGCTTGGCCAAAAACGCGCCCGGAGCGTGGCCGAGGCGCTGGTGCGGCGCGGGATATATCAGGCCCGTATTTTCGCAGTGTCCTTTGGCGAGCACATGCCGATTGCCGACAATGACACGAAAGAGGGCGAAGCCCGGAATCGCAGGGTCGAATTTCTGTTCGGCGCCCAACAAAAGGCCGTTGTGACAGTGTTGGAAAAGCAGGCCGTGATGCTGTGTCCCAAATCGGAATGCGGCAAACAGATCCGGTTCGTCGCCCAGGAAGTCGTGGTTCCGTTGGAGCATCGCAAAAAGGTTCTGGAGCTGGCCGAACGATACAAGTCCGTATCTCTGGACACGGACCTTACTCCCGTGGAAATGGCTGAAAAGAAGAAGGTCATCGAGCTTGAAAGAAAGACCATTCCGGTCGTGCTGGAGCGCAAACGGATCTACATCGAGTTGAAATAATCAAGTTGAGCGCAGACGTGACACCAAGATTGCTGGCAGCCCTTTTCGCGGCTGCGCTCCTTGCAGCATGCGCGACGCCTGCCGCTGCGTCGTCCGCGCGGCAAAACGAAGCCGCCTCTGCGCTTGAACGCTGCAGGACGGCGTTTGGAAAGGGCGGCGAAAACTCGGCTCAGGGCATACTGTTCGATGGTGAATTGCTGTGCATCTACGGCCCCTTGTCCCGCTCCATCGCCCAAGTGATCGCGACCAGAAACCGTACTTCGCCGATCGAGACAGTCGTCGTGCGTTCCTATGGAGGGGAAGTAGCACTGTGGCTTGAAACAGCCGAGAGTTTTCCCGATGGCCTGAAGCTTCTGGTGATCGACGGATATTGCTTTTCGAGCTGTGCGATATTTTTTCCTCCGATGGCAAAAAAGATCCTAGCGGACCCGGGCTCTTTGCTCGTTTGGCACGGAGGTCCGAACCGTTGGGACGAGGCGGACCGGTACGGGGCGGCTTCCAAGCAAGAGCGGGAACAGTACCAGCGTCTGAGCCAGCGCACCGAAGCTTTTCTGGAGAGATACGGGATCAACCCAGAGATATTGTGGTTTTCCGGACAACCCCTGAGCCAACAGCTGGCCCAGCAAATGGACAGGTTGGGCGTGAATGATCGTGTTTTGACCGGCTACGCGTTTTCCCCGGAACGACTGACCAAGTGTTTTGGTTACTCATCGGTTGATGAGTTTTGGCATCCGGGTGGAAACGCGCAGGTCATGCGTTTGAGCAAGAGACTTTCACAACGGTTTGTGGTTGCCGAGGCGCCCGAGCGATCGACCCGTTGCAAACACCCGCCCAACTAGCGGGTCAAGAACGGCCAGATCGTCGATCATGTCCGGAACTTAGATCATGGGCCTCCGTGCCAAGAGCAGAGCGCGATTTGCTGCATAATCGAACACCGTCTTCCCCAAAAAAAGCGCCGCGTGGATCAGCGTTGCCTCGTCAATTCAGCAGAACCCGTTGAGTGAACTCCAGGATGTCCGAGGGCAGGGGGGCCGGATTTTGATCCTGCGGGTCGATCGCCAACAACCGCCGAGCCTCGTACCTGATTTCCATGATCGCGTCATGTTCGGCTTGCCCGTGGTCGTCGCACCCCGCGAACGTGCAGTCCGCATCAAACGGGGCCGTACATTCCAGTTCCCAGCGGTCGCGGATCCGGGCGGCTTCCCTGCGGGTTTGGCCAAGCGGAGTATCCGTCTCATCATTCTCAAACGGGATTTCCTCCAAGGCATCCAGCTCGAGCGAAAGCCGCCTCGCCGTCTCTTCGATTTCTTCCTCCCAGTCTATGAGTTCGACATCATCGTCCATTGATTTCTCCTTTCTGCAGATAGATCGGCCTTTCATGGCCTTCGTGGAGCGGGTTCGGGTCGGCCATGGCCGCCAGTCTCGGATCGCTGCGATAGTCGATCCGACGGCATAGTTTTGGTCGGCTGCCGGACAACGCCAAGGCCTGCAGGTCGGGCGACATGGCCAGCAGGTCATCGAACGGCAAACCTGTCAGGTCCGAGGCAGACGATGCCGCCGCCGCGTTGCCGGCGCCGAAAACACTCAGCACGCTTGCGTTGTCCAGAAACTCGCGATGCCGGGGGCCCCAGATTCCCTCCATCTGCCCGACCGACTGCCAGAAGGTCCAGGTTCGCACGCCGTACCCGCGCAGAAGCGAGGCAGCGACCAAAAGCTCTTCCAGCCGACCCAACTGGGCGGCTTCGTCGATCAGCAACAGATCAGGCAGAACCGGGCGCACCTTTCTGCTGGCCAGTATCGCGATGAGCGTTCCAATCCAGACACGCAACAACGCCGCCTGCCCGGAAATCAGATGCGGAGGAACGCGTAAATAGATCGTCACGGGCGTGCCAGACTCGACCAATGCCGGCGGGATTTCGTTGCCCGACAGGCTTTTGCGTCCACGTGGCGAGGCCAGAAAAGCCAACGGTTCGCGGATGCTGGTCAGCATCGAGGTCCGTGTCTTGTCGGGCGCGTCCTCGTAGATCGCGGCCGCGTCCCGGACAGCTCCGTCGTAGTGGGTGCAACGTTTCATCACGGCCAGGAATTCGGACAGGCGGCTTTCCCCGCTGGTCCAGATCCGGCCCAGCGTTCCCAGATGCCGGAACTCGGGCGAGAGGTAGGTCGCAATGAACAGGCAAGTCCCCGCAATCAGATGCCGGGCGGTGTTTTCCCAGAACGGGTCGGGGGCCTCGCTTTTGGGCAGCAGACGCGCGGCCAGCGCGGCACATTGGTCGGGCGCTTCGGCCGAGAACGGACGGATCACCGAAAACGGATTCAAAGCATGTGTGTCCTCGCGGCCAAAGGGGTCCAGATGAAACACCTGCTGCCCCATGTCCCGGCGACGGCGCTCGGTGACGGCCGAAACTTCGCCCTTCGGGTCGTTGACGATGATGCTGCCGGGATAGGTCAGAAGGGTCGGAATGACCTGCGACACCCCCTTGCCCGCGCCGGTGCCCGCGATGGTGACAAGGCCGCCGTCGCTGGTGTCGCGGATTGGTGCGACCGCCGTGCTGTCTGCCGACCTCATGAAACCGACGGGCTGCGGGGTTAAGGCGTGTTCCGTTCCCAGAAGCAGGCCCGGAAAGGGGGCCGGGGCCCTTAGGCAAAGTTTGGGTCTGGCAGTCACTTGGCACTCCTTTGGGTTGGGGCTGTATGTTCAAGGTCAAGCGGGGTCAGCGGTCATCCCCGTGAACCGCGTCGAGGAACCGCACATCGCCGCGCGTCAGCTCGCCGTTCCCGTCAAGCAGCCGCTTGGCCCGGTCACGTACCTCGGTACAGCGGGACGGGTCATCAACCAGGAGCTTGAGCGTTTCGCGATCATGGAAGGTGATGATGCGCGCGAACCCGCCGCCCGATTTTTGGTTCGCCGCATATGCATCCATCCGCGCCAGCGCGGCTTGGATATTCGCCGCAGCCCGTTCCCGGCCCGGTGTGGAAGGTTTCGACTGAATGTTCCTGAGGGTGGCCAGCATCTGAGCGCGTGTCGACATTGTGTATTCCTTTCACTGACAAGAAGGGAAAGCCCCGAGCCCGAAGGCTCGGGGCGGCGGATCATCGGGTCTTTGGCGTCTTGTTTTTCGACGCGGCCGCGGCGCAGATCGCCCAGATGATGCTGGCGACCCAGAGGAACACCACGGCCAACCCGCCGGTCAGTGGCAGCGCAACGATCCCGATCGCCAGCAGAGTCAACGCGCCGATGACCGAGGCATAGAGCAGCCCCAGCGGCCCGAACAGGAAGGCCAGCAGAAACGCCAGAATCATGCTCTTTGACGCGGTCACGACGACGGTGTTGGTGGTGGGTGTGTTGTTCTCGGTCATTGTCCGATCCTTTCGTTTTGGAGAGGTTTGGCCGGTCTCCGCTGCGGAGACCGGGCGAGGTTCAGTGCTTGGGGCGCCGGTCGCGTGCCAGTAGAACCAAGTTCTGAAGTCGGTCGATCTCGCTTTTGGTCAGTGGTCTGGCCTCCGCCTTTTCGACCAATGCGACCAGCTGCAGCAATTTGCCGGATTCCAGGCTGCCGTTCTTGATGATGGGCATGGCCTTTTCCACACACGCATCCTGCAGGCGGGAAAACTTGGGTGCAGCGGCAAGACGGCATTCGATCTCAGCCAACTTGCTGGCATCCCAATCGCTGGGAATGAAATCGGCGCCCAAAATGCGGCGGTCTTCGACCATCCGCTCGATATGCATCCGGTCTGTTTTGCGGCGGATCCGGTCTTTGATCCGTTCGAGCCGCTCCAGACGGCGCATGACGACCGCGGTCTTTTCCGCCTGCAGCGAGGGGCCAAGGATGCTGTTCATGTTCGGTGTCCTCCGTGCTTTTCAAACTAAAAACGGAGCGGCGGACGCATCTGTGACACCTCGGAGTGATTTTTTTGGAAAAAAGACGCGCGCGGCGCTGGCTTCGCCGTGAGACACGCCCAACTCTGCCGCGTGTTCGACACCAAACAAAGGCGGCTTGAACACCAGCCTTGGTTGGCTGCGCCCAGAAAGCAACGCGGCGCAGCCCCAAGATCGGCTCAGGTCTTCGTGACCTGAGCCGTTTTCAGCTTCAAAAGGCGGGCAATTTCATCCGCCGGATCCTCGCCGGATTTGGGTGGCTCAAGAACGTAGAGCCCCGCGCGGGTTTCACCCACGGTCTTTGAACCACCTTCGCCCGCTTGCGGCGGTTCATACCGTCGGATCAGGCCGAACTCTTCTTCAAGGCGTTTGAGGTGACTGTAGGTGCTGGACTCGCTCCATTTGTATTGCGCGCGCGCCTTGCGGGCGAAGGCCTGCTTGCGGAAATGCGGATCGTTTGCCTTGGCCGCCTCCTTGCGCAACAGCGTCAGAACCTGGATCGTCTTCTGGTCGGCACGGCTCAACCGCGGGTCTCTGCGCCGCCGAGCGGGTTTCAACCCCTCTTTTTCCGGATCCAATGGGCGCAAGACCGGAGGCATGCCCTGCTCCTTGTTTGCAGAGTCGAGCGTGAAATACATGTCGGGTGCTTCGTACAGCATGCGCTGTTTCTCGACCTGAAGCCGCAGGATGTCTTTCGACGCCTTCCGGGTGCGGGTCACATGAAGAATCGTGTCGGGATCCCCCATCATCTTGGAATGCCCACGCGGGCCAAAGCCCCGCCCCTTGCCGCTGTGGTGAACCAGGATGACAAGCCCGTCGAGATCTTCGGCCAGGCGGCGGCAGTTCTCCATGACGCGGCCCGCATCGCGGGTATCGTTTTCATCCATATCCGGATGGGTCGCCGACAAAGTGTCCACCACCAGCACCGGGGTCGGCCGGCCCGGTCTTGTGTCGTGGATATCGGGAAAGGCGTTGACCAACATCTTCAAATTCGGATGCATGTCACCAAACGCATTGTGGTCGCCGGATTGGGGCTCGGCCGCTTTGCCCCCGCGTCGACCTGAAAGCAGCAGGTTGGTGACATAGCCTTCCACGAAGGCGAACTCCATCCCGTCTGTTGCTCCGCTCTTGCACGCATGTTCCTTGATCCACGCGCGCACCCGCTGTTCGGCATTCTCGCGGCCTTCTCCGATCCAGTACAACACGTTCGCCTTGGGCGAGATCCGTTTCACACCGTCTGCGCGCAATCGCGCTGCATCCAGCTGCTCATTTGGCCCAAGAGGCCAAGGGACACCCGCAGCCATGCTCAGGACCATGTCCAGAACCAGAAAGGTCTTTCCGACCCCGGTCGGGCCATACAAAACCACCACACCTTTCGGCGGAATGAGCGATTTGATGAGCCAAGGGCGCCAAGGGCGCGCCGCGTCCTCCATGGTGATCTGATCCAGCGTCTTTCGTCTTATCAATTCCATTGTTTTTCGTTCGAAACTCCAGGTTCAGAAGATTTGGAAACCAGCCTCGAAGCTAACTTACGCCAACTTTCCAAGTTCCAAATTCCAACTGTAAATATTTACTACGTAAATATTTAATATCGAAGATAAAACCTTCTTTCTGAACCTGTTCTTTAAGGAGAACAGGTTCAGAAAGAAGGTTTCTGACGTTCTCGTCCATTTCACGAAACGACGAGGCGCAAGATGGCAACTGCTATCCCCGCAGCGAAAGCTGCACAAATCTCCTATTTCGAAAGCAAGGCGAAACTCTGCACAGAGATCGGCCGCCTGTGCGCTCACTCCGCGCAGGGCTACATTCGCAATGTCGCTGGGCTCGACGCTGAAGATGTGGCGCAGGAACTGGTTCTGCGGCTCCTGAACAAAAAACGGCTGAAGCGCGCTCGCAAAGGGTGGTGTTTGGTAGACCACCGCAACCAACCCGTCGGCCCACTCAAGGCCCACATCTGGGTCGCCACCAAGAACCTATGTCGCGATCTTGTCCAGTCCGAGAACTGCCGGACCGCGCGGGGCGCGGCCTTCCACGACGCCTACGGAACGATCGAACCCTGCTCGGCCGAGGATCGCCTGCAAGGCCGACAGGTTCTGGCCGCAATGCGCCCCCAGGATCGGGCCGTGCTGATCGAAAGCGTTGTGAACGGCACAGAAGGTCGCTCGGCTGCTGAACGCAAGCGCCTGAGCCGGGCACGCAAGGCTTTGCACGACGTCGAGCGGGGGGTCGACTCCGGCTAAGTGCAGAATAGGGCGGTAAGAGATTTCTTCATGCAGGTAGATTGGATAACTGCCTTTCAGCCGCATTTTTCGGAAGGCTTCGTGCTGATGGGG
>NZ_JBXWRV010000013.1:0-76994 GCF_059613065.1 Ruegeria sp. BHSC026 | reverse complement strand
AGAGCTGTCGGAGCGCCGGCAGGTTTCGGGCCTGATCGATCTGGGCGACATGTGCGCCGCGCCGCGGGTGTGCGAACTGGCGATCGCCGGGGCGTATGTGGTGCTGGATCACCCGCACCCCGAACGGGCACTGGCCGCGCTGGTGCGGGGCTATCACGCCGCAAACCGACTGCGCCCGCAGGAAGTGGACCTGATCTGGCCTCTGCTGCGGATGCGGCTGGCCGTGTCGGTCGTCAATTCCACGCTGATGGCCGCTGAAAACCCGGACGACCCGTATGTGACCATCAGCCAGGCACCGGCCTGGCGGTTCCTGGAGGATGGTTCGGTCAATGGCGAGCTGATGCCGGCGCGGCTGCGCGCGGCCTGCGGGCTGCCCGTCACCGACGGGGCCGAGCGCATTCACGCGTACCTGTCCGAACATCGTGGTCAGTTTGCGCAGCTGTTGGGACAGGATCTGTCGAACGTTCCGATGGGTTCGCTGTCGGTCGAAAACTCGACCTGGCCGCAGAACCCGTTTCACATGCCGCTGGACGAGGCCGCGCGGGTGGGCGCGGAATTCGGCGATGGGTTGTGGCTGGGCTATTACAACGAACCGCGCCTGATCTATGCCGAGCCGACGTTCCGCAAGGGTCCGTGGAAGGCGTCGGACCGGCGCACGGTACATCTGGCGGTGGATGTGTTTGCTCCCGCGGGGACGCCTTTGCTGGCGCCGCTGAGCGGTCGGGTCGAGGCGGTCGAGAACCGGGCGAACCATCTGGACTATGGCGGCGTGGTGATCCTGCATCACGAAACCCCCGAGGGTGACGCGTTCTATACGCTATATGGACATCTGGATCCCGAGGTCTGTGACCGCTTGAAACCCGGCGATCCGGTGGCGCAGGGGGCGGCGTTCGCCCGGCTGGGCGATGCTGGCCAGAACGGCGGCTGGGCGCCGCATGTGCATTTCCAGCTGGCCCTGACCACAGCCGGCATGCAGGCCGACTGGCCCGGTGTCGCTGACCCGGACGAGCTGGACCTGTGGCATGCGGTCTGCCCGAACCCGGCAGCCCTGCTGAACCTGCCAGACGAGAAGGTCTTCTATCGCCCGACCGACAAGGCCGAGATCCTGAACAAACGGCGGGCGCATTTCGGCGGCAACCTGAGCCTGACCTATGACGACCCGGTGATGCTGGTGCGTGGGTGGAAACATCACCTGTTCGACGAATGGGGGCGGCCCTATCTGGATGCCTACAACAACGTGCCGCATGTGGGGCACGCGCATCCGCGCATTCAGGCCGTCGCGGTGGATCAGTTGAAGCGGATGAATTCGAACACCCGCTATCTGCACCCCGCGCAGGTGGAATTTGCCGACAAGCTGCTGTCGAAGCTGCCCGATCACCTGCAGGTGTGCTTCTTCGTCAACTCGGGCACCGAGGCCAACGAGCTGGCCCTGCGCCTTGCCCGGGCGTATAGCGGGGCCAAAGGTATGGTGACGCCCGATCACGGCTATCACGGCAACACCAATGCGGCGGTGGCCATTTCGGCCTACAAGTTCAACAAGCCCGGCGGCGTGGGTCAGGCCGATTGGGTCGAACTGGTCGAGGTGGCCGACGATTATCGCGGCCGGTTCAAACGCGACGACCCCGACCGCGCGCGCAAATATGCCGACCTTGTGGACGACGCGATTGTCGCCCTTCAGCGCAAGGGGCACGGGGTGGCCGGGTTCATCGCCGAGACCTTCCCCTCGGTCGGGGGGCAGATCATCCCGCCCAACGGCTATCTTCCGGCGGTTTACGAAAAAATCCGCGCCGCCGGCGGCGTCTGCATTGCCGACGAGGTGCAGACAGGCCTGGGCCGGTTGGGCGAGTACTACTTCGGCTTCGAGCATCAGGGCGCGTCACCAGATATCGTGGTTCTGGGCAAGCCCATCGGCAACGGCCACCCTCTGGGCGTGCTGGCCACCACGCGCGAGATCGCCGACAGTTTCGACAACGGGATCGAGTTCTTCTCAACCTTCGGCGGCTCGACCCTGTCCTGCCGGATCGGCAAAGAGGTGCTGGACATCGTCGATGACGAGGGCCTGCAGGAGAATGCCCGCGTGATGGGCGCACGGCTGATGGATGGTCTGCGCGCGATCGAGGCCGAGTTCGCTTGCGTAGGCGACGTGCGGGGCATGGGCCTGTTTCTTGGGGTCGAACTGATCAACCCCGACGGCTCGGAAGGCACCGAGATCTGCCGATACGTCAAGAACCGCATGCGGGACCACCGCATCCTGATCGGCAGCGAGGGGCCGAAGGACAACATTCTGAAGATCCGCCCGCCTCTGACCATCGAGGCCGAGGATGTGGACATGATCCTGTGGGCGCTGCGGTCTGTGTTGGCCGAGGTGGGCGACTATGCCCCTGCCCCGGTTTGTAACCACACCCATCACCATGAAGGGTGCGGCTGCTGCTAAGATACGCCCCGGCCGGATTCGGCCAGGCAGTTGACCGCGCTGTCAATGCAGCACGGCCGAGGGGATCTGATGGCCGGTGCTCGGCAGTGGGATGGCGGTGGTCATGCGCCGCAGAGCCAGCCCGAACTGTTCGGACAGCGACGCCAGCGCGGGTGCGAAGTCGGGGCGTACGATCAAGGCCGCCAGCATCATCGCATCCTCGCGCGCCCCTTCCGAGGCCGCGGCGATCATCTGCGCGAAACAGCTTTCGTCCGCGCCCAGACAGGCGCAACCCAGCTCGTGCCGGATCAGGGGACGGCGGCCGTGATGGGCGCACAGGCTGCACAGACGATCCAGCGCCAGCATAGCCAGCTGCCCATGATCGGCGCCGAGCGCGATGTCGAAATCATGCGCCGCGTCGGCACGGCCGGCGGCACCGTCACTCCACATCCGCAGATACATGACGGCGCCAGCCTCGATCGGTGTCAGATCCGCCAGCCGCCCGACCGGGGCGCCGCCCCGGGTGGATGCGCCGCTCATTTCGTCAAGATCAATTTTCCCGCGCGGGTGATGCGCAGGGTGTAAAGTTGGTCGCCCAGCTCGATATGGGCCAGGTTGCCGCCCTGGGTCAGATCCTCGGCCTTGTGGGCCGGCAGCATCGAAACGGCATAGGCTTGGGTCGGATTCGGGTTCTGCGCGTTCATCGGGTCATCTCCGGTTGTGTTCAGGCAAAGCGCCTTTTCCGTTCGGTTTTCATGGATTTGGCTGGCCCGGCGCCGGGTTGGCTATGCGTTTACGCTCTTAATCTGATAAAAATACTAAGGTATGTCAAGAGCCGGTTTTTCAACCGAACCGTTGCGCCCCATCGGCAGGCCCGCTAGGCCGGGGCGGATGACCGACGGAAGGGACAAGGATGACGGCGGCAATCGTGTTTGATCTGGACGGCACGCTGGTGGACAGCCTGGCCGACATCGCGGCGGCGGCAAACCGGATGCTGGCCGATCAGGGCCTTGCGCCCCTGCCCGAAGAAACGATCCGAGGATTCGTCGGCAATGGCCTGCCCAAGCTGGTGGAGCGGGTGATGGTCCATTGCGACATGGACATGAACAGGCACGGAAAACTGACCCAGGCGACCCTGCGCCACTATGCAAACGCGTCCAGCGCACGGACGCGTCCCTATCCGGGGGTGCAAGAGGCGTTGGAAGCCCTACGGCAGGCGGGCATGTCCTTGGGTCTGTGCACCAACAAGCCCGAGGCACCGGCACGACACATTCTGCAGGCGCTGAATCTGGAGCCCTACTTCGACGCGGTGATCGGCGGTGACAGCTTGCCCGTGCGCAAGCCCGACCCCGATCATCTGAACGCCGCATTCGACGCTTTGGGCCAGCATCCGGTCAGAATATTCGTCGGCGACAGCGAGGTTGATGCGGAAACCGCGCAGGGGGCAAACGTGCCGTTTCTGCTGTTTTCCCGCGGCTACCGGAAATCGCCAGTCGCTCGGATCCCGCATCATTCCACGTTTGACGAATTTCTCGACCTGCCCCAACTGATCCAGTCGCAACTCACGGCGTAGTCCGAACAAGCCCAACCCTGGGGCACAATCAGATCGCGATCGTCAAGAATTTCGAGGGGCCGGCCGAGGGGGTAGGTAGCCAGCCCCTCGCGGGGAAAGTGGTAGGCCAAGTTCAACCTTGGTTAATCAGAAACTAGCCCAAGCGCAGCCCCGCCAAAATTGGGGGTTTCCCGTAGTCCCGACATTTTTTTGACGCTCCAAGGAATTTTGGCTGCGTCTGACGCATCGGTTCAGGCCGTCCGGGCCGCCGCTTTGTCCAGAAGTGCCTCGTACATGTGGGGATAGACGAACCGCGCGGCCGCACGGGCGATCACCAATTCTTCGTTGGTGGGAATCACCATGACCTGAACCCGCGACAAGGGCGTCGAGATTATCCGCGCATGCTCGGTATTGGCGTCATGGTCCAGTTCGATTCCCAGCCAGCCCATGTTGACGCAGATGCGTTCACGGACCAGCGCCGAATTTTCGCCGATCCCGCCGGTGAACACCACCGCATCCAGCCCGCCCAGAACGGCTGCCAGGGCGCCCATCTCGCGCCGGGCGCGAAAGTTGAAATAGCTGATGGCGCGGCGCGCGGCCCCGGTATCCGCCTGCTCGAGCGTGCGCATGTCGTTGGACAGGCCGGACAGGCCAAGCAGACCCGACTTGCAATACAGCAACTCGGTGATTTCGTCCGCAGTCATGCCTTTCTGCTGCATCAGATACAGCACAACGCCCGGGTCAAGCTGGCCGCAGCGGGTCCCCATGGGCAGGCCGTCCAGAGCCGTAAAGCCCATGCTGGACCCCACCGAACGCCCATGGATCAAGCCGCACATCGACGCGCCATTGCCCAGATGGGCCACGATCACCCGCCCCCCATGCAAAAGAGGCGCGGTCTTGGCCAGATGGTCCGCGATGTATTCATAGCTGAGCCCGTGGAACCCATAGCGCCGCACGCCCATGTCGTAATATTCGGTCGGTAGTGCAAAGGTATCGTTCACCCACGGATGGTGGCGGTGAAAGGCCGTGTCGAAACAGGCGACCTGAACTGCCTCGGGAAAACGCTCGATCGCGGCGCGCACCCCTTGCAGGTTGTAGGGTTGATGCAGCGGCGCGAAGGGCGCCAGATCTTCCAGCGCGCGCAGGCTGTCTGGTGTCAGCTGAATTGGGCGATCATGCTTTGGTCCGCCATGGACGATACGATGCCCGACGGCCACGATTTCGGCCTTTGGAAACCATTGGGTCAACAGATCCAGAACCCGGTTCATCGCCGCCATGTGATCCGCGATGGGCCCGACCTCGTCGCCTCCGAGGACCCGGCCATCCGATGTCTTGGCTGCGATGGTCGGCTCGGGGCTACCGATGCGCTCGACCGCGCCGGTGCAGATCGCCACCGGGTCATCCTTGTGCAGCGTGAACAGGCTGAATTTCAGAGAAGACGAGCCGGCGTTCAGGGTGACCACATGGCTCATGTGACAACGCCTCTGGTCCGGGCCGCATGCAGGGCGGCGATGGCGCATGATGCCAAACGGGCCTTGTCGTCGTCGGACCTGCTGTTGAGAATGATCGGCACCCGGGCACCCAAAACGACCCCGGCAGCCTTTCCGTTGGCGACATAGGCCAGTTGCTTGGCCAGCATGTTCCCCGCATCCAGATTGGGCACGACCAGGATCTCGGCCTGCCCGGCCACCGGCGACATGATGCCCTTGGTGCGGGCCGCGTCCAGGCTGACGGCGTTGTCCATGGCCAACGGCCCCTCGACCAGACCACCCGTGATCTGCCCGCGGTCCGCCATCTTCGACAGCAGCGCCGCGTCGACCGAGGACGGAATCGCAGGATTCACCGTCTCGACCGCCGAAAGCACGGCCACCTTGGGCGTCGCGAAGCCCAGCGACCTGGCAAGGTCGATTGCGTTCTGGGTGATGTCCACTTTGGTCTCCAGATCCGGCGCGATGTTGATCGCCGCATCGGTGATCAGGATCGGGTGCGGCTGGCCGGGCACATCCATGACGAAGACATGCGTGAAGCGCCTTCCAGCCCGCAAGCCGCGCTCGCGCCGAAGGGCCGCCCGCAACAGATCGTCGGTATGAAGATGACCTTTCATCAGCGCCCGGGCGCGGCCATCCGCCACCAGGTCAACAGCCAGGCTGGCCGCATCGGCATGCGAGGCGGCCTCGACGATCTCGACGCCGTTCAGCGTGACGCCAAGCTCTTGCGCGGCCGCACGGATCTTGGCCGGGTCGCCGACCAGAATGGGATGGATGATCGTTTCGCGCGCCGCCAGCATGGCCCCGCCCAACGAATTGGCGTCCTCGGGGGCGGCAACCGCCGTCGGAATGGGGTCGAGCGGCCGGGATTTCTGCACCAACGCATCGAAGTGACGGTGACGCAGAACGACAACTCCTGGTGTTTCGATCCCGTCGACCGGCACGGGGCGGTCCGGCGCGACCGCCACGACCTGGCCTGACAGGATCAAGGCGCCATCGCTCGGACGGGTCACGGCGACCTCCAGCAGCACCTCGCGGTTCGGGCGCTTTTCGGCCACGGTCGCTCGGGCCAGCAACGCGTCTCCTGCGGCGGCGGGCGTCGCCAGGTCGAAGGTGCAGGATTTCTGAACCGCACCCAAGCCGGGCAAAAGATTGCCCACGACCGCCGAAACCAGCCCGCCGACAAAGGCCGGAGACGCAACCAGCTTGCCGCTTTCGGGCAAGGCGGAATGCAACGCGCCGTGATCGCCGCAGGCCGCGGCAAAAGCCAACAGATCGTCATCGCTGCACACGCGTTCGAGTTCGGCGGTCTCTCCGACCTGGATCTGGTCATAGGGCTTGGTGTCGTATCGCATCTGATGCTCTCTGCTGCGCCGGTCCGGTGTGAAATGCGGTGTAAGCCGCCGTCAACGGCGCCCGCGGTGTTTCCGACCGGACCCTGAGGGAATGCGGTGGAAAAGTCCAACCTTTCCCGATCTACACCGCCCGACGCGCGTCGTCTTCCGGCAAACCGTCAGAATATCGGCAGAACCCGGCGGGCCATGGTCCGCCGCGGGCGGTTGGTTTCAGACCCGCGACTTTTCGAACGCGGCCCACGCCTGCTGAAAGGCTTCGAAATCGAAGCCCGGTTGGCAGGCTGCATCCAGAACGATGCGTTCGGTTTGAATCAAGCGCCCGATGGCGTCCTCCAGCCGGTCGATGACTTCGGCGGGCACGACCACCGCGCCGTGACGATCCGCATGCACCAAGTCGCCGGGCCGGATCGTCAGGCCGAAAATGGAAACCGGCGTGTCGATCTCGCGGACGTGGACAAAGCCATGGCTGGGGCCAATCGATCCCGCAATCACTGGAAAGCCCGCCGGCAAGTCACCCAGATCGCGCATAACGCCGTTGGTCAACGCTCCTGACAGGCCGAACCCTTTGTGGACCGTGGTGTTGATCTCGCCCCAATAGGCGCCGATGCAATCGGGAAAGTCGAGGTCTTCGATCACCGCGACCGCAGGCGACGGGGCCGCTGCCATGTACTCATAATAGGCCATCCGGCGCTGGCGGATGACCTCGGGCGCCTCGGTCGGCGGATGCACCGCGGCGATTTTTGCGGTGCGGGCAAAGCCCACGACCGGCGGCTCGGTCGGGGCCGAACACACCATGGTGCCGCGCGTGAACCCGTCAAAGCCGCGCTTGCCCTGTGCGAACTCGATCGCGTTGCAGACGGTGGGGGTGTCGACCTGGCGCAGCAGGGTCAAAAGGGACGGTGTCATCATTCCTCCAGCCAGCGGCGCAGGGCCGCCGTTGTTTCGTCGGGTTGCTCGAGCGTCGGCAGATGCCCCGCGCCCTCGATCACCGACAGCGTGCCGTTGGGCAGCAGACCGTGCATCAGCTCGTGCCGCTCGACCGGGCATAACCCGTCCTGCCGCCCGCACAGAACCAGCGACGGTCCTACGAAAGACCGCAGCGTCTCGGTCTGAACCGGGCGATCCATCAGGGCGCGGGACTGGCGCAGAAAGACATCCGGGCCAAGATCCATCGCCATGGCCATGCACAGATCGAGAATCGCGCCCTGACGCGGGCCATCGGCCAAATAGTTCGGCTTCATCTCGTCGCGCATCACGCGCCACAGCTCGCCCCGTTCGACCGCCGCCATCTGGGGGATTCGACGGGCCTTGACTTCGGGCCGTTCGGCCAGCGGGTTGGTGTCGAGCAGCGCCAACCGCGCGACCCGGTCCGGCGCCTGACGCAGGACCTCCATCGCGACGATGCCGCCCATGGACAGGCCGGCCAGCGCAAACCGGCCGGGGGCGCAGGCCAGCACATCGGCGGCCAGCGCCTCAACACTGTCATGATCCGTCAGCGGCACGCTGATCAGCGGGGTTGTGCCCGACAGCGCCGCGATCTGCGGGGCGAACAGGCGCGCGTCGCACATCATGCCGGGCAGCAAAACCAGCGGGGTCATTTGACCAGCGCCGCCCCCTCGGCCAGGGCGGCCAGTTTGGCATAGGCGATCTGCGGATCGACGGCCCCGAACCCGGCGAAGGTGCCGAACCCGCAATCGCTGCCGGCGATCACGCGGTCGGCGCCCACGACCTCGGTGAAGCGGCGGATCCGCTGCGCGACCAGTTCGGGGTGTTCGACAAAATTGGTGGTGGTGTCCACGACCCCCGGCACCAGGATCTTGTCGTCGGGGATCTCGGCCCTGCGGTCACGGAACACGGTCCATTCATGGGCGTGGCGCGGGTTCGAGGTTTCGAACAGGACATAGCGTGACCTGGTCGCCATCAGCGTCGAGAACACCTTGTCCATGGCGATGTCGCAGCAATGCGGGCCTTCGTAGTTGCCCCAGCAGATATGCACGCGCACGCGGTCCTGTGGTACGTTCTGCAGGGCGTGGTTTAGCGCTTCGACATGCAGGTTGGCGACCTTGACGAACTCATCATCCGACAGGTCGGTGAACAGCATGTGGCGCGACAGGGCCAGGTCGGGGCAATCGAGCTGCAGATCTAGCCCGGCAGCCACGATGGTTTCGTATTCGTCCTTCATCGCATCGGCCAGCGCGGCCAGATATGCCTCGCGCGTGGGGTAATGCGCGTTCTGCAGGAACAGCGAGATCACGCCCGGCGAGGCTGCGTTCATGAACCCACGCTCGACCCCGTGCTGCGCCATGGCCGATTTCAGGTTGGCGATGTCCTTGTTCAGCTCATCCTGCCCCTTGGACCGCACCTCGCCCGTGCATTGCGGACGGGCGTATTGCGGGGTGCCGCCCTCATCCGCCAGCCGTTGCAGAAAGCTGGGGAACATCTTCAGGTCGGCGGGCGCGTTGCGCGGGCTGTCCCCGGAAAAGCCGGTGTAGCGATCCTTGACATAGGTCGCGTACGAGATCTTGGAGGTCTCGCCGTCGCTGACGATATCTACCCCCGCCTCGACCTGCTTGCGCACCGTTTCGGAAACGGCCCGGGTCATGCAGGCATCGAAGGCGGCGGCATCATAGGGTTCGCCCCGTTCGCGGGCGAAGATGAAATCCACCACCTCCTGCGTGCGGGGCAACGAGCCCACATGGGTTGTCAGTATCCGTGTCATGCGGGCTCTCCTTTCGTTACTGGCCGGTCCAGGTTGCGCCGGCCGGATCATCGGTGGCCACTACGCGATACAGGCTGGCCTCGCCGGTCATCGAAGGCTCGAGCGTATAGGCCTCGCCTGGGTTCAGCAGGCAGGTGTCGCCGGGGTTCAGGATCGCCTCGGCCTGGTCGGTGCACAGCAGCCAGTGGCCGCGCACTGGCATCAGTACGGTGTGCTTCTCGGGCGTGACCTTCCCTGCCCCCAACGAACCACGGGTCAGGAATTCGACCTCGAAACCGGGGCGGTCCTTCAGTAAGGCATCGGGGCCGATCACCCTGGCCGGTGCCTTGGCGGCCAGCGCCATCAGGTCCCAGTAGCGGGCCACATAGTCGCGCACCACGTTCTGCACCGGAACCTCGGGGAAGGCCTTGAGTTGCTCCTCGGTCAACAAAGGCATGGGTTCGACACCGTCGGGCAGGTTTTCGCCCTTCTTGGTGTCGTACAGCACCCCGTTTTCGCCCAGCACCAGACCATGGGCCGAGGCGTCCTGAATGACCTGCGGCGCCCAGGTTACGCCGCCGCCGGCATCGTCGCCCCCCAGGATGGCCATGATCATCCCGTAATCTGTGCCGATATTTTCAAAGCCGCGGAAGATACCGGTGGGAATGTTGAAGATGTCGCCTTCCTCCAGCACGACTTCGCCGGCGTCGCCCCAGCGGCCCCAGAAGAAGCGCCACCGCCCCTTGAGGACAAAGAACACCTCGGCGGTGGTATGGCTGTGCAGCGAGTTGCGGCATTTGGGCGGCTGGCCCGCGGCGCCGATGTTGAAGCCGGGCGTGTCGCGGATGTGGACATGCTGATCGGGGCTTTCCGAGACGCCGCCGCCGATTATGGTGAAATTTTCCTTCTGATCCGAGCCGGGCGTGTGGGCGTCGATGAAGGCGGTTTTGCAGGGCTTTAGTTCGCCATAGCGGACGATACGGGTTTCAAGCTGAGTCATTTTTGGGCTCCTGTGATTGGGTTGAACGATGGGAAGAGACCCCGTTCAACCCGGTGGCCGCAGGTTCAGACGCCGCGCTCGCAGCGAGGCGCGATGGGCATGGAACCGCCGCGCAGCCTGGCTGTGGTTCAGCCGGTATGGCCACGGTCTGAGCATCAGGCCTCGCCCGTCTGCAGCAGGATCTGCTTCCACACGGCGGTTTCATCGAACAGCGTGTATTCGCGGCGCAGCTTGGGCTGGCCGGAAATCAACGCGCCAAATTCGGCATGGCTGATGCCCAGCACATAGACCTGCGCCCCGGTCGGCGCGCCGAACACGCCCCAGCCGTCATGCTTGCCCCACAGGCTCCAGCGGATCGCGGCACGGGGCGGCATGTTGGGATCGTCGCGGCCGATCTGGTGCTCGATGCGGAACTCCGCATTGGGGAAACTGGCGCGCAGCCCCATCCAGAACCGGTCCACCGCATCCCAGCCGTGCCCCGTCAGGCCGCCGACATATTCGGACTGCACCGCGCGGTCGTATTCGGCCCCGATCACGCCCATGTCGGCGCCCATGATCCGGGTCAGGATGTCGGCATAGCGCTGGCCCCACTCGTTGTCGTTGCCACTGCCCGTGTAAGGGCCTGGCTGGTCGGTGTCGGGCGACAGGGGTTTGACGCAGTTCTGCGGCCCGCCCTCGCGCGCGATGAGGTCGGCAGCGTATTCCTTGGGGTCCCAACCCATCTGGCGCACGATCGCGCCCTGATCGCGGATCAGCCATTCATCGTTGATCTGGTTGTCGATCGCGTGGCAGTCGGCCAGAATCCGATAGCGCAGCTTGGTCCCCGTGGCCTTGCCATAGACCCCGTCGCCCAGATGCGTGGCGGTCGAGATGATCCGGTGCGAGCTCAGCATGCCGTCCTCGGGCGTGCCCGACCAGATAACGTCCTCGCCCAGCAGCTGCCGGTCTGGAAACTCGGCCAGGGTCGCCATCGTAGCGCCGATGACGTTCTGGTTGCCCAGCACCACTGAGGCGGGCGACCGCACCACGATGTCGGGGCTGTAATAGTCGTGCAGCGTGGCGATGCCGCGGTCTTCCCAGATCTCCTTGGTGATGCCGATGATATAGTCAGGGAAATCCTTGAACTTGGGATCGAAGCCTTTCATGAGTCAGTCCTTTTGGGGGTCCAACCCTTGGGCAGCCGCGCCGAGGTCCGCACGACGAGAGGTCCGTCGATGGCAACCTTGCGGGGGGCGGCGTCCTTTGGGTTTTCAATGTGATCAAGCAAAGCGGTCACCGTTTCGGCCACCATCAGGTTGGCGCGCTGACGGATCGTGGTCAGGTTGTAGGCCGGCCAGCCAGCGGGCGGCACATCGTCGTAGCCGATGACCGAGACATCCTCGGGGATGCGCAGGCCCAGTTCGAACCGGATTACGTCCATCACCGCCAGCGCCATGTGGTCATTGGCCACGAACACGGCATCCGGGCGCGCCTCGGGCGCCACGTCGAACATGCGGCGGGCGGCTTGCCGGGCGTTTTCGGTGTGGAAATCGCCAGTGTCATGGGCAAACAGGCTTTGGCCGGCGGCGGCCAGCGCGGCGCGGAATCCCGCCTCGCGGTCGCGCTGGGTCGAAGCACCCTGCCAGCCCGCGATGTAGGCGATGCGCTGGTGCCCGCCCGCCAGTAGAAACTCGGCCACCTTGCGGCCGCCGGCATAGTTGTCCGAGGTCACGGTGGTGATGCCCTCGATATCCTGGCTGCGGTTGAACAGCACCACCGGAACGCCCGCCTGCTGGCAGCGGGTGGCGATATCCGACGACATCGGCACCGAGGCCAGAATGACCCCGTCCACCTGATAATCGAGGATCTCTTCCATCACGTCGTCGATGTTTCCGGCCGAGCGCGAGGCCATGAAGATCAGCACGTGATAGCCATGCTCTTGCAGGCGGTTCGACAGTTTCTCCAACGCCTCGGGATAGAAGTAGTTGTCCAGGTAGCCGACCACCAGGCCGATGATCCGGCTTTTGCCCGACACCATCGCCCGGGCCAGCACGTTGGGACGATAGCCCAGTTCGGCCGCCGCCTTGCGCACCTTTTCCTCGGTCTTCTTGCTGACCGAAGCGCCGGGCGTGAACACCCGGCTGACCGCCGACTGGCTGACGCCGGCCAGTTGCGCGACCTGAAGCGATGTGACCTTGTCAGCCATCAGTCCGCCGTCCATCCGCCGTCGATCAGCATCGACGTGCCGGTGACCAGCCCCGAGGCGTCGGACGCAAGATAGAGAACCGCGCCCATGATGTCCTCGACCTCGCCTACGCGGTTCAGCTTGATCTTGTCCATGATCCAGGCCGCGCGTTCGGGGTTGTCGAAGGTCGATTGCGTCAGCGGGGTTCGGATGAAGGTCGGGCAGACCGTGTTGATGCGGACGCCCTGCTTGCCCCATTCGATCGCCATCGCCTTGACCATGCCTTCCAGCCCGTGCTTGGTCGCGCAATACAGCGCCCGGTCGATGCCGCCGACATGGCCCATCTGACTGGAGATATGGATGATCGAACCAGGCCGCCCGGCCGCCATCAGCGCCTTGGCGGCATAGGCCGAAAGGAAATAGGCCGAGCGCAGATTGACACTCGTGACCGCGTCGAAATCCTCGGGCGTGGTTTCGACGGCTGGCCCGTGCCGCGCGGTCCCGGCCGAGTTCACCACCACGTCAAAGGCTTGCGCGGCGAACAGCGCCTGCAACGCGGTCAGGTCGCTCTGATCCAGCACCCGCCCCTCGGCCGACCAGCCCTGCGCCTGCAGGGCGGACACCGCTTCGTTCAGCCGCTCGGCCCCGCGCGCGGCGCAGACCACATGCGCGCCGGCCTCGGCCAGGGCGACAGCGCACCCCAATCCGATGCCCGAAGATGCGCCGGTGACCAACGCAGTCTTGCCGCTCAGCGAGAACGAAGGGGTGCGGGGCAGTTGGGTCATCAGCTCATTCCATCCGGGGTTTCAATGCGGCCCAGGTTCCGGGCCTTGTTGAATTCCCGCAGGCGGGCAAAGACGTCAACGCCAAGCTGCGCATAGGCGTCCAGAAGATCGACCAGAACCCAGTTTTCGCGGATCCGTCCGTTCTCCAGCCGCCAGAAATCGAGGCTGCGCATGGTGATCCGCTTGCCCGAAGGCGCGATGCCCATCCACCCGTCATGGGTGACGGTCTGGATCATGTTGGGCCAGCCCGTCACTGCCGCATAGTCGCCATCGCCGAAGAAATGATAGGTGATGTCGTCGACATATTGCCCGCGATCCGGCATTCCGTTCAGGAACGGGATCTGGTGCCAATTACGGAACCCGGCATAGCCGCGCCCGGTGCCGATGCCCGAAGGCCCGTACCAGTTCATGCGCGGATGCCAGAACCGCTCCATCTCCATCACCTCGGGCCCTCCCTGCGAGGGGTGCTTTTTCAGATGTTCCAGCATGTCGATGATGTGCTGGCAGGTGGCGCGGCCCTTGTCGGCGTCGTAGGGCCCCGGCACCAGACCGTCCTGCGTGGCCGGGCCGGGCACATGCCATTCGCGTCCCAGGCTGGGCGCCATCGGCCATGCGCGGGCCTGCATCATTACCTCGGGGATGTCCCACAGGGCCTGCATTTCGACGATCCGGCCGTTCTCGAACCGGTAGAACTCGTGAAACCGCATGGTCACCTGATGGCCGGTGGGCGGGATGTCCAGCCATGGACCGGTGAAGGTTCCGGTATAGTAGCCGCCGCAGCCGACCCAGTCGGCGCCGAACTCGTCCGGTCCGGCCAGCACGATATAGTCGCGCCGTTCGAGGTCCGGCCAGGCATCCAGCAGGCCCTTGAAGGCCAGATCGTAGAACGCCTCGCTGCCGGTGCTGTCACCGAAAGGATGGCACAGGCGGAACAGAGCGTCAGGCGCGGTCACCTGCGCCAGCGCGTCCCGCACGCCGGCTTCGTCGAAATCATACATCGCCGCCCGAAGCGGCGCGATCAGCGCCTTGTGCTGCGTATGCTTGTCACTCATTCGGCGGCATCCCGGTATGGGGCCGGTGCGCCATACGGCACGTTGATGCCGCCATAGCGGCGCACCCGTACGTTACATTGTTCGGCATGGCCCACGAAGCCTTCCAGCAGACACAGGCGCGAGCCGTACTCGCCGATCAGGGTTGCCGCCTCGTCGGTCAGGATCTTCTGATAGCTGTGGGTCTTCAGGAATTTGCCCACCCACAAACCGCCGGTATAACGCCCGGCCTTCTTGGTCGGCAGAGTGTGGTTGGTACCGATCACCTTGTCACCGTTCGACACGTTGGTACGCGGCCCCAGGAACAGCGCGCCATAGCAGGTCATGTTGTCCAGGAACCAGTCATCGCGGTCGGTCATCACCTGTACATGCTCCGAGGCGATCTCGTCGGCGACCCGCAGCATCTCGTTATAGCTGTCGCACAGGATCACCTCGCCATAATCCTGCCAGCTGACCCGCGCGGTGTCAGCCGTCGGCAGGATGCCCAGCAGGCGGTCGATCTCGGACAGCGTCTCCTCGGCCAGCTTGCGCGAGTTGGTGACCAGAACCGCGGGCGAGTTGTAGCCGTGTTCGGCCTGCCCCAGCAGGTCAGTGGCGCAGATCTCGGCATCGACGGTTTCATCGGCGATCACCATGGTCTCGGTCGGGCCGGCGAACAGGTCGATGCCGACGCGGCCGAACAGCTGGCGCTTGGCCTCGGCCACGAAGGCGTTGCCGGGGCCGACCAGCATGTGCACCGGGTCGATCGTTTCGGTACCCAGCGCCATCGCGCCGATCGCCTGAATACCGCCCATGACATAGATCTCGTGCGCGCCGCCCAGATGCATGGCGGCGATCACCGCCGGATTCGGCTTGCCCTGGAACGGAGGGGTGCAGGCGATGATGCGCGGCACACCCGCAACGCTGGCCGTGGCCACTGACATATGAGCCGAAGCCACCATCGGGAACTTGCCGCCGGGCACATAGCACCCGACCGACTGCACGGGGATGTTCTTGTGGCCCAGGATCACGCCCGGCAGGGTCTCGACCTCGATATCGGTCATCGAGGCGCGTTGCGCGCGGGCAAAGTTCATCACCTGCTCCTGCGCGAACTTGATGTCGGCCAGCTCACGGTCTGACAGCTGAGCGATCAGGTCGTCGATCTCCTGTTGCGACAGGCGGAACGAGGCGGGCGAATAGTTGTCGAACTTCTCGCTCAGCTCGCGTACGGCGGCGTCGCCACGGGTTTCGATATCCTTCAGGGTCGCCTCGACCACTGCGCGGGTCTTGGCGTCATCCTCGGCCCGGTCTGCGTCGGACTTGCCGCGTTTGAGATACTCGATTGCCATTGTCTTGATCCTCAGTTGTCGGGACGGGGCGGAGTTTTCTCGCCCCGGTCATATGCTTCCCAGCCGTGGCCCTGGAAGAGGTCGACGCCCAGCTGCGCGGCGACATGGGCGAAGTCGACGTTCACCCAATTGTCGACGATCTTGCCGTCGACCACTTTCCAGAAATCCATGTAGCGGATCTCGACCCGCTTGCCGGTGGGCGGGATGCCCAGAAATTCACCCGAATGGGTCGCCTCCTGCCGACCAAAGGCCGCGGCCCATTCGCCCATGTAGAGCCGCGCCTCGTCGATGCAGACCTTGTCGGAAAACGCGGCCTGGAAGGGGCGCTGCCAGTTGTCCTGAAACTCTTGCAGACCGTTCTTCGTGCCGCAGCCTTGGTTGCCCATCCAGCGGAACCCTTCGGCGAAGAACTCGCCAATGTCGTTGATGCGGTGGTCATTCAGGCCGTCGACCATGGCTTCGATCACGCGGCGCGTGTCTTCGGTCTTGGTCAGGTCGGTGTCGCGGGTCAGAACCGCTTGTTCAGGTCGGGAACCTTTCATCGTCTTGTCCTTGTCAGATTGTCAGGGATTGGGGATCGGGGGAGCATGCCCCCAAACCCGGGAAAATCCCTTGGCAACCTGTTTAGCGCCGGGTGGCGCGTCAGGGCGTTATGGCGGAACCGGCGGCTCATCAGCCCTTGACCGCGCCGGCGGTCAGTCCGCTGACGATCTGGCGCTGGAAGATCATGACCAGGAAGAAGAGCGGCGCGGTGATCGACACGGCGGCGGCCACGGCGACGACCTGGTCGGTGGTGGTGGTTTCGCGGTTGAACATGCCGGCGATGGCAGGAACCATGGTCTGGTTCTGCGCGTCCAGCAGCAGCGAGGTCACCAGAAAGTCGTTGTAGGCCAGCAGGAAGCTGAACAGCCCGGTAGTGATGACGCCCGGCCACATCACAGGCATGATCACACGACGGAAGGCCTGGAAATGGTTGCAGCCATCCACGCGCGCGGCTTCGTCCAGCTCGGCCGGGATGTTCTGGAAGAACGACCGCAGCATCCAGATGGTAAAGGGCTGGTTGATCGCCACCAGAACCGCGATCACGGCAAAGGGCTTGCCATATAGCGTGGGCGCGTTTTCCCCCAGGATCGGGCGCAGCCATTCGGCCGAGTTGATGAAGACCGGCAAATAGCCCGCCACCAGAACCGAGTGCGGCAGCGCGCGGAACACCAACGCGACGATCAGGATCCAGAACGCAAGCGTCGAGCCGGACCGCGCCAGCCCATAGCCCGCCAGCGTGCCCACTGTCAGCGACACGGTCACGACGCCCGCGGTAACGATCAGCGAGTTCTTGAAGTTGTTGGAAAAGCCGCGGTCGATCCAGACGGTCTTGTAGTGCTCGGTCGTCAGGCCCAACACGTCGCGCCCCAGCGGGCCGAACAGTGGGTTCAGCACGTTCAGAACGGCCGGCAGAACAATGAAGAACACCAGCAGAAAACCCAGCACCAGAACCAGCCCGCCGATGATCCAGCCGAACCAGGCCTGCCCTGGCCGCGTGTAGGACTTCACCATTTCGGGCAGGGTCTTGGTGGCCAGGCGCGCGGTGGCCCACAGCACTGCGATGCCCATCAGGATATCGAGGATCGAGATCCCCTTTCCGGTCTCGAGCGTAGCCGGACCGAAGATCACGTTCAGCGCATTGCCGTCGAATGCGTCCACCGGCGATTTGAAGCTCATCACCGTGATCCAGAAGATCGGGAAGGCCGCCACCAGGCACCAGAAGGCCAGGAAGAAATTCGATGTCAGCCGCAGACCGAGCGGTTGGCGAAGCGCGCTTGAGGACATGTCAGTGGCCTCCCTTATGGTCGCGCCATGTCCGGCGCAGCGGTGCGATGAGAAGGATGACGATTCCGACCATGGTCAGCATGGCGCTGGCCGAGGCCCGGCTGATCGAACGGTTGCCCGCCTGATCCGGCACGAGGAAGTCATAGGTCAGCCATTGCAGCGAGATGACGTAGCCTTGGCTCGAGAAGCCGACGATTTCTTCGAACACCCGGTATGCGTCCATCAGATGAATCATCGACACGAAGATGATCAGCGGCATCAGGTGCGGGATGACGATGTATTTCAGGCGCTGCCAGCGGCTTGCGCCGTCGATAACTGCGCTTTCAAGGCTGTCCTGGTTCACGGTCTGAAGACCGGCATAGAACACGATCGCGGCAAAGGGCGCGACATGCCAGACGCGGTACAGCATCATCAGCAACTCGATCGTCCAGGCCTGCGCAAACAGGGCGATGTCGCGGTTCAGCCACCATTCCAGCATGGCCGTCAGGATGCCGTCACCGCGAAACAGCCAGTTGATCGACAGGGCACCGATGACCGGCGTGATGATAAAAGGCAGGAGCGACACGAAGATCACCGGCCCCCGGATCGCCTGCGCGGCGTTGTTGATGACGATGGCGATGGCCAAACCGAACCCGATCACCAGCGGCAGGGTGATCAACGTGAAGGTCAGCGTAAAGCGCAGCGCCTTCCAGAAATTGATGGTGGACAGCACGCTCCAGCTGCCTTCGCTGATCGCGCGCCAGGCCCGTTCGGGCTCCAGCACGTTGCGATAGCTTTCCAGCCCGACAAACTGGGTCTGCGTGATGATCTCGCCGTGTTCATCAAGTTTCGGAATGGACTTTTCTTCAGTCACGCAGGTCTGCGTCAGGAAGCCGGGCGTGCAGGTCTCGACCTCGACCGTCTCGTAGATGGGCTGGGTGACATAGAAACTCTGCTTGAACACGCTGACCAGCGGGAACGCGATGAAGAGAAGCATCATAAAGACAGAGGGGCCGACAAAGGCGGCAAATGTCCGGAAATTCATGGCTCTGCCTTTCTCATGGTTCTCGGTGGCGGAAGATGCGGGAGGAGGTCGGCCCCCTCCCGCGTGCGGATCAGTTGCTGACCAGGCCGGCTTCTTTTGCAGCGGTCAGATAGTCGGCTTCGATGTCGGCCAGGGTGGTCTGGGCGTCCTTGGCACCGGTCAGATAGTCGGCCAGTCCATTGCCCAGCGCGGTGTGCATGATGCCCATCGGGCCCGACGCCGGGTAGGGCTTGGCGCCTGCTTCGGCCGACGCGGCAGCACCCGCGGCCAGTTCACCGGGCGTGTAGGCCGGGTTCAGCCAGACTGCGACGTCATTGTTGGCCTGCACCATTTCCGCGTCGATGCCTTCCATCATCACGCGGAAGGCGGCGTCGGCTTCCTCATCGCTCATGTTCTTGGCCAGAACCATGCCGTCCCACCAGATCGTGGTCGCCGGAGCCGCCGACCCCAACGGAGCCGCCGCCATCGTCACCTTGCCGACCACTTGGCTTTCGGCCTCGTCGTTCATTGCGGCCGCGCGGCTGGCCCACAGGTTGGCCATGGCGATCTTGCCCTGCTGGAACTGCTGCTGAACGTATGTCGAATCCGAGACCAGGTATTCCGGGTCCATATATGCCGTCATCGCCTTGAGCGTTTCCAGCGCGCGAACCCCCTGTTCGTTGTTGATCGCGGGCATGTTGCCTTCGGCAAAGAACTCGCCGCCCTCGCCCAGATACATGTTCACGAATTCCTGACCCAGGTTCCAGCCGGTCTTGAACGTGCCGCCCAGCGGATACTCGACCACGCCGGCTTCCTTGATCTTTTCCGCCGCGGCCAGCACGTCGGCATAGGTCTTGGGCTCGGCAATGCCCAGATCGGCCAGAATGTCGCTGCGGTACATCAGGTGCTGGGCGTTCACCATCATGGCGATGGCCATGGTCTGGCCGTCCACCTTGATCAGCTGGTTCGGCAGCAGGTCCTGGCCGTATTTGGCGACCAGACCATCCAGCGGACGAATGGTGCCCGCGTTCAGCAGCGGCACCAGCGTGGCGTTCGACACGCCGCCGATCTGGTACAGCGCCGGGTTGGCCGCAAAGGCTTCGGGTTGCTTCTCGCGGAATTCCTGATCCAGCGAGGCGCTGAAATTGCCGCATTCGGCCATGGCGTCGGTGGCGGCCTTCCAGGCCTCGAACCCGGCCGAAAGCGATTTAAGCGGAACGGTGTTTTCGAACGAACAGGCGGCCCAAGCGGCGCCCGAGGCCACCGACATCGCGCCGGCCAGTATGAGTGTCTTGAGTTTCATGCGTTTCTCCCTGTCAGGATCGGTCCGTCGTCGACGTCCGGACCGGTGGTTTGCCCTTGCGGGCTGTTGCGGGGTCAATCCCCGATCCGCGCACCGCTTCCAGCTTCGAAGAGATGACAGATTTCGCTTGGCACCGAGAACGAGACGGAATCGCCGATCTCGGCGCGGAAAGACTTGTCGGCCTTGACCGAGACCAGCGCGCCGCCGACCCGGACCGAGATCATCGTGGCGTCGCCCAAAAGCTCGAGCGTATAGATCGGGGCCGTGATCTGACCCTGCTCTGAAGCAAGAGCGGCGTCCTCGGCCCGGAACCCCAGCGTCAGCGGCCCGTCGGGGGCATCTATTCCGGGGATGTCCACGTGCTGCGCGCGGAACACGCCATCTTCGACGCGGCCCTCGATCAGGTTCATGGCGGGTGAGCCGATGAAGCTGGCCACGAAGGTGTTGGCGGGGCGATCATAGATGTCGGTCGGGCTGCCGACCTGTTGCACGATCCCCTTCTTCATCACCACGACACGGTCGGCCAGGGTCATCGCCTCGATCTGATCGTGGGTGACGTAGATCGTGGTAACGGCCAGTTCGTGGCTGAGGTTCTTGATCTGCGCCCGCGTCGATACCCGCAGCTTGGCATCCAGGTTCGACAGCGGCTCATCCATCAGGAACACGTTCGGTTCGCGCACGATCGCGCGGGCCAGAGCGACCCGCTGGCGCTGACCGCCCGACAGCTCGGCCGGTTTGCGATGCAGAAAGTCGTCCAATTCGACCATCGCGCTGGCGCGGCGCACTTTCTCGTCATGGGTCGCGGGGTCGATGCCGCGAACCTTCAGCGGAAAGCGGATGTTTTCATAGACGTTCATGTTGGGGTACAGGGCATAGCTCTGGAACACCATCGCCACGTCGCGGTCCTTGGGTTCCAGATCGTTGACCACCTTGCCGTCGATCAGGATCTCGCCCTCGGTCACGTCCTCGAGCCCCGCGATCATGCGCATCGTGGTGGTCTTGCCGCATCCGGACGGCCCCAACAGCACAAGGAATTCGCGGTCGGCGATGGTCAGGTCGAAATTGTGGACCCCCACGAACGACCCCCAGCGCTTGCCGACGTTGCGCAGTTGAATTTCCGCCATGGTGCCTCCCGGGAAGGAATCGTTTTGCATACGTTTGCAAAAGAGTAATCCAGCCACATCAATTCTGGCAAGACAATTTTGCAAACGTATGCAAAACTGTCCGAAGCAGGTGATTCACACACTCCTGACCTAAATCGCAACCCTCTGCCAGGAAACGGAAAAACCGTGAGTTTTCAGGACCAGAAAAAACTGATTTTGGCATTCCACGACGCGCTGGATGACACGGATGCCGCCGGCGTCGGCCAGGTCACCGAACAATTCTGCGCACCCGATCTGCTGTGGCGCGGCTTTCACCCCTTCCATAAAATCGTCGGCGCAAAGGCCGTGGCCGAGACGTTCTGGCAACCGATCAAGCACGGCCTGAAGCGCATGCAGAACCGGATGGACATCTTCTTTGCCGGCCGAAACTCGCTGACCCAATCCGATGATGTCTGGGTCGTGTCGATGGGGCATCTGATGGGCCTGTTCGACGCGCCGTGGCTGGGCATTCCGCCCACCGGCAAGCTGGCCTTTCTGCGGTACTGCGCCTTTTACAGGGTCGCAGATGGAAAAATCACCGAAACGGCCATGTATTTCGACATTCCCCACCTCATGGTGCAGGCCGGGCTGAACCCCTTTCCTCCACAAACCGCGGCACACCTCGTGCAGCCCGGCCCCAGAACCCATGACGGGCTTTTGATCGACGACCAGCCCGCAGCCGAAGGCCAAAAGACACTGGCGCTGATCAACGCGATGATTTCGGACCTGGGCCAGTGGAACAGCGGCCTGACGCTGGAGGAGGAACTGGCACGCACCTGGCATGACGACATGCTGTGGTGGGGTCCCGAGGGGATCGGAGCCACCTACACCATCCCGCGCTATGCCAAGCAGCACTCGGGCCCGTTCCGCGCCGGTTTCGCCGAGCGGTCCAAAACGCGACACATCTGCCGCATGGCCGAGGGGCATTATGGCGGGTTCTTCGGATGGCCCAACTTCACCGCCGTTCCGACAGGCGGCTTCATGGGCATGCCCGCAACCGGCAAACCGGGTGAGTTTCGGGTCATCGACATCTATCGGCGCGCGGGCGACAAGCTGGCCGAAAACTGGATTTTCATCGACCTGCTGCATTTCTGGAACCAGCAAGGGGTCGACATCCTGTCGCGCACGCTAAGGACTGCCACGCCATGATGATCGACGCACATCACCATTTGTGGAACCTGAAGGCGGTGCACTATCCTTGGCTGATGGAGACCGGCGGTGTGCGGTTTTTCGGTGACCCATCAGCGATCCAACGCGACTATCTTCTGGACGAATTCCGCGCAGACGCCGCGGCGCAGGGGTTTTCTGCGTCCGTCCACATTCAGGTGGGCGCGGCGGACCCTTGGGCCGAGGCCGCTTGGGTGCAGTCGGTTGCCGATCAGACACCCGACTGGCCGTTGGTCCAAGTGGCTTTCTGCGATCTGACTGCCCCGGACCTGGGTCACCGGCTGGACAGGCTGCAAACCCTGCCCTCGTTGCGGGGCGTGCGCCAGATCGTCGGCCGCGCACCCGAAGAGGACATGGCATCCGGCACCAATGCCCTGCTGGACGACCCACGTTTTCTGGCCGGCCTGCAGGAACTGGGCGCGCGCGGTCTTTCATTTGATCTGCAACTGCTGCCCGAGCTGATGGAGCAAGCCGCCCGCGTTCTGGAGCGCGCGCCCGAAACGTCGGTTGCCCTGTGTCATGCCGGCTCGCCACATGATAGAACAGAGGGCGGGGTCAAATCCTGGTCCAGATCCATTCGGTCGCTGTCCGCGCTGCCGCATGTGTCGTGCAAACTGTCCGGTCTGGGCATGTTCGACCACGGTTGGACGGCAGACTCCGTCCGCCCGATCGTTCAGGAGTGCCTGAACCAGTTCGGCCCCGCCCGCTGCATGTTCGGGTCCAACTTCCCTGTAGACAGCCTGTCCTCGGACTATGCGGAACTGGTGTCTCGCCACCGTTCGCTGATTCCGGCTGAGATGCAGGCGGATGTGTTCGGGCGCACGGCCCGACGTTTCTATCGGTTTTGACGGGTCGGGGTCAGAAACCACTGACCCGCTCGATCAGCCAATACATCGAAACGGTTCCAATTCCATATCCGGTTACCGTCGTCGCCCAGTCGAGTGCGCCACGGGATTGGAAAGCACCCAGAACACGCAGCACCGCCAAGCCAAGCGCGACGACGGCGACAAATGCCAATTGGCCGGCTTCGACCCCGATATTGAAGGCTAGCAACGCGGCTGGAATGTCACCTGCAGGCAAACCGATCTCGGACAGGGCCCCGGCAAACCCCAAACCGTGCAACAAACCGAAACTGAAGCAGACAATCCACGGATATTGCTCGGACAGTCGCAACTGCCCGTCCTTGTGCCGCAATATCTCAACGGCAAGAAACACGATGGACAAGGCGATCACCGCTTCGACCGGAGGACCCGGCACTTGCAGCAAGCCAAGTGTGGCCAAGGCCAAGGTGATTGAATGTGCGACCGTAAACGCCGTAATCGCCCCGACAAGCCGCCAAGGATCGCGCACCAGAACGATCAGGGCAAACACGAACAACAGGTGATCCCAACCTTCGAGAATGTGTTCGAACCCCAATTGAAAATAGCTGGCGAAAACCGCCCAGGTTGACGGATCGGCCGGGATCGTCAGCTTGGTATTGTCTGGGGTGAAACGCAGCGTTACCGCTTCTGCAGCCAATGGCTGCATCCGCAGCAATACGTCGTTGCGTTGCAACTCAAGCCCATCAATCGCGATCGGTTGATCCGCGATCGGCCCTTGGCATTGCGCCACCCAGACCGAAACCCACGCAGCCCCATCGTTCTGCGGCGCGGGTCCTGATTGCGGCGTACAAATCTTTGGCAAGACCGCCTCGATTGCCATCGGCCGCCCGTTCACATCCGGCAGCCTCCACAGAACCTGCCACGTGTTTTCCGTCAACTGCCGCAGATCGAGGAAACCGGGATCCAAGGCATGGGCTTGGCTTTGCCCGGCCGCCAGCATCAACCAAAAGGTGGAAAGCGCTGCGAGGATCCGCGTCATTCTTGCGGCTCCCACGCGGGCAGCGAGATCTCATAACCTGCAGCCAGGCTCTGGTATTGTGCTTCGGCCAGTTCCTCGGAGGTTTGTCTGCGCCAATCTTGAATCACCATGTCACGAACGTCATCCAGCGGCGGCAGTATGCCCGGCTCCACTGCATTGACCCTCACCAAGTGCTGGCCATAGCCCGACACCACCGGTCCGGCCCATGCTCCGCTGGGCAACGTCGCCAGGATCTCGGAAAAGCCGCGCCCAAACGTGCTATCGATTGCGCGCGCCGACGACAGCGGCACCGTCTTTGGCAACAGCGTGGGCAGCCCCACCTGCATAGGGTCATTGCCCACCGCAAGAGCCGATTGAGCCGCCTCAACATCGGCGCTGCCGGGGGTCTCGCCCAAGAAGACTTGTTCAAAGGCGAATTTCGAGGGCGTTCGGAATCTATCTGGATTGTCTTGCAGATACGCCGCAAGTTCCGCATCTTCGGGCACGACAGACGACGCAATCGAGCGGGTCAGGAATTCCATCTTCTGAGCAAGCCGCGCCCGAATGACTGGATCGCCCCGGTCCAGACCAAGTTCGCGAGCCTCGCGCACCAATATTTCTTCGCGTACCAAGCCATCCACCAGCCGCCGCAATTCTTCTGGGGTGGGCGCACGATTCCAACTGGCGCTGAACCGGCTTGCCAACATCGATACATCATTGTCGTCAACAACGATTGCTTGCTGCTGAGCCTGCTCCTCGGACGGTGGGGATATCCAGTTGAACCACGCGAAGATTGCCACTCCAATCAGCAGGAAATGTGCCAGTGGTTCTTTCAGAAAACGCATAAAATTACCTGTACTCTCGAAAAGCTTTCGCGGAAAAGTGGCCACGACACCGGGGCAAAGCCCACTCGCCCATCATGACAAAAAAAACCGGGCGTTGTCATCCGCCCGGCTGAAACACTTTCGACAACCGGTCATCCCTCCGGTGTGTACCAGAGCGGCGACGAATAGGCGCGCTCCTGATGCACCAGCTGCGCTTCCTCGGGAAGCTCAAGGTCAAAGCGCAGCTTGTCGTACAGAACCCAGCGTGGGGTCGGGATTTCCAATACCCGGACATAGTAGAAAGCCCGGGCTGCCGGATCGAATTCGGGATCGGTCCAGACGGTCACCAGCTCGGACGCGCCGATCGTGTTGGTCCAGCTTGCGGTGTCCAGATCGACCGTATTTCCGACCGGGGGCAGTTTGCCATTTGCGTCCGGCTCTCGATCCCCTGACCAAACAACGTCGAACACCTTTTCCTGCATCTCACCCTCGGCGTCCAACCAGCCCTTGACCACCTGGACACGGTCCAAGTTGGCGCCGATCGGATCGCGCAATGCCCCGATCAGGAAGGTCGGTGCACCCTCACCCTCGCGCGGGCGGAGATCACTGCCCATGGGTACGCCCTTGGTATAGCCTACATCGGCCACCAGACGCGTCAGCAAATCGTCCTCGACAAAATCCCATCCGCCAAAGAACCGCAGCCCGATCCGAGGCCCGGTCGTGGCATAGGTTTCGCGCCGCTTGAACGCGTCGAAAATGGCCGAGCGCGTGTTGTCCGACGCCCAGACCGCCGTGTAGCCCGAGGCCACCAGCGTATGCCCTTCGAACGCGCCCAACTCGCTTTCGACGAAGGGGTGCAGCACACGGGTCGGCGATGGTTCGGCACTGACGGATTTTCCGAAATAGTTTTCCTCCTCCGCTGTGGTCAGCGAAGTATGGCTGTCGGTGGCGCCGCCCATTCCGAACTTGTAGGGGTTTACGCCGAATTTCTCTTCGAGCATCAATCCGCGTTTCAGCGCCTCGCGCGCGTATTCGCCGGCCAACATGTCGTCGGTTTTCAGTTGCGTAATATCCAGATTGCCCACATCCCAATTCTCGTAGTCGGCGAATTCATCATCCGGGCTGAGAAAGGGATGCGCCTCTCCGTCGCCCTTAATCTGCGTCACCTCGTAGTGCGGCTCCCACTTGGCACGGTTCTTGACGTATTCTTCGTCGACCTTGCCACCGTGATAGGTGTCTTCGGTCGGAAACATCCAGCCGTTGGACAGATTGCCATTATGCGCAAAGGCCAAAGCCCGTCCGCCGGTCCGGGCCTGATAGTCTTCCAACCAAGCATAGAGCGCCTTGGGATCCGTATCCCCGTAGGGCGGTTGTGTGACCGGTGGCACCACCTGCAGCGCTCGGATCGGCCCGTCCCGCAGCATGACGTTGCGGTGCAGGTTGAACCCCTTGGGTACCGAAGTCCATTCGAACCCAATGAAAGCGGTGAAATTGCCGGGGTCGTTGTGCCGTTCGGCGGCCAGAACGATCTGCTCCCATGTAAAGGCAAATGCATCGGCGCCGGGGCTGTAGGATTCCAGCAGCACCTCGGGCAGGGTCATTTGCGAAAAATTGGTAATGATATCAAAGGCGGCCTTGGCGGCCTCTTCCCCGCCAGCCTTGTAGCCCTGGTACCATTGCAACCCCTTCGGATCAGCCAGCACACCCGGCTTGCCCGCCTGCAGGTCAGGCGCAAACCCCATCAAGTCGGTGTGATCGGTCAGAACCATCCAGTCGAGAGGCCGCGCAAGGCGCACCGGCTGACCTGTCGAAGAGATTACCTGCTCGCCCTTCGCAAATCGCCACGCCTCATCCGGACCGAGCGTATTGCCGAAAGCGCCGGCGTCCAATGACAAGGACGTGTGCAGATGTGTATCGCCCCACAACGGACGTTCGGGAAAAGTACGATTTGCATAAGGCGAAAACGGTGCTTCGGCGAAAGTGCCTTCGGCAGCCTCCTTGCTGGGAACGGCATCCGCAAAACCCGAGGTTGGCAAGGCTATCAATCCGGCGAGTATCGCGGTCACTCTAAACATCTGGTCCCCCCATTTCCGTTTTGTGCGACCGGTCTTTGCCGCAGGCTCGACTCACAGAGTATCACAGTGAGGCAGCACAAGTCTGAGAAACTTGCCTTGGGGCCAGATGACCACCTAAAGACCCTGAAAAGTCGTCAGAAACGGTAAGTCGCCCCGATCACTGGCCCAGATTGGCTGAACGTGAAGTCGTTGCCGTTCAGGACGTGATCAAAGGAAATGTAGCGATAGCCACCCCGGATCAGCCACCTTTCGTTCAAAGCATAATCCGCCGTCAGCAGCACCTGCCAGGTTTCGCTGTCACTCTGAAAGCCGCCATAATCGAAAAAGGCGGTGCCGGTCCACCGTTCGGACAGGACGAAACGCGCCCGCGCTGCAATCACCGCATCGGTCCAACTATTGTCGACCGAACTTGTACCACCCGGCGCGGAACCGGGCCGAAGCGTGAAGGTAGTTTCAGTACTGAACCAGCGCAGACCACCCGCCAGATCCAGTTGAACGGTCGGATCCTCGTAGACCCGATAGCCCAGATAGGCGCTGAGGAATTGTGTTGTTGCCGAGGTGTCGAGACCCGAGAAAATCGGTCCGGGCGTATCGGTTCCGAACGACAGGTCCGTGTAGTTGTAGTCCGCCAACAGGGTCCAGCGCCCGTTGGTCGCGGAAAATGTACCCATGAAGGCCAGATCCAAGTTGCTCAGCGCGTCCGAGAAGCTCAACGTGCCCTCTACGCCTCCTGCGGGCGTGTCGAGGCCGGTCTTGGTTTCCGGCATGAACAGGTAGATCGTCGCCTGATAGGACCAATCGCCTTGCTGGGCCCGGGCCGAATCTGCCCCGATGACAAACGCAACCGCACACGTGGCGGTCGCTGCGATCAAATTTCGTGTTGTTCCAAACATCATTTTCCTCCCGCAAACACAAAAATTTTTTTCTTTCGCCCAGAAAGAGGGGCAAGCAGCACTGGTTGCCCAGTTCAACATAAAAACATCTTGATGTCGCCGCCCGAATTGCCGCTCGCCCTGATTAGATCTCGTAAACGCTGCTAAACGGTACGCGCCGTCATGCAGGCCACCGGAAGGAAATCTTCGGCCGGTTTACAGCCACGTTACCCGTCGAATTCGCGGCGCTTCGGCGCCAGTTCCATGTACTGGGAACCGGAGTCTGCGCCGCTCAGCCCGAACGACTTGCAGCAGAAGTGCCCCCCACGAGGATGTGAGCTCTTGCAAAGTGACGGGTCAAATCAAACGGCTATTCACCTGCCCCAGTCCAGATGCAACGCCGCGCGGCAGGCCGGTTCTTCCAGAACCCCGAAGGGCCGCCTCCCGTCTGCCAGAAGGCCGCACCGACCGGCGTTTTGGATACCGCGAAGAAATCCGATGCCAGTCCATCACTCTTTGTATTGCTTCCGCCGCACGGCAGGGTCACACCGCGCATTTAAAGTGCATTGCGGCCGGGAGTGTCGGCACCTTCCAGATTGTCTTGGGGGAGCAAGACAGTCTCCGACTTGCAAAGTATCTCTTGAAAGTCACCGGCTGGATTTTACCAAGTGGCGGACCGAGGAGGATTCGAACCCCCGACCCCTTGATTCGTAGTCAAGTACTCTATCCAGCTGAGCTATCGGTCCGCGTTGGTGAGGCGCTATTTAGACCCGCCGCCCGAGACGTGCAACCCGATTCTTCAAAAATATTTCAAAAACCCGCATCGCCGCGCGGAAGCCTTATTTCAAAGGCCGTGCCATCGGGTCCGGTGCGGCTCAGCACCAGTTCGCCGCCATGTCCGCGCACCAATTCCTGCGAAATCGCCAGCCCCAGCCCCGACCCGCCCTTGCGCACGCCGCCCTGAAATGGCGTGAACAGATTCTCCTGCGCGCGGAGCGGCAGTCCCGGACCGGTGTCTTCGATGTCTATGAGCCAGGCGTCGTCGTCCTCGCGCGCGGACACGGTGATCCGGCCCGGCTGCCCTGACGCCACCAGCGCCTGTCGGGCGTTGCGTACGAGGTTCATCAGAACCCGGAACATCTGTTCGGGGTCAGCGCGAATGACCATGTCTTCGGGAACTTCGTTACGAATCTCGATACGCGCGTCGTCTACGGCCAGCGCCTCGCTGCCGACCACATCCGCCGCCACGTTGCGCAGGCGCACCATGGTCAGCGTCGGCGCCGGCTCTTCGGCGCGGCCGAAGGCCAGCGTGCTTTCACACAGGGAAACGGCGCGGGTGATCGAGTTGACCAGCTTGGGCGCCATGCGACGCACCAACGGGTCTTCGCTGGACTCGAGCCGGTCGGTAAACAGCTGGGCCGAGGTCAGGATGTTGCGAAGATCGTGGCTGACCTTGGCCACCGCACCACCAAGTTGCGCAAGCCTCTCGCGCTGTTTCAGGGCCTGGGTCAGGTCGGTCTGCAACATCTGCAGGGCTTCCTCGGCCTCGCGCAGTTCGGTCACCTTTGACTGGGGCGAAATGATCCCGCGCGCGTCTTCGGGCGCACGCGCATAGCGCTGCATGTAGCCCACCACGCCCTTGATCGGGCGAACAAGGACCACCCGCACAGCCAGAAACAGGAAAAACGCGGTGATGATCGAGATGACGAAGGACAGGCCGAGGATACGCAGACCGTAATCGATCATCGCCATCCGCAGGGGCGCCGTATCCATCGTGACCTCGATCAGCAGGCCGGCGTCTCGGACCGGCTGGCCGATCACGCGGATGATCTCGTTTTCGGGGGTGAACAGCCGCAGCATCGCATCGCGGATCAGAACCCACGGCCCCGCCTCGCGCAGATCAAAGGTCTTGGACACGTCGCCGGGAATGGGCGAGGACAGCATCAGCTGGCGCACCTCGTCCCGGCGCAGCACCACGTTGTAGACCCCGGCATTGGCTAGAAGCTCGGCCTCTAGCTCTTCGGCCAGCATGTCGTCGGCCAGCAGCGCCAGCGAGGCGATCTGGGCGCGTTCTAGCCGGTTCAGAAGGAAATCCTCGCGGAAGCGCGCGATCGACGGCACGAAGATCAGCACCTCGGCCAACATCACGAAGACCGTCGTCAAGATCAGGAAACGACCCGACAGCGAGTTCAAGTGGCGCTCCTTTCCCGATCAGGGGAGCCAACGCTGGACCAGCCTGACCACCCGTTCAACCATCTGATTTTCAAACAGTCTTGGCGAGAAATAGGCGCCCGCCACCCGTTTGTTAAGCTCTCCGATCGTGGGATAGGGCGACACCATCGCCGCGATCTGGCTCATCTTCAGGTTATTGGCCAGCGCCAGAGACCACAAGTTGATCAATTCGCCCGCCTGATGCCCCACGATTGTGGCCCCCACCGGGCGCCCCTTGACGACCATGACCTTGATGAACCCGGTCGTTTTGCGTTCGGCCACGGCGCGATCGTTGTGGGCATAGTCGAACCGGGCGATCTCGACCTTGTCGCCGTGGCGGTCGCGCGCCTGCGCCTCGGTCAGACCAACCTGAGCCAGTTCGGGGTCGGTATAGGTCGCCCAGGGGATATGCGACGTCCTGGCCTTGGACGGCAGCCCGAACAGAGCCGACCGGATGATGACCCCGGCATGATACCCCGCCACATGGGTGAACTGCAGCCCGCCCGCGACGTCGCCGATCGCGTAGACCCTGCGGTTGGTGGTGCGCAGGCTGTCATCCACCTTGATGCCCGTGCGCGTCTGCTCGACCCCGGCAGCCTGCAGGTTCAGGCGGTCGGTGTTGGCCTTGCGCCCCACCGCCAGCAGCAGGTGTGAGCCCGCGTGGACCGCGCCATCCTCGGTGACGACCTCGACCGCGCCGGCCTTCCCGCGCACCCGGGCCACCATCGCGTGTTCCAGAATTTCGACCCCTTCGGCGCGCAGAGCCTCCAATACCACTGCGGCCGCCTCGGGGTCATCATTGCCCAGCGCCCGCGCGCCTTCGATCACCGTCACCTTGCAGCCCAGCCGGGCATGCGCCTGCGCCATTTCCATGCCGATAGGTCCCCCGCCGATGATCAGCAGGTGGTCGGGCTTGTCGCGCAGGTCGAAGATGGTCTCGTTGGTCTCATACGGCACCTCATCCAGCCCTGGGATCGGCGGCACCAGCGGCGACGAGCCCGTGGCCAGCACCACGCGACGGGGGGTGATGACGAAATGGCCGGCCTGAACCTGCGTGGGCGACAGAAAGCTCCCCCAGTCACGAATGACGCGCACGCCGAAACCTTCGAACCGTTCCTGGCTGTCCATGGGCTCGATCTGCGCGATCACGTCCCGCACATGGTCTTTTGCGGCGGCATAGTCCACCTGTGGCGCGTGTTCGGCAACGCCGAACGGCGCGGCATGGCTTTGTGCATGGGCTAGCTTGGCGCTGGCCAGCAGGGCCTTGGACGGGACGCAGCCATAATTCAGGCAGTCGCCACCCATCTTGTGCCCTTCCAGCAAGATCACGTCGGCGCCCATCTGGCTGGCCCCAGCGGCCACCGACAGGCCACCCGACCCGGCCCCGATCACCAGGATGTCGGTCTTGAGGTCTTGCATGGATCAAAGGCCCCTTCGGCCGCGAATGGTTTTGAGGAAAATCGGCAGAGCCGCCAGCGCGCACAGCCCCAGGATCGGGCCGATCACGAAGGGCTCGGTCAGCAGCGACAGGTCTGGCGTCTCGCCCTGGTCGAACACGCCGCCCAGGCCGACGCCGATCCAAGTATAGACGATGCCGCCCGGAATGATGCCCAGCGCCGTGGTCAACAGAAAGTTCCGGAACCTCACCCCCACCAGCGCCGGGACCAGATTGGCAACGAAAAACGGTACCACCGGCACCAGCCGCATCAGGAACAGCACCGGGATCTCGTTCTCGCGCAACCCGTCCTTGATTCGCTTGACGGTGCCTTCCGAGGCCTCCAGCCGCGCCGTCAACGCCTCGCCCAAACCCCAGCGGGCCGCCAGAAAGATCGCCGAGGCACCCAAGGTTGCGGCAAATACGTTGAACACGGTGCCCGCGAACAGCCCGAACAGGAACCCGCCCGTCATCGAGGCCACGGCCGCACCGGGCAAAGAAAAGGTGACGATCAGGACATAGACCAGGATAAAAACCCCCGCCAACGACCAGTAGTTGGCATCACGCCAGGCCAACAGCGCCTCGCGATTGTCGCGCAGGGTTTCAAAAGTCAGGTAGTCGCCCAGCGCAAAGAACCCGACGACGGCAACCGTCAGGATCACGATCAGGGGAATATGTCGCGCCAGCCCACTGCGCGGCACCTGGGTGGTTTCGGTCATTTCGTCGTCCGGGTTCGAATGCTTCATCTGCCCCACAAGATGCGCGCTTGGTCGCCTGCGCAACAGGGTCCTCACGCCGGGTTGAACACGCACCGGTTCAATGTGAGAAATCCGCCGTCCTCGGGCTGATTCTGAAACTTTTGGGTGGTCGCCCGGCAGAATTGTTGCAAAAGGCAAGAAAACCGTTGCGATGGGGTTTGACTTGCCCGCCGGTTCCCAGTAGAGGACGGGCTTCGAACACCACGGGCAGGCGAATCCGCGCCGCACCCGACCGCCAAAGATTGGAGACGGAGCGATGAAACGCACCTATCAGCCTTCGAACCTGGTTCGCAAACGCCGCCACGGTTTCCGCGCGCGCATGGCCACCAAGGCCGGCCGCAAGATCCTGAACGCTCGCCGTGCCCGCGGCCGCAAGTCGCTGAGCGCATAAACCGCGCGACCTTTCAGGTTTTGAACATGACGCCGCCGGAGGCCCCTGTGGATGGCACTGACCACCCCGGGGATATGCCCCCGGCGGTGTCCGTTTGCGCGCCTGCCTTGTCGGTACTGCGCAAGCGCAGCGATTTCCTCAGGGCCGCACGGGCGCGCCGACAGGGCACGCCTTCCATGATGGTGCAGGCCCGCAAGCGCGCACCGGATGAGGCCGAGGGCATCCGTGTCGGGTTCACCTGCTCGAAGAAGGTCGGCAATGCCGTAGCCCGCAACCGGGCCAAGCGCCGGCTGCGCGAGGCGGCCCGCGCCGTTCTTCCGGACCATGGCCGGGACGGGTGGGATTACGTCTTGATCGGTCGGGTCGAGGTGACCGCCGCCCGCCCCTTCGGCGCTCTGCTGGACGATCTGCGCCAAGCCCTGCGCAAGATCCACAGCCCGCGCAAATGACCCCTCTTGCCCATATCCTCGCGCTGCCAATCCGGGCCTACCGGCTGATCTTCAGCCCCTGGGTGGGGTTCAACTGCCGCTATCAGCCGACCTGCTCGGCCTATGCGCTGGAAGCGCTGGAAAAGCACGGTCCGATCAAGGGCGCTTGGCTGGCCGCGCGCCGTATCGGGCGCTGCCACCCCTGGGGGGGTGACGGCTATGACCCGGTGCCCGACGACAAACCCGACGCGCCCTGATCTGACACCCCGTTACGCTTGACCCAAGGGGGGTGCGCCGCTGAACATCGGTTTCATCAACAACCGTCCGAGGCGCCCATGTCCAGATCCAACGCCCGCCAGTCTCTGCCCACGCATGAGGTGACGAACCAACCGCCCGAGCGCGGCGACGTTGACCTGTGGACCTCGGACCCGGTTCTGCGCGATTGCGCCACGCGCGCCGGGGCACGGGCGATCCCACTGGCTGCCTACGGGGCCGCTCTGGGCCGGAGCGAAACCCGCGACGCCGGGCGCGACGCCAACATGCACCCGCCCGAACTCTGCCTCTTCGACCGGGGCGGCCGCCGTCTGGACGAGGTGCGGTTCCACCCGGCCTATCATCACATGATGGATCTGAGCCAATCGGCAGGCTATGCCGCGCTGGCCTGGGACGGAGCACCGGGCGGTCACGCCACTCATGCCGCGATGGTCTATCTGGCCAGCCAGGTCGAGCCGGGCCATTGCTGCCCGCTGACCATGACCTATGCCGCCGTGCCGGCGCTGGCCGCCAACCCCGAACTGGCCGATATCTGGCGCCCGAAACTGACCGCCAACACCTATGACCCAGCCCCCCGCCCGATCGGAGAAAAACGCTCGGCGACCTTGGGCATGGCGATGACCGAGAAACAGGGCGGCTCGGACGTGCGTGGCAATACCACCACCGCCACCCGTGACGGTGAGGCCTGGCGGCTGCGCGGCCACAAATGGTTCTGCTCGGCCCCGATGTCCGACGGGTTCCTCACGCTGGCGCAGGCTCCGGGCGGGCTGACCTGTTTTCTGCTGCCCCGCTGGCTGGAGGGCGAGCGCAACGCCATCCACCTGATGCGCCTCAAGGACAAGCTGGGCAACCGCGCCAACGCCTCGTCCGAAGTCGAGCTCCACGACGCGCTGGCCTATCAACTGGGGGACGCGGGGGCCGGCGTACGCACGATCATCGAGATGGTGCATCACACCCGGCTCGACACCGCGATGGCACCGGCCGGCCTGATGCGTGCGGCCTTGTCCGAAGCGCATCACTGGGTTAGCCACCGCAGCGCCTTTCAGCGCCGCTTGATCGACCAGCCGCTGATGCGTGCCGTTCTGGCCGACCTTGCGCTGGACTGGGAAGGCGCCCTGACCCTGGGCCTGCGCGTGGCACGCGCCTTTGACGGGGACACCGCCGAAGACCGCGCGTTTGCCCGGATCGGGGTGGCGCTGGCCAAGTTCATGTCGAACAAGCGCTGCCCCGTCGTTGCGGTCGAGGCGATGGAGGTGCTGGGTGGCATGGGCTATGTCGAGGACACGCCGATGCCGATGATCTATCGCGAAGCGCCGCTGAACGGCATCTGGGAGGGGTCCGGCAACGTGATCTGCCTGGACATTCTACGCAGCATTGCGCGCGACCCGCTGGCCGGCCAGACAGTACATGCCGAACTGGACGCGGCAACCGGAGCCGACCGCCGCTATGACGCCGCCCTGAAGGCGCATCGCGACCGTTGGCCCACCCTGCCCCCCGAGGCCGAGGCCCGCTGGTTCGCCGAGGCCACCGCGCATCTGCTGACCGCCGCACTGCTGCTGCGCCACGCGCCCGGTGCGGTGGCCGATGGATATATTGCCACGCGGGTTCTGGGCGAAAGCGGGCGCATACCCGGATCGGTCTCGGGGCTGGACACCGACGCCCTGCTGGGCCGGCTGTCCGGCTAGGCGGGCCTTGCTCGGTCGGCGCATCTGCGGTAGGGGCTGCGCATGTTCGACGAAGCCGACGATATCCATCCGCTGTTTGCCGGTGCGCCCTCGACCACCGAGTTCAAGAAGCTGCGCAAACGCATCGTGCGCCAGACGCGCGAGGCGATCGAGCAATACGGCATGGTTGACCCGTCGGCCCATGACAAGGATGGCAAGCCGCCGCGCTGGCTGGTCTGCCTGTCGGGCGGCAAGGACAGCTATACCCTGCTGGCCGTTCTGTACGAGCTGAAGTGGCGCGGCCTGCTGCCCGTGGACCTGCTGGCCTGCAATCTGGATCAGGGGCAGCCGGGCTTTCCGGCCACCGTGCTGCCCGAGTTTCTGGAACGCATGGGCGTGCCGCACCGGATCGAGTACCAGGACACCTATTCCATCGTGGTCGACAAGGTGCCGCAGGGCCGCACCTATTGCGCGCTGTGCTCGCGCTTGCGCCGCGGCAACCTGTACCGGATCGCGCGCGAGGAAGGGTGCTCGGCTGTGGTGCTGGGTCATCACCGCGATGACATCCTGGAAACCTTCTTCATGAACCTGTTCCACGGCGGCCGTTTGGCGACCATGCCCCCGAAACTGGTGAACGAGGATGGCGACCTGTTCGTTTATCGCCCTCTGGCCCATGTGGCCGAGGCCGATTGCGAGAAATTCGCCAAGGCGATGAACTATCCGATTATTCCCTGCGACCTGTGCGGCAGCCAGGACGGCCTGCAACGCCAGCAGGTCAAACAGATTCTGGACCAATGGGAAAAGAACAGTCCCGGCCGCCGGCAGGTGATGTTCCGTGCGCTGACCAATGCGCGTCCGTCCCACTTGCTAGACCCTGATCTCTTCGACTTTGCCGGCCTTTCGCTGAAACCCCGAAAAAACCCGGATGATCAGGGCGAAATACCGCGGTTGCGTTAACTTCTGACTCAGATTGGTTTTCTACCCTCGCCCTGCACGACAACGCCAAGGACGAGGGCCGAAACCCGATGCGGACCCATACTTTCTTCAGACAGATCCGGCACGCGCTGCTGACCGTTCTCTCGATTCCGCAGGGGCTGGCATTCGTTCCCGCACTCAGCCTCGCCGCATTCTGGCTGGGTGGAGAAACCGCACTGATCTTCGCGGCCCTTGGCCTGCCCTTGGCCTTTCTGATCGCCCTGCGCCTGACTGACAATACCTTGCCCGACGGCCAGAATATCTCGGGCCTGGTTTCCAACGACGCGTTCCGAACCCGGCTGGAGCAGATGCACCTGGCGGCGCGGGAGACCGGGTGCGATGCCGCCTGTCTGGTCGTCGCCGTGGATCAGTTCGACGACCTTCAGGACCTGCACGGTTCCGCCGCTGCCGATTTCATCGCACAGCGATTCGGCGACCGGGTTCTATCGGTCATACGCAGTCAGGACGTCGCGACCCGCATTTCCCGAAATGCGTTCCTGGTTGGCATGCACCCCTCCACGCAGCTCGGGCTCGAGGCTTGCATTCAGGCATCGGGCCGCATTCAGAGCGTTGTCGAGGAACCCGTTCCGCTCAACAGCGTCAGCGTCTACCTGTCCTGCTCGATCGGGTTCTGCCTGCAGTCAATGGTTCCCGATGGACCGGCGTCCGACTGGATCGAGGCCGCACAGGCCGCGCTGTCCGAAGCGCAGCGCAACGGGCCGTCGACGATCCGGGCCTTTTCCACCGAGACCCGGCGCCGGTCTCTGATCCATGTCAATCTCCGCAAAGAGCTTGAGGCGGCGCTGGACAACGGCGAAATCCAGCCGTGTTTCCAGCCACAGGTTTCGACCGATACGGGGGACGTCACCGGTTTCGAGGCTCTGGCGCGCTGGAATCACCCCACCAAAGGGGTACTGCGCCCGCAGGTCTTCCTGCCTTTCGCAGAGCAGGCCAACCTGATGGGAATGCTTGGCCAGGCCATTCGACACCAAGCCTTTTCGGCCATGCGCGATTGGGATCGCGCGGGGGCGGTGGTGCCCAGGATCGGCATCAACTTTTCGTCGGAGGAACTGCGCGACCCCAAGCTGATCGACCGCCTCAAATGGGAACTGGACCAGTACGACCTGACCCCGGAGCGGCTGGCTGTCGAAGTTCTCGAGACAGTGTTCGCCCGACATCCCGACGATATCATTGCGCGCAACGTGGCGCAGATGTCCGCCATGGGCTGCCATATCGATCTGGATGACTTTGGCACTGGCCATGCTGCTTTTGCATCGATCAAACGTTTCAACGTGAACCGCATCAAGATCGACCGGTCCTTTGTCACCAACGCCGACAAAGACCCTGAACAGCAACAGCTCGTCGGCGCGATACTGACGATGGCCGAACGCCTGAACCTGGAAACTTTGGCCGAGGGCATCGAGACCCCCGGTGAGCATGCGCTGATGGCGCAGTTGGGCTGCCACCATGTTCAGGGCTATGGAATTGCCAAACCGATGCCTTGGGAAGAGACCGTGCGGTGGATCACCAACCACCGCAACAGCCTCAAGGGAGCGCCCGCGATCGGACGAAAAATGGGAGGAGAATCCTGAAATCGCCGCCTGCATTGCCGCTACAACGGGCAAACAGCGGCGATTCCGCTTGACCTTTCGGGCTGCACTCTGTTGAACCCTGCGGTGTCTTTCACTGCTCAAGGTGGCTGTCCCCGATGGACGATCAGAACAAGAATCTCATCCTCGCAACCGCGCTCAGCTTTCTCGTGATCCTCGTGTGGTTCGTGCTGTTCCCTCCGCCGGAACCCGCCACGAACCTTGACCGAACCGAGATCAGTGCGACCGATGGTGACGGGCTCCAAACACCGAGCGCCGCCGGGCCTTCGACCATTGGCGAGACCACCTCGGAAGCCTCTGAAGCGGCCCCCGAGTCCAACGCGCCGCGGCTCGAGATCGACACCCCGCGCCTGACGGGCAGTCTTTCGCTTTCGGGTGGTCGGATCGATGAGCTGTTTCTGAAGGATTACAAGGTCTCGCTCGAAGAAGACGCGCCCATCGTCGAACTTCTGTCGCCGGTCGGATCGGAATCCGCATATTACGCGCTGTATGGTTGGGCCCCCGGCGCCGGACTTGCTGGGGCCGACGTGCCTGGCCCGAATACCTTGTGGGAAATTGAGAGTGGCGAAACGCTGGGCGTGGACAGCCCGGTCACTTTGGTCTGGAACAACGGCAAGGGCCTGACCTTCCGTCGCACGATCGCGGTGGACGAAGACTATATGTTCACGGTGACCCAGTCGGTTGAGAACGCGAGCCAGACCGAGGTCGGCATGGCGCCGTATGGCATCCTTGCCCGGCATGGCATGGGCGAGGATGGCGATCTTCCGGGATTGAAGAATTTCTTCATCCTGCACGAAGGCGTCATTGGCATGGCCGACGGGACGTTGTCCGAAGTCGATTATGGGGATGTCCGAGAATTCGACATCGACCCGAACGAACGCGCCCAGGCTGAGGTCTATCAGGTGAAGGAAAACGGCTGGATCGGCTTTACCGATCACTACTGGATGACCACACTGATCCCCGAGCCGGGCTCGGCCTTCAAGGCCGCCGCGAAATACGACGCCCGCCGCAAGATCTATCAGACCGAAACAGTACTGCCGACCTTGACGGTCGCACCCGGCGAAACCTCCCAGGTTACCACCCGGCTGTTTGCGGGGGCGAAGGAATGGGAAACCATCCGCGAATATCAGGCGCAGGGCGTTCAGAAATTCATCGACAGCATCGATTGGGGCTGGTTCTTCTTCCTGACCAAGCCGATCTTCTGGCTGCTGCACAACATCAACGCCCTGATCGGCAACATGGGTTGGTCGATCATCGGGCTTACTCTGATCATCAAGGCGATTCTGTTCCCGCTGGCCTTCAAGTCCTATGTCTCGATGGCCAAAATGAAAGAGCTTCAGCCGCAGATGGAAGCCCTCAAAGAGGCCGCTGGCGACGACCGCCAAAAGATGCAGCAGGGCATGATGGAGCTGTACAAGAAGGAAAAGGTCAACCCGGCTGCCGGCTGTCTGCCGATACTGCTGCAAATTCCGATCTTCTTCTCGCTGTACAAGGTGATTTTCGTCACCATCGAATTGCGCCACGCGCCCTGGTTCGGCCCGTTCCGCGATCTGAGCGCGCCGGACCCGACCTCGATCATGAACCTGTTTGGGCTGCTGCCCTGGGCCGGTCCCGAGCCGGGAACCCTGATGGCGACCATCTTCATCGGGATCCTGCCGCTGTTGCTGGGTATCTCGATGTGGCTGCAGCAAAAGCTGAACCCGGCGCCCACCGATCCGACCCAGGCCATGATCTTTGCCTGGATGCCTTGGGTCTTCATGTTCATGCTGGGCAGCTTCGCCAGCGGGCTGGTGATTTACTGGATCGCGAACAACACGATCACGTTTACCCAGCAGTACCTGATCATGCGCAGCCAGGGCTACAAGCCTGACGTGTTTGGCAACATCAAGTCCGGCTTCAAGCGAACACCGAAAACGGACGGCAAATGACGGGGGCGGTCACCGAAATCTGGCGGCACCCGATCAAGAGCCACGGCAGGGAAACCCTGTCCGAAGTCACCCTCATCCCCGGGCAGACCATGCCCGGGGATCGTGTTTGGGCGGTGGCGCATGAAATGTCCGAGGCCGACGGATCCGAATGGGCGCCCTGCGCAAATTTCAGCCGCGGTTCGAAGGCACCCCGCCTGATGGCGATCTCGGCCGTTCTGGACGGGGATCGCGTGACACTCAGCCACCCGGATCGGCCAGATCTGACCTTCCACCCAGACACCCAGCAGGATCTGTTTCTGGATTGGGTCCGCCCGCTCATGCCCGCCGACCGCGCGGCCTCGGCCCGGATCGTCCGAGTTCCGGGGCGGGGCATGACCGACAGCGACTACCCGTCGATCAGCCTTTGCAACATGGCCTCGCACCGCGCGGTCGAGCAAAGACTGGGCCGCAAGCTGTCGATCTGCCGCTGGCGGGGCAATATCTGGTTCGACGGCCTTCCTCTGTGGGAAGAATTCGACTGGCTGGATCGCGAGGTCCGGATCGGTGATGCCGTTTTTCACGTCAAGGAGCGGATCACCCGCTGCCTGGCAACCACTGCCAACCCCCAGACCGGCCAGCGCGACGCCGACACGCTGGGCGCGCTACGCAGTTGGGACCACCAGGATTTCGGCGTCTATGCGACTGTGATCCGCGGTGGCACGATCCGGCCCGGAGACGAGGTGCAGGTCCTATGAGTACATTGCCTTTCCCTTTGGCCCCCGAGCCCGACGCATTCAATTTGGAAAAAGGCCGCAAGCTGTTTGCCGGGCCGTCCGAATTCGTCAAGGGCGTCGTGGCGATGAACGGCCTTCCCGCCCCCGACCGGATCGAGGTCTGTTTCGCCGGCCGGTCGAACGTGGGCAAGTCCAGCCTGATCAACGCCCTGACCGGCACCAAGGGGTTGGCCCGCGCCTCGAACACGCCGGGCCGCACGCAAGAGATCAACTTCTTCACCCAGGGCCCCGACCTGTATCTGGTTGACCTGCCCGGCTATGGCTATGCCAATGCGCCGGTCAAGGTGGTCGAGAAGTGGCAACGCCTTCTGAAACAGTACCTGAGCGGGCGGCAGACCCTGCGCCGGGCCTTCGTACTGATTGATTCCCGCCACGGAGTGAAGCCCGTGGATGACGAGATCATGAAGCTGCTGGACACCAGCGCCGTGACCTTTCAATGCGTGATGACCAAGGCCGACAAGGTCAAGGCCAAGGACCGCGAAAAGGTTCTGGCCCAGGTGCGCGGCGCCTTGTCCAAACACCCCGCCGCCTATCCCGAGATCGTGCTGACCTCGTCCGAGAAGGGCGACGGCATCCCGGCGCTGCGTTCGATCATCGCCAATCTGGAATGATGCTGCTGCGCGTCATATCGGTGCTGACGCTGGTTGCTGTGATGGTACCCGGTGCAATCCCGATGGCTGGATGCCCACGCGCAACTCGGACGGGGCGATTCTGATGGTGATCTGCACCGGCGACGGCCTGGTCGAGCGCTGGATCAACCCGGGCGAGGACGCCCCGGACCACGACGAAACCGACGAACGCAGCGCCTGCCCCTGTGGCGGGGTGAATCTGGCAGGCCAATTGCCCGAAGTGGGAGCGGTGCTGCCGGCCGACTGGCCGATTGCCGCGCGTTGGGCGCATGTGGATTTCACCCATCGCAGCGCCGGGTTCCACACCCGGTACGATGCCCCGGGTCCGCCCCACCTCTCTTGAGACCGAGAACAAGACTTGAAACCTCAGCCGCCCGGCCGGCGATGTTCCGAATTTCTGGAGACTGAAATTGTACAAGACGGCCAAACCGGTGGCGCTCAGGCGAGCCGGCGCGAACAGGCGCAAAAATTCTACCTGGCCGCCTGGCGGTGGCACTTCTATGCGGGGCTTTTTGTTGTCCCCTTCCTGATCATCCTGGCGGTGACCGGCCTGATTTTGATGTTCATTACCCAAGCCGATGGTCGCGACGGAGAAAAAATCGCGGTCGAGATCAAGGACCAGGCGATGCCCGCATCCGAACTGGCCGACATAGTTCAGGCCCGCGTGCCGGGCCGCGTGGTCGAATGGATCGGCCCCAAGGCGCCGGATCTGGCAACCGTGTTTCGCGTCAAGGCCGAGACCGGTCAGCGCATGGTGGCCATCGACCAGTATTCCCGCGAGGTGATCCAGGTCTGGGACCGTCGCGCGGGGTGGTACGATCCGGCCGGCAACATCCACTCGACCCTACTGATGGGCGATACCGGCGACCGGATTCTGGAAATCGCGGCCGGGATGGCGCTGCTGCTGGCGTTCACCGGCCTTTAAAGGTGGTGGCCCCGCGGAAACGTTGTGGCGGCCCTGGTGCCTGACCTGCGGGCGCGGGGCCGGGCCTTTGGGAAATCGCTGCACGCGGTCGCCGGGTTCTGAATGTCGCTGCTGCTGGTCGGGTTCCTCATCTCGGGCATGTCGTGGGCCGGGATCTGGGGCGGCAAGTTCGTGCAGGCCTGGAGCAGCTTTCCGGCCGAGATGCCCGTGTGGAAGGGCGCGGTGCTGATCGGGCTGTGCACGGCCATGGCCTTCCCACTGGTTGGGCTGACGCCGCTTGCGGCGCTGGCCGTCGACCTGCTGGTCGTCAGCAACATACCTACGGTACGGCGCGCATTCAACTGACCGGTTCAGGCGGCGCCGCGTGGCGTTGCCCGGTTGCGTGGCGCGGCAGCGTCCCCCTTTTGGCGCGCCACGCAACAAAACCTGCGGCCTGCCCGTTCCGGGCTTGGCAGGTCCGGCCAAAGGCCCTAACAGGGAAGGCCAGAGGGACGACAGCCATGAAGAAACAGGACATGAACCGGGATTGGATAGCCACCGCCGCCACGCTCAACAGCGCCCTGCCCTATCTGCAGCGTTATGACGGGGCAATCGTCGTGATCAAGCTGGGCGGGCACGCCATGGGCAGCGACGAAGCGATGGAAAGCTTTGCCCGCGACGTGGTGCTGATGCGTCAGGTCGGCGTGAACCCGGTGATCGTGCATGGCGGCGGGCCGATGATCAACGCGATGCTGGACAAGCTCGACATCCAGTCCGAGTTCGTGAACGGCAAGCGCGTCACCGATGCCGCCACGGTGGAAGTGGTCGAAATGGTGCTGTCCGGCGTGGTGAACAAGCGCATCGTGCAGGCGATCAACGATCAGGGCGGCATGGCCGTCGGCCTTTCCGGCAAGGATGCCAACCTGATGATCTGCGACCAGACCGACGCCTCGTTGGGATATGTGGGCACACCCGCCGAGATGAATCCCAAGATCCTGCACGACCTGTTCTCGCATGACGTGATCCCGGTGATCGCCCCGCTGGGGGCGGGCCGCAATGGCGAGACGTTCAACGTGAACGGCGATACAGCCGCCGGGGCGATTGCCTCGGCGCTCAAGGCCGATCGCCTGTTGCTACTGACGGACGTGTCCGGCGTCAAGAACGCCGCAGGAGAGGTCGTGACCGAGTTGAAAGCGGGCCAGATCCGTGAGATGACCCGCGAAGGCACAATCGCCGGCGGCATGATCCCCAAGACAGAAACCGCGCTGGATGCGCTGCACAGCGGGGTCCGCGCCGTGGTGATCCTGGATGGCCGCGCGCCCAACGCCGTGCTGCTGGAGCTGTTCACCGAACATGGCGCCGGCTCGCTGATCCGTCCCGACTGACGGCTTCTTGGCGCAACTGGGCTTGTGATTCTCAATCGCATGCCCAATTGTGAATGTATGGAGCACGAAGCCACCATTCGCCTGGGCGTTTTCCTAGGGCTGTTTATCATCTTTGCCTGTGCCGAGGCGCTTTTGCCGCGCCGTCCGCGCCAATACGGGCGGCCGAAAAGATGGGCCACCAACCTGTCGATCACGATCCTCAACACCGTCGCGCTGCGGCTCATGGCGTTCGGATTGCCGCTGCTGGCGGTCGGTGCGGCGCTGGATGCGGGCCAAAAGGGCTGGGGCCTGTTCAACCATCTCTCTTGGCCTGTATGGGTCGAGGTGGCGCTGTCCATTCTTATCCTCGACTTTGCCATCTGGGCGCAGCACCTGGTCACGCACAAGGTGCCGATCCTGTGGCGCCTGCACCGGGTCCACCATGCGGACCGTGACATGGACGTGACCACGGCGGTCCGTTTCCATCCGGTGGAAATCGCGCTGTCGATGCTGCTCAAGATCGGCCTCGTCTACCTGCTGGGGCCCAGTGCACTGGCCGTGGTGCTGTTCGAAGTTCTTTTGAATGGCACGGCAATGTTCAACCACTCGAACCTGAAACTCCCTCTTGCTCTGGATGCGGTCTTGCGTAGGCTGCTGGTAACGCCCGACATGCACCGGGTGCACCATTCGCGGCTGAGGGAGGAACACGACAGCAATTATGGGTTTGCCCTGTCGATCTGGGACCGCTGGATGGGAACCTATGTGGCGCAGCCCGGAAAGGGGCATGACGGCATGACCATCGGTCTCGAATGGCAGGACGACCGCCCGACAAGACTGGGCTGGAGCCTGTCGCTGCCGTTTCGCAAGAAATGATCTATGACGAGGTTGAAAAGGCGGCGCACGAACACGGGCTGATCGTGATGGGCGCCCAGCATCCGCGCCTGAGCGGTGCCAAGGGGCTCGACGGCGGTACCCTGATCCTTTTGGGCGCTGCCGGGGCGTTCTGGCCTGCGCTCAAGGCCTCGCCCGAATGGCGCGACGGCGATCCTGACCCGGTCGATCGCTGGTCAACCCGCGTTGTCAGCGCGATGGCCGAGAGCCTCGGGGCAGAGGCGCATTTCCCGTTCGGCGGACCGCCCTACATGCCATTCATCGACTGGGCACTGAAATCTGGTCGCGCCTTTCTTAGCCCCGTCGGTGCAATGGTGCATGATACGGTGGGCATGATGATCTCTTATCGGGGCGCGCTGTATTTCGCAGAAGAATTTTCGATCCCCGAGGCGACGGCCCCTTCGCCTTGCCTGACCTGTCCTGCCCCCTGCGCCACCGCTTGCCCGGTGAAGGCGCTGAACGCCACGACGTTCTATGATGTTGAGGCCTGCCACGGTTATTTGGACACTGCCGAGGGGCGGTCCTGCATGACCGGAGGCTGCGCCGCCCGGCTGGCTTGCCCCCTCAGCGCAGGCGCCGGGAGAGACCCCGAGCAATCGGCCCACCACATGCAGGCGTTTCATCCACCATGCCCCGCACATTGATCCTGACCCGCCACGCCAAGTCCAGCTGGGACAACCCAGACCTGAGCGACCATGCACGCCCGCTGAACAAGCGGGGCCGAAAATCGGCGGCGGCAATCGGGGCCTGGCTGAAGGAAAAGGGATGGTTGCCGGACGAGTTGCTCTGCTCCTCATCCGTTCGCACCCGCGAAACCTGGGAGCGGATGGGGCTCGAGGCGGAAAAGCTGACCTTTACCGACGAGCTATACCATGCTTCGCCGGATCGGATGTTCCTGCTTCTGTCTTCGGCAACCGGGGAAACCGTGCTGATGCTGGGGCACAATCCAGGAACTGCCGGGTTTGCCGGCGCCATCGTGGAAGAGGCCCCGATGCACGGCCGGTTCTTCGACTACCCGACCGGCGCCACAACAGTGATCGGCTTCGACATCGACGATTGGCGGGATGTGAACTGGCGCAGCGGCACGGTGAGGGGTTTCGCCATCCCGCGCGAGTTGACGGAATAAAAAAGGGCGGGATGCCCCCGCCCTTTGCTGTTGTCTTTCAGCCCGCGTCAGTGTCCCAGGATCTGGCTGAGGAACAGCTTGGTGCGTTCGCTCTGCGGGTTGTTGAAGAACTCTTCGGGTTCATTCTGTTCGACGATCTGGCCGGCATCCATGAAGATCACGCGGTTCGCCACCTGACGCGCAAAGCCCATCTCGTGCGTCACGCAAAGCATGGTCATGCCTTCCTCGGCCAGCTCGATCATGGTGTCGAGCACCTCTTTGATCATCTCGGGGTCAAGGGCCGAGGTCGGCTCGTCGAACAACATGATCCGCGGCATCATGCACAGGCTTCGCGCAATCGCCACACGCTGTTGCTGACCACCTGACAGTTGGCCGGGATACTTGTTGGCCTGATCCGGAATTTTCACCTTCTCCAGGAAGTGCATAGCGCGTTCTTCGGCCTCTTTCTTGGGCGTCTTGCGCACCCAGATCGGGGCCAACGTGCAGTTTTCCAGAACCGTCAGATGCGGGAACAGGTTGAAGTGCTGGAACACCATCCCGACCTCGGAGCGGATCTTGTCGATGTTCTTGAGGTCGCTGGTCAGCTCGATCCCGTCCACGACGATCTTGCCGGCCTGATGCTCTTCCAGCGCGTTGATGCAGCGGATCAGGGTCGATTTGCCCGAACCCGACGGCCCCGCGATCACGATCCGCTCGCCCTGGTTGACGGTCAGATTGATGTCGCGCAGCACGTGGAAGGACCCGTACCACTTGTTCATGTTGTTGATTTCGATGGCGACCTCGTCGCTCACCTGCATTTTCGAACGATCGATTTCGCGATCAATGGCAAGTTCAGACATGTGTTGAACTCCTTAACGGTGATCGGTGGCAAGGCGACGCTCGAGCCACTGTGAATATTGAGAGATGCCGTAGCAGACGACGAAAAACAGAAGCGCGGCAAAGCCCAAAAGCTCCCAATAGACGCCATTCCACTCGGTCGATGCCAGGATCGGGCCGCGGATCATGCCAACGAGGTCGAACATCGAAATGACCGAAACCAGCGTCGTATCCTTGAACAGGCCCACGGCCACGTTCACGATACCCGGGATCGAGATCTTCAGTGCCTGCGGCAGGATGATCAACCGCATTGCCTGGGCATAGTCCAAACCAAGACTGTCTGCGGCCTCGTACTGTCCACGAGGAAGCGCTGCCAGACCGCCGCGGATCACCTCGGCGATGTAGGCAGCCGAGAACATGGTGATCATGATCACCACGCGCAGGAACAGGTCGACCGTGCTGTCAGGCGGGAAGAAATACGCCAGCATCACCGAAGCCACGAACAGCAGCGTGATCAGCGGCACGCCCCGGATGAACTCGATGAAAATGACGCAGACCCACTTGATCAAAGGCATGTCGGACTGGCGGCCCAACGCCAACGCGATGCCAAGGGGCAGTGACAGCGATACACAGGTCACCCCGAGCATAAGGTTCAGCATGAACCCGCCGAGGTCGCGACTGGGAACAGCGGTCAACCAAGCATTTTCCGATGCATCTTCGGGGATCAGCGCACCGCCGACGTTCCAGACGATCAGCGCGACGACGATCCCACCGAAGAACCCGGCGGCAAAGCTGTTTTTTCCGTATTTCTGGAAAACGACCGCCGCTGCGACGCAGCCCAACAACGCCACCAAGGGGACAAGAACGGTGCCACCCCAAATCAGCCAGAAGGCAACAAACGGGTAAACCGCAGTGAACAAAAGCATCTTTCGAGGCAGATCGAAGAACAGAACCGGCGCTGCGGCCACCAGCATCAGCACGAACGCGAGGTTCGGGCGCCAATAGGCTTCCACGGGATACTTGAACCCGTAGATCAACTGGTTCCACCGCTCCGTCAGAACGGCGAAACACGCGCCGGTCTTGCCGTCCAGGATCTCACGGCACTGCGAAAGCGAATCCGCATTCCAAACTCCGTTGAAGATCCATGGCAGCGTGTTCTTCAGCAAAACATAGATCAGCAGCACGGAGAGAATGGTCAGAATGGTGTTCCCTACGCCCGAGAACAGGTTCTCGCGCAGCCATTTGACCACGCCGGTTTCATTGGCCGGCGGCGGCGAAGGCGGAATCGTCCCCTCGGCCACGAATGCGATCGAGTTGGTGGTTTGATCACTCATGGCTCAGCGCTCCTTCAATTTGACGGATGCGTTGTAGATGTTCATCACAGCCGAGATCAGCAGCGAAGCCGTCAGATAGAACAGCATCAGCAGCAGAACACATTCGATCGCACGACCGGTCTGGTTCAGCGAGATCCCACCCAGGGTGGCGGTAATGTCCGCATAGCCCACGGCGATCGCCAGAGACGAGTTCTTGGTGATGTTCAGATATTGCGAGATCAACGGCGGGATGATCACCCGCAGCGCCTGGGGCAGGATCACGAGTTTCATGATGCGCCCCGGACGAAGACCCAAAGCGGCCGCAGCCTCGGTCTGACCTTTCGAAATTGCCTGGATGCCTGCGCGCACGTTCTCGGCGATGAAGGCCCCCGTGTAGATCGACAGGGCGAACCACAAGGCGATCAAGGGACCGCCCACCTTGATGCCACCGCTGAAGTTGAAGCCTTTCAACGCGGGCACATCCCAGGTCAAGCCCATCAGGACCATCAGGGTCAGGAAGGGTACCAACCACACGGCCAGTTTTACCAGGAAGGTCTTGGGACGTTCACCGGTTTGCTCCTGCTTAAGGGTCGCACGCTTTTCAACTTCGTGCGACGCGAACCAAGAGCCGACCAGACCCGCAAGCACCAGAAGCCAGTTCAAGATCGTGGAGCTGAAAAGACCGTTGCTGAATTCCGGCCGCGGGATGTAAACACCGCGGTTCGTGAAGGCGAACAGGTCGAACAGCATGCTCGAGGTCGGGTTGTCACCCCGGAACGCCCGTGGCCCCGGCAGCACTGCCGTCATGATGGTGAAGATGATGATGATCCAGATCAGAACCGGAATGTTCCGGAAGATCTCGACATAGATCGCCATCAGCTTGGAGACGAGCCAGTTGTTCGACAACCGCAGGACACCTGCGATCACACCGAAAATGGTGGCCGTGACACAGGCAAGAAACGCAACCAGCAGCGTGTTGAGGATACCAACGATCGCCGCGCGTCCATGTGAGGACTGGCTGTCATATTCGACCAGGCGCTGGTTGATGTCGTAACCGGCCGGGTCGCCTAGAAATGCAAATGAGATGTTCAGGCCAGCAGCCCGGAGGTTCTGGATCAGGTTGTTGCCAAGATACCAGATGCTGAGCGCAATAACGATGGCCGCAATCACTTGGAAGGTCAAAGAGCGATAGCGGGTATCGTTTATGAGCATCGACAACCGAAAATCAGCTTTCGGTGGGTCAGTCATAGTCGACATGTTTTGGGATCCCCGTGGCTTGCGGATGCTTCTGATTTGGCAGGGTATTCCCTGCTCCCGAGCTGTCCGCAGCTATTTATGAGAAATGGGCGCAGGAAACCCTGCGCCCTTCTCGGTTTTCTTAACGGAACGGCGGCGAGTACAGCAGGCCACCATCGGTCCACTGGGCGTTCAGGCCGCGTGCCAGACCGATCGGGGTGTCTTCGCCGATGTTCTTGGCAAACACTTCGCCATAGTTGCCGCCCGCCTTGATCGCGCGCATGGCCCACTGGGCGTCCAGACCCAGCATCTCGCCCAGGGTGCCTTCGCTCCCAAGCAGGCGGTTGATTTCCGGGTTCTCGGTGCCGGCTGCCATCTCATCGATATTGGCCGAGGTGATGCCCAGCTCTTCGGCCGAGATCATCGCGTTCAGGGTCCAGCGAACCACGTCGCCCCACTCGTTGTCGCCGTGACGGACCAGCGGGCCCAGCGGCTCTTTCGAGATGATTTCGGGCAGCAGGACATGGTCACCGGGGTTTTCGAACGTGGCGCGGGTTGCGGCCAGGCCCGATGCGTCGGTGGTGTACACGTCACAGGCACCGGCAAGGTACTGCTGCTGCGCTTCGGCGTTGGTTTCGATCGGCACCGGCTCGTAGCTGATGTTGTTCGAGCGGAAGAAATCCGCCAGGTTCAGCTCGGTGGTGGTGCCGGTCTGGATGCAGACGGTTGCGCCGTCCAGTTCCTTGGCCGAGCTCACGCCCAGCGACTTGGGCACCATGAAGCCCTGACCGTCATAGTAGTTGACGCCGACAAATTCGAACTTCAGGTCAACGTCGCGGCTGAAGGTCCAGGTGGTGTTGCGCGCCAGCATGTCGACCTCGCCCGACGCCAGAGCGGTAAAGCGGGTCTTGCCGGTGGTGGGCACGAATTCGACAGCGTTCGCATCGCCCAGGACGGCGGCGGCAACGGCGCGGCAGACGGCCACGTCAAAGCCTTGCCATTCGCCGTTAGCGTCGGGTGCCGCAAAACCGACCAGACCGGTGGTCACGCCGCAGTTCAGCTTGCCGCGCGCCTTAACGTCGTCCATGGTTCCCGCCGCGGCCGCGCCAGCAGCCAGACCAGCAATCGTCGCCGCGCCCAAGATTACGGATTTTTTCATTTTTACCTCTTCCTGATTTCCCGCCCCGATCCGGGACGGGCTTTTATCCGACACGCAAGGTAGCCGGACCGGTTACCCAAAAGGTGTCTCCCCTTTAGTGCGCCCGAGTTTGGGCGCATTCATAAACAAACGTCAAGGGCCGGATCATGGAAATCGATGAGATCAAGCGGGCACCGTAGGCAAGTCTCTCAAATCGGGACCAAAAAGGCTCAGACCGATAGATCGTAGAACTGTTTGGCGTGCAGGAAGGCGGCCCTTTTGATCTCGGCGGCCTGAACGGCTTCTGCGTCGTCGCCCCATTGCTCGGCCTGCCACGATTCATCCAGCCGCGAAATGCGCCATATATCGTCCGGTTTGCGCCAATTCCGGGCAGCTGCAAAACCCAGAATCAGCGACCCCGACAGGCTCACCAGATCGTGAAAGGCCGCCAGACGGAACGCGTCCAGCGCGTGCACCATGTCGCGCAACCTGTTTACGGCTTCCGCAGGCTGCGGCTGATGCACCACGCCCGCAACCGTCTGCAGACGCGCCCCCAACGTTTCGGCGGCCCAGTCCAGCGCCGGGTCCCATTGTTCGGCCTGACGCTCGGCCAGCTCCCGAGGATGGGTGGCGCGATAGCACAGCAGGTCAGAGTCGCCATAGTCGGCCAGCATGTCGGCCACCTCGGCATGTTGATGCGTCACCTTGTCGATCGCGGCATTGGCCGAGCGGGTAAAGGGCATGGTCGCGGGGTCGACTTCTTTTTCCTGCACGTCCCATTCCCGCGCGACCGCTTCGGCCATGGCCCGGGTGGGCAGCACCAATGGCGCCTTGGCCGGCGTCTTCACACGGCGCCCGTCCAGCTCGACAGCATAGCCGTCATCGGCTGCGACCACGGCGCTTGATGTCCAGAAGCGTTTCGGTTTCCAGTCACTCATGCTCTTGTCCCCAGAATTCTGTCAGCGCGTCGGGCAGTTGATCGAAACTGTCGATCACCCTGCGCGCGGCCACCAGACGTGACCGGTCGTGATAGCCCCAGGCCACTCCGATCCCGTGAACGCGCGCCGCCTGCGCCATTTCCATGTCGAAACTCGTGTCGCCGATCATCACCGCATCCGCAGGTGTGACGCCAGTCTCGGACAGGGCCGTTTCGATCATCGAGGGATGCGGTTTCGACGGGTGATGGTCGGCCACCTGCCGGGTGACGAAAACGTGCCCGAGGTCGTGCGCCTCAAGCAGCGCGTCCAGCCCGCGCTGTGACTTGCCCGTGGCCACGCCCAGCAGGATCTCGGGGGTGGCGTGCAGCCGATCGATGACGTCGCGGGCGCCGGGGTACAGGGGCGAGCCAGCGGCGCCCTGCTGAAGGCGCTGCGCGTGGTAGGCTTGCTTGTAGCCATCGACCAGCCGGGCCTGCATGCGCGGCGGCTGCTCGGGCACGAGGCGCGCAATCGCAACCGGCAGGGAAAGACCCACGATCGACAGGATCGCGGCGCGATCCGGCACCGGCAGCGACACCGCCTGGAAACTGGCGGTCATGGCCGACACGATGCTGGCCTGGCTGTCCACCAGCGTCCCGTCCACATCGAACAGAACCAGTCGCAGGTGCGCGGTCATCGCAGCGCCTCGAACGGGTCCTCGGCGGCCAGATCCTCGGTCCAGCCCAAGGTGTCCCAACTGTCTTTCATGTGCGGCGGCAGCGGGGCGTTGATCGTGATTTGCTTGCTGGTCATCGGATGCTTGAATGACGCGGTTCGGGCGTGCAGATGCAACTTTTTGCTGATGACCCCACCCAATTGTGCGCCCCAGCCATCGCCCAGATTTTCCTGACCCGAGCCGCCATATTTCCCATCCCCGATGATCGGGTGCCCGATGGCCGCCATATGCGCACGCAGCTGATGTGTGCGACCGGTGACGGGCTCCATCGCCACCCATGATGCACGGCTGGCCACCCGATACAGCGTGGCATAAAGCGTGTGCGCCCGTTTGGCGCCCGGCGTACTGTCGATTTCGTTCAGGTGGAGGGCGATCATCTTTTCGCCTTCGCCCTGCTTGCCGTGACCGGGGGCCTTGACCAGCCCGGTCTTGATCTCGCCCAGATACGGGGTCGGCACACCAGCCACCAGCGCCCAGTAGATCTTGCGTGTGTTGCGATGCCGGAAGGCCGCGGTCAGGCCCTTGGCCGCTTCGCGCGTGCGCGCCATCAGCAGCACGCCCGACGTGTCCTTGTCGAGACGGTGCACGAGCCGTGGGTTCTCGTCATAGCCAAAGCGCAACGCTTCGGCGAGGCCGTCCACGTGCCGGACCTGGCCGCTGCCCCCCTGAACGGGCAGGCCTTGGGGCTTGTTCAGCGCCAGCACGTGGTCATCCCGGTAGATCACGCAGGCTTGGATCATTTTCGCATCGGCATCCGTCACGCGGGGGCGGGCCGGGGCAGGTTTGTGATCCGGGTCGGGCAGGGGCGGCACACGCACCACCTGCCCCGCCTGCAGCCGGGTCGAGCCCTTGACCCGCCCGCCGTCCACGCGCAGTTCACCCTTGCGGCACATCTTTTCGATCCGGCCCTGGCTGACATGCGGGAACAGGCGCCGCAACCAGCGGTCCAACCGCTGGTCGCCGTCGCCCGGCTCGACCGTGATCATCTGTACGCCGCTCATGCCAATACCCCTTGCAACCGGATGCTGCGCGCCCGGAAAATCGCCCGTGTCAGTGCCTCAGAAAACATCCGCGTCTGTCGCGCGCCGCAAGGCAAGAGTCAAGCAGGCTGACGGGCTCGCGGGCCAAGGCCGCTCAGATATCGTTGAAATCCCCGTGCCGCCCCGCCCCATCGCGGAACCGAGCCGCGCCGGACGTACCCTCGCGGCGGATGGCGTCCAGCCCGTTGGCCCATTCGACCTTCAACGCCTCGCGCAACGGCATCCCCCGGGTTTCGATGATCGAGCGGCGGTCGGCGCGGACGGCCTCCTGCGGGAACCAGGCAATCTCGTGCGCCATCGCTTCGGCCGCGATGCGGGTTTCACCCTGCGGCACGATTTTCTCGGCCAGCCCGATCCGTTCGCACTCGTCAGCCATGACCGTGCGCCCGGTCAGCGCGATCTCGAGTGCCTTGCCCTGCCCGACCAGCCGCGGCAGCCGCACCGAACCGCCATCCATCAGCGTGATTCCCCAACGGCGGCAATAGACGCCCATATAGGCGTCCTCGGCCATCACCCGGATGTCGCACCAAAGGGCCAACTCCATGCCGCCGGCAACAGCGGCGCCTTCGATCGCGCCAATGACCGGCTTTGACAGCTCCAGCCGCGATGGGCCCATCGGGCCCAGCAGCGACGGCGCGGCCCCGATTGGAAAAGCGTGCCTGTCGAAATAGGGCTCGCGCAGGTCCGGGTCAGACAGCGTGGCTGCCATCTTGAGGTCCCAGCCCGCGCAGAAATTGCCGCCCTTTCCCCAGAACACGGCGACCTTGGCCGCGCTGTCCTCGAAGGCAATGAAGGCCTCGGCCAGGGCTGCCGCGTGTTCGGCATCTACGGCGTTTCTGGCCTGGGGCCGGTCGTGGATGATGGTCCACACGTCGTCTGTCTTGTCGATGAAAAAGGTCATCTGCGCTCCTCCCTAGCGGCATGTAATCCTAGGGAACCCCGGGCGCGCCTTGAGTGTCCCGCGAAACGCGACGGCACGGTCCGAACTGACCCTGCGTCACGACCCGTTGCGTTGACTGCGCAGTTTCGAAAAGTAGTCCAGACGCTTTTTCAACTCGCGCTCGAACCCGCGTTCGACCGGCTGGTACAGGACCGGGCGCTTCATGGTCTCGGGAAAGTAGTTCTGCCCCGAGAACCCGTCCTCGGCATCATGATCATAGGCATAGCCCGCGCCATAGCCCTGATCCTTCATCAATCCCGTCGGCGCGTTCAGGATGTGTTTGGGCGGCGGCTCGCTGCCCGACTGCTTGGCCAGGCGCATCGCCGCCTTGTAGCCCACATAGGCCCCGTTGGATTTGGGCGCCAGCGCCAGATACACGACCGCCTGCGCCAGCGCCAACTCACCCTCGGGCGACCCGAGCCGCTCGTACACTTCCCAGGCATGCAGGCAGATCGACTGGGCCTGCGGATCGGCCAGACCGATATCCTCGACCGCCATCCGGGTGATGCGGCGGGCCAGGTATCGCGGATCCTCGCCCCCGGTCAGCATCCGTGCGAACCAGTACAGCGCCGCATCCGGGTCGGACCCGCGCACCGATTTGTGCAGCGCCGAGATCAGATTGTAGTGCTCGTCCCCCGACTTGTCGTATTTCGCGGCACGACGCATCAGGCGCTTGGCCAGCGCGTCGGGGTCCAGCGGCGCGTCCACCGACCAGGCCGCGATTTGCTCGATCAGGTTCAACAGCGCCCGGCCGTCTCCATCCGCCATTTCCTGCAGCGCGTCCCGCGCTGCGGGTGTCAGAGGCAACGCCTTGCCCAGCTCTTTTTCGGCACGCTGCGTCAGGCGTTCCAGATCGGCCAGGCCCAGCCGTTCCAGCACTAGCACCTGCGCGCGGCTGAGTACGGCGGCGTTCAACTCGAACGATGGGTTTTCGGTGGTCGCGCCCACCAGAAGGATCGTCCCGTCCTCCATATGCGGCAGGAACCCGTCCTGCTGGGCCTTGTTGAAACGATGGATCTCATCCACGAACAACAGCGTCCCCTTGCCGTTCCGCCGCCGCAACTTGGCAGCCTCGAACACCTTCTTGAGGTCGGGAACGCCAGTGAAGATCGCGCTGATCTGTTCGAAATGCAGGTCGGTTTCTTTGGCCAGCAGCCGCGCGATGGTAGTTTTGCCGACCCCCGGCGGCCCCCAGAAGATCAGGCTGGACAGGCTGCCCGACGCCAGCATCACCCCCAGCGGCGCCTCGGGGCCCAGAACCTGTTGCTGCCCGATCACCTCGGACAGCGCCCGGGGCCGCAACCGGTCTGCCAGCGGGCGGTTCGGGGCCGGTTCGGAGGCCTGCCCTTCGGTGTCGAACAGGTCACTCATGCCGTCAGAGCCTGAACCGCAACGACACGGGCTTACCGCCGCGCAACAGATCGATCTGCACCCGCCGGCCCGGGTCGCGCAGCGCCCGAACGACGTCGCGCGGGCGTTCGGCCTGTCGCCCGTTCACGGCATTGATGACATCGCCGGGCCGCAGCCCGGCACGCGCGCCATAGGGGCCGGGGTCGACAACGACCACACCGGTTTGAGACAGGGGCAGCCCCATCTTGACGATCAAAGCCGGGTTGATTCGCGCAACCGTCATCCCCGGCAGAACCGTGCGGTCGTTCAAAGTGGTTTCCTCGGCCGTCGGCGTTTCAGGCGCAGCCATCAGCGCCACACTGACATCTTTCCTGTCACCACCGCGCAGCCGGGTCAGAACGGATGTCCCACCAACACCCGCCACCGACATGCGAAACTTCATCTCGGCGGGCGAGTTCACCTCTTCACCATCCACATGCGTGACGATGTCGCCCACCCGCAAGCCAGCCTCGGCCAATGGGCTGAGCGGATGGAGGTCCGAGATCACCACGCCCTGCGGCAGCGAAAGCCCAAGCGATTCCGCGATGTCGGCGCTCATGATCTGACCGGCCATGCCGGCCCAGGGGCTGACGAATTCCGTGTTGCCCGCCTTAGCCTGACGCAGGAATTCCGCCACCAGATTGGCCGGAATGGCAAAGCCGATGCCGTTGGACCCGCCCGACCGCGTGAGGATCGAGGTGTTGATGCCGATCAGATCTCCGTTGACGTCGATCAGAGCGCCCCCGGAATTGCCCGGGTTGATGGGCGCATCGGTCTGAATGAAATACCCCCGCGCATTGCCCGTGGCAGTTCCCGACCGCGCCAGCCCCGAGATGATGCCCGACGACACGGTCTGCCCCACGCCGAACGGGTTGCCGATGGCCAGAGCCAACTCGCCAACCTCGACCTGATCCGAATCGCGCAGACGCAGGAAGGGCAGGCCCTGCGCGTCCAGCAGGCGCAGGATGGCGATGTCGCTTTCCTCGTCGCCCAGGACGACCTCGGCGTGAAATTCACGACGATCCGTTGTGACGACCCGGATCTCGGTCGCGGTGCCGACGACGTGGTAGTTCGAAACGACGTAGCCATCCTCGGTCAAGATGACGCCCGACCCCAGAGAGTTCTGCACCCGTGGACGCGGCGTACCGAAGCCGCCACCGAAAAAGTCCTGAAAGAACGGGTCTGCGAAAATCGGGCTGCGGCGTCCGGGCCGGACGATCTTGGCATAGATGTTCACCACCGCCGGGGCCGCCTTTTTGACCACCGGGGCAAATCCCATCGAAATCTCGGCCTGCGATTGCGGAACCCGCGTCTCGGCGCCGGCCTGAGTGGCCAGTGTCATCAGACATACAGCCAGTATCGTGCGTATCATGACAGCTCCGTTCTTCCTCCGCCGAAGATATGCGGAGCGCGGCGTGCGAATGCAATAGAGCGTGGCGCTCCGCCGCCGGCAGGGTCGTTTTAAAGCCCGCAAAGCAATTAAAAAACCCCTGCCCGGACGATCCGGACAGGGGTCAAGAGTTCGGCCATTCAGCCGGGTCTTATTCTTCGTCAGCGGCCGCTTCCTCGGCAGCAACGCGGGCCTTGTCGGCCGCGCCCTTGGCATCGACGTCGCGATCGACGAATTCGATGATCGCCATCGGCGCCATGTCGCCGTAGCGGAAGCCGGCCTTCAGGATACGGACATAGCCGCCCTGACGGTCCTTGTAGCGCGGGCCCAGAACCTCGAACAGCTTGGCGACGTCCTTGTCTTCCTTCAGCTGAGCTGCGGCCTGACGGCGGGCGTGCAGGTCGCCGCGCTTGCCCAGAGTGATCAGCTTTTCAACGATCGGGCGCAGCTCTTTTGCCTTGGGCAGCGTCGTCTTGATCTGTTCGTGCTCGATCAGCGAGCCGGCCATGTTCGAGAACAGGGCCTTGCGGTGCTCATGAGTACGGTTCAGGCGGCGGTAACCACGTGCGTGACGCATTTTTCAATTCCTTCTTTCGCGTTTTGCTTTGTCTGGCCGGCGATGCGTGTCACCGGCTCTCCTTGGGGCGGAAATGCCCATACGGTCCCCGGCAGCCCGGGCATTGGCGAAGACGCGCTTAGAACGCGTCTTCGAATTTTTTGGCCAGATCTTCGATGTTGTCGGGCGGCCAATCCTCGACATCCATGCCGAGGTGCAGGCCCATTCCGGACAGCACTTCCTTGATCTCGTTCAGCGACTTGCGGCCGAAGTTCGGGGTGCGCAGCATCTCGGCTTCGGTCTTCTGGATCAGATCGCCGATATAGACGATGTTGTCGTTCTTCAGGCAGTTTGCCGAACGGACCGACAGCTCCAGCTCGTCCACCTTCTTCAGCAGCAGCGGGTTGAACTCCAGACCATCGTCCTCGTCCTGGCGGCCCGCCGATTCCGGCTCGTCGAAGTTGACGAAGATCGACAGCTGATCCTGCAGGATGCGGGCGGCGAAGGCCAGCGCATCCTCGGGCGTGATCGAGCCGTCGGTTTCGATCTTCATGGTCAGCTTGTCATAGTCCAGAACCTGACCTTCACGGGTTGGCTGAACGTCATAGGCGACCTTCTTGACCGGCGAATAGATCGCGTCGATCGGGATCAGGCCGATGGGCGCGTCTTCGGGCTTGTTCTTCTCGGCCGAGACATAGCCCTTGCCGGTGTTGACGGTCAGTTCCATGAACAGGTCGGCGCCATCGTCCAGGTGGCAGATGACGTGATCGCGGTTCAGAACCTCGATGCCGGCGCTTTCGCTGATGTCGCCTGCGGTGACGACCGCGGGGCCTTTGGCATTGATCGACAGGCGCTTGGGGCCTTCGACTTCCATGCGCAGGGCAACCTGCTTGAGGTTCAGGATGATGTCGGTGACGTCTTCACGCACACCTGCGACCGAGCTGAACTCGTGCAGGACGTTGTCGATCTGGACGCTGGTGATGGCCGCACCTTGCAGCGAGCTCATCAGAACGCGGCGCAGCGCGTTACCCAGGGTCAGACCAAAGCCGCGCTCCAGCGGTTCGGCGACGATGGTGGCCTGACGCGCGGGATCGTTGCCCGGCTTGCCGTCAAGCTGGGTCGGCTTGATCAATTCAGCCCAATTCTTGTGGATCATGTAATCCCTCCATTCCTGTCCGCGCCCCATGACCAACAAGGTGCAGACGCCCGAGGTTCAAAATGACGTGCTGGGGCCGTGCGAAAACACAGCCCCAGCTCAATTCCAAATTGCTTAGACGCGGCGGCGCTTCGGCGGGCGGCAGCCGTTGTGGGCAATCGGGGTCACGTCACGGATCGACGTGATGTTGAAGCCCACGGCAGCCAGCGCGCGCAGTGCCGATTCACGACCCGAACCGGGGCCCTGAACTTCGACTTCCAGCGTCTTGACGCCATGTTCCTGCGCCTTGCGACCGGCGTCTTCTGCGGCCATCTGCGCGGCGTAGGGGGTCGATTTCCGCGAACCCTTGAAGCCCATGGTGCCGGCCGACGACCACGAAATGGCGTTGCCCTGCACGTCCGAGATCAGGATCTTGGTGTTGTTGAAGGTCGAGTTCACATGGGCGACGCCCGATGCGATGTTCTTGCGCTCTTTGCGTTTTACGCGTGTCTTGTCACGTGCCATCGGTCAGACCCTCCTTACTTCTTCTTGCCCGCGATCGGCTTTGCGGGGCCTTTGCGGGTACGAGCGTTGGTGTGGGTGCGCTGACCGCGAACCGGCAGGTTGCGGCGGTGACGCAGACCGCGATAGCAGCCCAGGTCCATCAGGCGCTTGATGTTCATCTGCACTTCACGACGCAGGTCACCTTCGACGGTGTAGTTGGCGTCGATGTGCTCGCGGATGGCCAGAACTTCGGCATCCGACAGTTCGTTCACCCGGCGGCTTTGGTCGATGCCCACGGCTTCGCAGATCGCCTTGGCCGAGGTGTTGCCGATTCCGGTGATATAGGTGAGGGCGATAGGTACCCGCTTTGCAGTCGGGATGTTTACGCCGGCAATACGTGCCACGTGTCACTTTCCTTTCGTTGCGGTTCCGTAATTCCAGAACCTTTTTTCACAACGCCCAACCGTGGCAGTGTGGCCAGAGGGTTCAGCATCATTCGAGGTGGTCTTGGCATGCGGGACGAATCCCGCACGCGCGGTTGATTCCCCAAGGGGATGGGGGTCGATATGGGCTTTTGGACTTGGCGTCAAGCCCCTTGCTGCATCAGCCCAAAATGGCCTCGATCGAGGCTCGGACTTCCTTGATATCCGCCAGCCCGTTCACCGGGCGCAGATCACCTTTGGCATAGTAGTAACCGATCAACGGAGAGGTTTTCTTGTAATACTCCATCAACCGGGTCCGCAGGCTGTCTTCGTTGTCATCGGCCCGGCGTACCATGTCGGTGCTGCCACATTTATCACATTTCCCAGCGACCGAGGTGGGCTTGGTTTCGTCGTGATAAACCTCGCCGCAATCGCCGCAAGTGAAGCGGCCGGTGATCCGCTTGACCAATGCCTCGTCATCCACACGCATTTCAATCACGGTGTGCAGCGACTGGCCCAGCTTGGCCAGCAGCGCACCCAGCGCATCCGCCTGGGCCAAGGTGCGCGGGAAGCCGTCGAAGATGAAGCCCGCGCCCTTTTCGGTGGTCAGTTTCTCTTCGATCAGGCCGATCACGATCTCGTCGGTGACAAGCCTGCCCGCGTCCATGATCGCAGCCACCTTCTTGCCCATCTCGGTTCCCGAGTTGCGGGCCTCGCGCAGCATGTCACCGGTGCTGAGCTGGATCATGCCCCGCGTTTCAACCAGGTGACGTGCCTGCGTACCCTTGCCTGCCCCCGGGGGGCCCAGAAGAATGATATTCATCGACGAGCGGGTCCCTTCCTGCCGCGTTTCTTGCCTTTGCCGCGCAACTGGGACTTTTCGATCAGCCCTTCGTATTGATGCGCCAGCAGGTGGCTCTGAACCTGTTGGATCGTGTCCATGGTCACAGAGACGATGATCAGAACCGAGGTGCCGCCGAAATAGAACGGAATGGCGAACTGGCCGCGCAGGATTTCGGGCAGCAGGCAGACCGCCGCCAGATAGGCCGAGCCCAGCACCAGCACGCGGTTGACCACGTATTCCAGATATTCGGCGGTTTTCTTGCCGGGGCGAATGCCGGGCACAAAGCCGTTCTGCTTTTTCAGATTGTCCGCCACGTCATCCGGTTTGAACGACACGTTGAACGTGTAGAAATAGGCAAAGAACACGATCATCGAAGCAAAGAACAGCAGGTACAGCGGCTGTCCCGGTCCGAAATTGGCCAGCAGCCACGACATGATCGGTCCGTTCGCAGCGCCCGACGAGAAGGTCGAGATCGTGACCGGCAGGAGCAGCAGCGAGCTGGCGAAGATCGCCGGGATCACGCCGGCCGGGTTGACCTTGACCGGCAAGTGGCTCGAGCCGCCTTCATAGACCTTCATGCCGACATTGCGGCGCGGGTACTGGATGTGGATCTTGCGCAGCGCGCGTTCCATGAACACCACGAAGGTGATCACGGCGATCACCATCACGATCACGCCGACGATCACGGCCGGGCTGATCGCGCCCGAACGGCCCGAGGCGAAGAACTGCGCCAGCGCCGCCGGAACCTCGGCGATGATGCCGACGAAAATGATCAGCGAGATGCCGTTGCCGATCCCGCGCGCGGTGATCTGTTCACCCAGCCACATCAGGAACATGGTGCCGCCGACCAGCGTGATCATCGTCGACAGGCGGAAATACAGGCCCGGATCGGTAGCCAAATCGCCCGATTCCAGCGAAACCGCCAAGCCATAGGCCTGCACGGTGGCCAGCGCCACGGTGCCGAAACGGGTGTACTGGTTGATTTTCTTGCGGCCCTGCTCGCCCTCTTTCTTGAGTTGTTCGAGCGCGGGCACCATCGAGGTCAGCAGCTGTACGATGATCGATGCCGAGATATAGGGCATGATGCCGAGGGCAAAGATACCCATCCGCCCCAGCGCCCCGCCGGTGAACATCGAAACCATCCCACCGATGCCCTGCCCCGCCTGCTCCATGAACTCGCGCAGCGCCTGCCCGTCGATCCCCGGCACCGGAATGAAGGTGCCCAGACGATAGACGATCAGCAAACCCAGCGTGAACAGGATGCGGTTGCGCAGATCGGTGGCCTTGCCCAGGGCAGCCCAGCTTGTGTTGGCTGCCATTTGTTCTGCTGCTGATACCATAAATCGGTCTCTCTTATGAAAACGCCGCCCGGAACCGTTTTCCGGCTCGGGCGGCGTCTTGGAAAACTCTGAGGTCTATGTAAGCGGGTCGGCGCCCGCTCACAAGCGCTTACTCTGCCGCAGCGGCTTTTGTGACCTTCAGTGAACCGCCCGCTTTTTCCACGGCTTCGATGGCCGACTTCGAGGCGCCGGTCACTTCCAGGTTCAGCTTGGCGGTGATTTCACCCTTGGCCAGAACGCGGACGCCGTCCAGCTTGCGGCGGACCAGGCCCGAGGCAATCAGAGCGTCCTCGGTGATCGCGGCCTTGGCGTCCAGCTTGCCGGCGTCGACGAATTTCTGGATCAGGCCCAGGTTGACGACGGCGTATTCCTTGCGGTTCGGCTTGTTGAAGCCACGCTTGGGCAGGCGCTGATACAGCGGCATCTGGCCGCCTTCATAGCCGTTGATGGCCACACCCGAACGGGATTTCTGGCCTTTGATACCACGGCCACCCATTTTACCCTTGCCCGAGCCGGGACCACGGCCAACGCGGGTCCGTTTCTTGACGGCGCCGGGATTGTCGCGCAGTTCATGCAGTTTCATGTCGCTTCTCCTTAGCCGGATATGACCCCGAAGCGTGATGGGCCAAACACGGCATTTCTTGATTTTGATTCTCGTGGCCGTCATGCCACCGAAGCCCGATACAGCGTCAGGCCTCCGGTTGCAAGTTTTGATTGTCCGATCGCAACGAGTCAGCCCTCGGGATCGGAGATCGGCGCGTCTTGCGGAACGATACCATGTTTGGCCACCAGTTGCCCGACCAAGCTGTCGGGGTGCGGAACGCCGCCGTTCTTGCGCATGATCGCGCGCATCCGGCGTCCGTAGAGATGGATCGAAACCGTATCTTCGTGGAAAAACCGGTCGAGATTCGTATTCGGCCGTGCCATGGCGCGGCGGCGCGTGAAATTGATCGGATAGAACACATGCTCTGGCAGGGCGTATTTGATCTCGCCTGTTTCCTTCAACGCCCAGGTGAACGCCTTTGGCCCCCACACACCCCACAAAAACTCGGGAACGTTGGTGGGATTTCCGGCGTCCCGCGCCTCTTCCAATGGCCGCCGGTGGCGCGGAGGCAGCCAAGGCGGTATTCGATACGGATCATTCGTGTACTCGATGAGCTTGGCCAGAGTTTCACTGTCATGCGGCAGCCCCAATACGCCGATGGCTACCTCACCCTCGAGATACCCGTAGTAATGGCCATTCGCCGTTGAATAGGGTTTCAGGCAATAGGCATCAGTGTCGGCCCAAATCAGGTCGGGCTCCTGCGCCAGCATCCGGTATCGGAACTTGTCGGAATGCGGCGCCGGGCTTTGGGTGCGGTCATGGGTGATGAATTCGGAATCGGGCAGGATCTCTCGGGCGTCCCGCTGTTCCACCCCATCGGGGACGTTGGTCACGTTGTTGTAGGTGTACAGGCGCACGCTGTGGCCCATGTCCAGATAGGACTGGATGCAAAGCAGCTCGAGGAAACTGAGCGGCCCCTCCACCCACAGCATTCCGATCTGGTAGTCCCTCGCCATGCCCTGCCCTTTCACTCGCAAAACCGCGCTGTTCAGGAAGTGGCGCAAATCCCGGGCCCATGCAACGATGCAGTTGGCGCCCCGTGGAAATTCTTGAGGAGACAGACGCCCAAAAAGGAAAAGGGCGCCCGTCCGGCGCCCCACCTGCATCGCGAAGAAGGCCTTTGCCACTTACGAGCAATAAGCGTGCTCGCGTGCGATATCGGCAATGTCGCAGCGGCGGATGCCGATGTCGTTGAGTTCACGGTCGCTCAACCGCTGCAGCTCGGAATAGGTCTTGCTGTATTCTCGCGCGCGGGTCTGGGCGCGCTTGATGCCGTCGATCAGGTCGCGGATGCGGGCGGTCAGGTTCAGGCCGCCATGGGGGATGTTCAGTGCGTGTGCCATATCTGGGCTCCTTTCTTGCCGGGGCGTATTCCCTGGCGCTGTGAGTGTCGTTCCTTTTGGACACTCCACAGATAGGCCCGGATGTTACCGCAAACAATCCAAGTCTCGGTCTACCCGTCATGCGCCAGATGCATGGCAAGCCATGCAGACGGCGCAAAGAAAAACGCCCCCGAACGGGTCGGGGGCGTTTTCGAGTTGGGTCCGAGACACGATCAGTCGCGTTCTTCGATGATCTCCACCAGATGCGGGATCTTGTTGACCATGCCGCGGATCGAGGGGGTATCCTCAAGTTCGCGGGTCTTGTGCATCTTGTTCAGGCCCAGGCCGATCAGGGTTGCGCGCTGGTCGGCGGGGCGGCGGATCGGCGAGCCGATCTGCTTGACGACGATGGTTTTTGCCATGGTGACGTCTCCTTACGCTTCTTCGGCGACTTGCGCCGATGCGGCCGGTGCTTCGTCCCGCTTGGGCAGGATGTCAGCAACCTTCTTGCCACGACGTGCGGCAACCGAACGCGGGCTCTGTTCTTTCTTCAGGCCGTCGATGGTGGCGCGGATCATGTTGTAGGGGTTCTGCGAGCCCAGCGACTTGGACACCACGTCCTTGACGCCCAGCATCTCGAACACGGCACGCATCGGACCACCGGCGATGATACCGGTACCTTCCGGCGCGGTGCGCATGACGACCTTGCCGGCGCCGTGGCGGCCTTCGATGTCGTGGTGCAGGGTGCGGCCTTCGCGCAGCTGCACGCGGATCATGTTGCGTTTGGCCTGCTCGGTGGCCTTGCGGATGGCCTCGGGCACTTCTTTCGCCTTGCCCTTGCCAAAGCCGACGCGGCCTTTCTGATCGCCGACAACCACCAGAGCGGCGAAGCCGAAGCGCTTACCACCCTTTACAGTTTTCGACACGCGGTTGATCGCAACCAGGCGATCTGCGAATTCCGGCGCTTCCTCGCGCTCGCGACGGTTGCCCCGGCGGTTTTCACGTTCTGCCATTTCGGCATCCCTTTCTCTGATGGCGCGTCAGCGCCGTTACTTCAATCCAGGTGAGCCCCGGCCCGCGGCCGAGGCTCCCGGATCATCGGGGTGGCCGCATGGGCCACCCACAGGTCTTAGATCTTCAGACCGCCTTCACGCGCAGCGTCGGCCAGAGCCTTCACCTTGCCGTGGAACAGGAAGCCGCCACGATCGAAATAGGCCTCTTCTACGCCGGCCTTCTTGGCCCGCTCGGCGATGGCCGCGCCCACCTTGGTGGCCGCTTCGATGTTGTTCTTGCCGACAACGCCCAGATCCTTTTCCAGGGTCGAGGCCGAGGCCAGGGTCACGCCGCGCACATCGTCGATCAGCTGGACCGAGATGTTCTTGTTCGAGCGGTGCACCGACAGGCGCGGACGCCCGGCGTTGACCTTGCGAAGCTTGTTCCGAACGCGCAGGCGGCGCTTCAGAAACAGGGTTCTTTTGCTGTTTGCCATTGTGTTCGTCCTTACTTCTTCTTGCCTTCCTTGCGGAAGATGAACTCGCCCTTGTAGCGGATGCCCTTGCCTTTGTACGGCTCGGGGCGGCGCCAGTCGCGGATCTTGGCCGCCACTTCGCCCACCAGCTGCTGGTCGATGCCTTCCACGACGATCTCGGTCTGCTTCGGCGCGGTGATTGTGACACCTTCCGGCGCAACGAAATCGACATCGTGGCTGTAGCCCAGGTTCAGCTTCAGGGTGTTGCCCTGCATCTGAGCGCGGTAACCCACACCCTGGATCTCCAGCTCTTTCTTGAAGCCGTTGGTCACGCCTTCAACCAGGTTGGCAACCATGGTGCGGCTCATGCCCCACTGCTGACGTGCACGCTTCGAGGTGCCGCGCGGAGTGATCTTGACCACGTTGTCTTCGACCGACAGGGTGACGTCGTCGGTTGCGGTGAAGCTGCGGGTACCTTTCGGACCCTTCACTTCGATGGTCTGGCCGGACACAGCAGCGGAAACGCCGCTGGGCAGCTCGACCGGTTTTTTACCAATACGAGACATTCCAGACCTCCTTAGAAGACGGTGCAGAGCACTTCGCCGCCAACATTGTTGGAGCGAGCGTTCGCGTCCGACATCACGCCCTTGGGCGTGCTGACAATCGACACGCCCAGACCCTGACGGACCTGCGGAATGTCATTGACGCCCATGTATACGCGACGACCGGGCTTCGAGACCCGCTTCAGTTCGCGAATGACAGGGGTGCCTTCATAGTATTTCAGGCTGATCTCAAGCGCCGGGTGGCCATTGGCGCCGGTCACTTTTTCATAGCCGCGGATGTAGCCTTCGTCCGCCAGCACGTCCAGAACCCAGGCGCGCAGTTTCGACGCCGGAGTGGTCACGGTGGACTTGCCGCGCATCTGCGCGTTGCGGATACGGGTGAGCATATCGCCGATAGGATCGTTCATATCACTCTCTCCCTTACCAGCTCGATTTCACCATGCCGGGGATCTGACCAGCAGAGCCCAGCTCGCGCAGCGCGATACGGCTGATCTTCAGCTTACGATAGTAAGCGTGCGGACGGCCGGTCAGCTGGCAGCGGTTGTGCAGACGGGTTGCCGAGCTGTTGCGCGGCAGTTTCGCCAGTTTCAGTCGCGCCTTGAAGCGCTCTTCCATCGGGCGGCTCTCGTCATTCGCGATTTCTTTCAGCTCGGCGCGTTTTGCGGCGTATTTGGCCACCAGGCGCTCGCGCTTCTTTTCGCGCTCGATCATTGCTTTTTTAGCCATGTCTCTTTCCTCCCGGCGCTTACGCGTTGAACGGCATGTTGAAGTGCTTCAACAGTGCCTTTGCTTCAGCGTCGGTTTTCGCTGTGGTGGCAATTACGATGTCCAGGCCCCAGACCTCGTCGACTTTGTCGAAGTCGATTTCCGGGAACACGATGTGCTCTTTCATGCCCATGGCAAAGTTGCCACGGCCGTCAAAAGCCGGTTTCACACCGCGGAAGTCACGCACGCGCGGCAGCGCGATGGTGATCAGACGGTCCAGGAATTCGTACATCCGGTCGCCGCGCAGGGTGACCTTGGCGCCCAGCGGCATGTCTTCACGGACGCGGAAACCCGCGATCGACTTCTTCGCCTTGGTCGCCACGGCCTTCTGGCCGGCAATCGCAGTCAGATCCTCGACGGCGGCCTTCGCCTTCTTCGAGTCCTTCACCGCCTCGGCACCACAGCCGATGTTCAGAACGATCTTGTCCAGCTTGGGGATCTGCATATCGTTCTTGTAGCCAAACTCTTCTTTCAGAGCGGCGCGGATCTTGTCGGCGTACTGAGCTTTCAGACGCGGGGTGTAGGTTGCAGCATCAAGCATCGATCACGTCCCCCGTGGTCTTGGCGTAACGAACCTTCTTGTCACCTTCCATGCGGAAGCCGACGCGGGTTGCCTTGCCGTTCTTGTCCAGCAGAGCCAGGTTCGACAAGTCGATCGGCATCGCCTTGGGCAGGCGGCCACCTTGCGAGGTCTGCGACTGGCGGGTGTGGCGGATGGCGATGTTGATGCCATCAACCACGGCTTTGCCAGCCTTGGGGTCGACCGAGGTGATCACGCCCTCTTTGCCCTTGTCCTTGCCGGCCAGCACGATGACCTTATCGCCTTTGCGGAGTTTAGCAGCCATGATTACAGCACCTCCGGAGCCAGCGAGATGATCTTCATGAAGTTCTTCGCGCGCAGTTCACGAACGACGGGGCCGAAGATACGGGTACCGACGGGCTCGTTGTTGTTGTTCAGGATGACGGCGGCGTTGCGATCGAAGCGGATCGCGGTACCGTCTTCGCGACGGACTTCCTTGGCGGTGCGCACGACGACGGCCTTGCGGACGTCACCTTTCTTCACGCGGCCGCGCGGGATGGCTTCCTTCACCGAGACGACGATGATGTCGCCGACGGAGGCGTATTTACGCTTGGAACCACCCAGGACCTTGATGCACTGAACTCGGCGTGCGCCGGAGTTGTCAGCGACATCCAGATTGGTCTGCATCTGGATCATGTGGTTTCTCCCGACCTGTGGGGGCTGGTCTAGTTAGTTCCCCCAGGGTTTCGACAAATGGAAAGTTCCGGGGGCTTACGCCTCCAGAACCTCCCAGCGTTTCGTCTTCGATTTCGGCGCGCATTCGATGATGCGTACGGTGTCGCCGACCTTGAAGGCGTTCTTTTCATCGTGAGCCCGGTATTTCTTGGACTTACGGATGGTCTTCTTCAGAACCGGGTGCGTGAAGCGGCGCTCCACCAGCACGGTGACGGTCTGTTCGTTGGCGTCGCTGGTCACGGTGCCTTGCAGAATACGTTTGGGCATCTCTCAGGCTCCTCAGTTCGCAGCTTCAGCAGCTTTTTCGTTCAGCACGGTCTGGATGCGGGCCACGTCGCGGCGCACGCTCTTGATCCGGGCGGTGTTCTCGAGTTGTCCGGTCGCCTGCTGGAAGCGCAGGTTGAATGCTTCCTTCTTCAAGTTGACCAGATCCTCCCGGAGCTGGTCCGGGGTCTTGTTACGCAGTTCCTGGGCGTTCATCGCCTTTTCCTTTGCTCAAAACACCAGAAGGCCCCTTCGCGGGTCACCTTTGACCTGGTGGATGAATGACAGACATGCGAATCGCCCGACGCAGTCGGGAGATCGCAGGATGCCGCCGTATAAGGGTTTGGGGGGTGGGTGGCAAGGGAAAGTTTCAAACCTCCAACCCGTCACCTCCAGAGGACACTCCAGCAAGCAAATCTTCGCGCTCAACTTCCTTCAAGCCCGAGCGTCGGGCTACATGAAGAAGTCGCAGGATCATGACCTCTTCGGGCTTCCCCGAAATCCAGCGAGGCGCGGCTGAAAGAGACTCCTGATCTTCTATTTTGACCGCGGAAATCCCACTTGCCTCAATCCCACCTGTAGTTGAAGCTTACCGAGATCCTCTCTTCTTCGGCCATGTTCATCGGCACCTCGTGGCGGAGCCAGCTTTCCCAAAGCAACACGTCACCGACCTCGGGCTTCATATAAATGAACGGTTGCAATTCCCGCCGTGCGCCCTTGCGGCGCACCGGCGCGGCCATCATCCGACCTGAGCGCGGGTCCTCCAGCTTCAACGCGCTGGCTCCCTCTGGCATCGAAACATAGGTCGTTCCGGATATCACACTGTGTGGATGGATATGGCTGGCATGCATTCCACCTTCTGGCAGAATGTTGATCCAAAGATCCTCGAGCCTCAATCCGCGCCCATCCAGATCGAATTCCAAGTCTTCGGCAAACGCGGCCACATGTTGGTCCAGCACCTTGACCAGATCGGCGAAGATCGGGAAGCGCCACGGCAAGTCGGTCAGCGAGGCATAGCTGGTGTAGCCAGGATAGCCGTTTTCTTCGCACCATTCCTGGCCGGCTTCGTCGTCCTGGGCGATGACCAGACAGGAGTTCTCCAGTTCCTCCGGTTCGATCCTGGGATCGAACTCGGACAGAGCGGCGCGGTAAAGTCGGGTGACGAAGAGCGATTCGATCTGTGGCATGATCTCGTCCTAATGCAGCGTCGCAACGAAAGCCATGGAAGTTTTGCGAGGCTCTGCCTCGCGCTCCGGGATATTTGCGGCCAGATGAATCTCGCGTGAATCTCGCGGTCCATTCTTCATCAGGCAAGAAATATCCCCGGGGGAGCCGCGGCTTGCCGCGGTGGGGGAAGCGCCCCCTCGAAAAAAGCCATACCCCCGCCGGTTTCCCGACGGGGGTAGTATTGTCGCGGCGGGATTATCCCAGCCGCTTACCAGTCCTCGCGGACGACGACGCGGGTCTTGATCGGCAGCTTCATCGCAGCCAGGCGCAGGGCCTCGCGAGCGATTTCATCGTTGACGCCGTCGATCTCGAACATCACGCGACCGGGCTTCACTTTGGCTGCCCAATAGTCAACCGAGCCTTTACCTTTACCCATACGGACTTCGGTCGGCTTCGAGGTCACGGGGGTATCCGGGAAGATCCGGATCCAGACACGACCTTGACGTTTCATGTGACGGGTCATGGCACGACGTGCAGCTTCGATCTGACGCGCGGTCACGCGCTCGGGCTGCAGGGCTTTCAGACCGTAGGTGCCAAAGTTCAGATCAGAGCCGCCCTTGGCTTCGCCCTTGATCCGGCCTTTGTGCATCTTGCGGAATTTCGTACGCTTTGGTTGAAGCATCTCAAATCCTCCTTAGCGACGGCCGCCTGCACCACGCGGTGCCGGACCATCCTGGAGTTCCTGTGCTTTACGGTCACGTGCCTGCGGATCGTGCTCCATGATCTCACCTTTGAAGATCCAGACCTTGATCCCGATGATCCCGTAGGGGGTCATCGCTTCGGCATGTGCGTAATCGATGTCGGCACGCAGGGTGTGCAGAGGCACGCGGCCTTCGCGGTACCATTCGGTCCGTGCGATTTCGGCACCGCCCAGACGACCAGCGACGTTCACCCGGATACCCAGGGCGCCCATGCGCATGGCGTTCTGAACCGACCGCTTCATCGCGCGGCGGAACGAAACGCGGCGCTCCAGCTGCTGAGCGATCGACTCGGCAACCAGCTGCGCGTCGAGTTCCGGCTTGCGCACTTCGACGATGTTCAGGTGCAGTTCGCTGTCGGTCATCGCGGCCAGCTTCTTGCGCAGAACTTCAATGTCCGCGCCTTTCTTGCCGATGATGACACCCGGACGTGCGGTGTGGATCGTGACGCGGCACTTCTTGTGCGGACGCTCGATGATCACACGGGCCACGCCGGCCTGCTTGCACTCTTTCTTGATGAACTCACGGATCTTGAGGTCTTCCAGCAGAAGATCACCGTAGTCCTTGGTATCTGCGTACCAACGGCTGTCCCAGGTGCGGTTGACCTGAAGGCGCATGCCGATCGGATTGACTTTATGTCCCATTAGGCTTGCTCCTCAACTTGACGCACCTTGATGGTGATCTCCGAGAACGGCTTCATGATCTTGCCGAACCGGCCACGGGCACGCGGGCGGCCGCGCTTCATGACCAGGTTCTTGCCAACCCAGGCCTCGGCGACGATCAGCTCGTCGACATCCAGGTTGTGGTTGTTCTCGGCGTTGGCGATGGCCGACTGCAGGCATTTCTTCACGTCCTGCGCGACACGCTTGTTCGAGAAAGTCAGGTCGGTCAGAGCCTTCTCGACTTTCTTGCCGCGGATCATCGCTGCAACCAGGTTCAGTTTCTGCGGGCTGGTGCGAAGCATACGGGTCTTGGCCATTGCTTCGTTTTCAGCCACGCGGCGGGGGTTCTTTGCCTTGCCCATGACTTACTTCCGCTTCGCTTTCTTGTCCGCGGCGTGACCGTAATAGGTCCGGGTCGGCGAGTACTCACCGAACTTCTGACCGATCATGTCTTCCGTGACGGATACAGGGATATGTTTCTGGCCGTTGTACACACCAAAGGTCAGACCCACGAACTGGGGCAGAATGGTGGAACGACGCGACCAGATCTTGATGACTTCGTTGCGGCCCGACTCGCGCGCTGCTTCGGCTTTTTTCAGCACGTAAGCGTCGACGAAAGGACCCTTCCAAACAGAGCGAGACATGTCTTAACGCCCTTTCTTCTTGGCGTGCCGCGAGCGGATGATCAGCTTCTGGGACGCTTTGTTCTTGTTGCGGGTACGCTTACCCTTGGTGTCCTTACCCCAAGGCGTAACCGGCGTACGGCCACCCGAGGTCCGGCCTTCACCACCACCGTGGGGGTGATCGATCGGGTTCATGGCAACACCACGGACCGACGGACGCACGCCCTTGTGGCGCATACGACCGGCTTTGCCGAGGTTCTGGTTGCTGTTGTCGGGGTTCGATACGGCACCGACGGTGGCCATGCATTCCTGGCGCACCATGCGCAGCTCGCCCGAGCTCAGACGGATCTGGGCATAGCCGCCATCGCGACCGACGAACTGGGCGTAGGTGCCCGCTGCACGTGCGATCTGACCACCCTTGCCGGGCTTCATCTCGATGTTGTGCACGATGGTACCGATCGGCATGCCCGAGAACGGCATCGCGTTGCCGGGCTTGATGTCGGCCTTGGCCGAAGCGATGACCTTGTCGCCAACCGCCAGACGCTGCGGCGCCAGGATATAGGCCTGCTCGCCGTCGTCATATTTGATCAGTGCGATGAATGCGGTCCGGTTCGGGTCGTATTCGATCCGCTCGACGGTTGCCGCCACATCCAGTTTGTTCCGTTTGAAGTCAACGATCCGGTAGAGACGCTTTGCGCCACCGCCACGGCGGCGTGAAGTGATCCGTCCGGTGTTGTTCCGGCCGCCCGATTTGGTCAAACCCTCGGTGAGAGACTTGACCGGACGTCCTTTCCAAAGCTCCGAACGGTCGATCAGCACCAGCCCGCGCTGGCCCGGCGTCGTCGGTTTGTACGACTTGAGTGCCATGCTTTCTGTCTTCCGTTTAGCAAGCGCGAGGATCAATCCCCGCTATGTGAGAGGCCCCCGTAGGTGCCCAGGTTATAGGGCCCCGAAGGTCCCCGGCTGCAAATATCAGAGGCCCCGGAACGAATCCGAGGCCGCAAGATTGGGAGCGTGTAGCAGGGTTGGGGGTGGGTGTCTATAGGTAGTATCCCGATTTTCTTCACCCTTTGCTCACACCGGGCGCAGGAGCTACGCGACCCTTGCTCGCCACGTCACACAGAGCCCCTGTCTGTCCCGGCGCTTAGTTCTGGCTCGTGTACCAGATCGGCGAGGTGTAGGCTCGGTCTTGTACGGTGGGCGGCACCACTTCGGGCAGCGGGACACCATAAAATGCCGCGTCGAAGGTTGTCCATCGAGGCTTCGGTATCTCGATTACGCGAACGTAATAGAATGCGTCTTCGGCAGGGTCGAACGCAGGGTCCTCCCAATAGCCGGACAGAGCAGCCGCACCGATGGAATTGGTGTAGGTTGCGCTCTTGATATCTACCGTGTTCCCGACCGGTTCGCGCGCACGCCCATCATCTCCGATTTCGCGACCGCCCGACACTGCGACGTCATAGATTCGTTCGTGGGATTTACCGTCGGAATCCAGCCACCCCTTGATGATCTGCACCCGATCCAAGTTGGCGCCATCAGGATCGCGTAAGGCCCTTATCAGAAACCGAGGCGAAGCCCCTTCGGGAATATTCGTCAGATCGCCGCCCATCGGAACCCCGTTCTGATATCCATTCGACACGAAATCGGATGCGTGCAGATCGGCCTCCGCGAACTCCCAGCCGCCAAAGACACGCACGCGAATACGGCTTCCGGTCGTGGCATAGGCCTCTTTACGGGTGATTGCGCCAAAAACCTCTTGCCGGGTATTTTCCCGCGCCCAGACAGCCGTCAAGCCAGCGGCAGACTCCTGCGCGGTTATGATCCGCAGAGCTGGATCTTCGGCCGGGATGACGTCGATGTTATGGCGATTGGCTGACGGCTCGGTGTGCTGGTATTTGCCAAAATAGTTGTCTTCCCGCGTGGTGGGGATCGCGGTGTGCGTGTCGGTCGTGCCGTAGAGGCCGAACTTGTAGGGGTTCACACCGATCTCGCGGCCCAGCTCCAAACCGACTTTCAGCGCCGAGCGCGCGTATTCATAGCGCAGCATCTCGGGTGTCTTCGCAGCTGTGCCGGAAAGGTTGGCCACATCCCAGCTTTCGAAATCCGCGAATTCGTCGTCGGGCGACAGCATGGGATGCGTCTCCTCGTCGCCTTTGATCTGGGTCATCTCATGCATCGGCTCCCAGCGGATACGCTGGGCCGCATATTCAGCATCCATCGGCGAACCATCGAACTTGTTCTTACTGAACATCAGCCCGTTCGACATATTGGCGTTGTGAGGCACGGCAATGGCCTGTCCACCGGTCTTGGCCTCGTAACCCTCGAGATACTCCCACAGAAGCTGAGGGTCAGGCGCCTCGAAGAATGCCAGCGGCTTGGTCTGGCTGGTTTTGTCGGCCCCGTCCCCAAACAGAATGACACGGTGCAGGTTGTCGCCCTTGGGGGTGAAGGTCCATTCAAAGCCGCTAAGCGCGGTGAAATTGCCCGGATCGTTGTATTGATCAACCGTTTCCACGATTTCCAGCCAGAGGTCCCCATCCAGGTTTAAGCCTGCGGTCGGATCCCGACCCTGTACCGTGCCGATATCAATGATCTCGGCGAAGGCAGCCATCCTTGCCTCCTGTCCCTGCCGAAACTGATCGTGAATGCGCCTGCCCCATTCATCCTGCAGAAGTCGAGGGTTGGATGTGCGGATGGCTGTTGCCAGTCCGAGCATTTCTGCGTGCTCAGTAATGGCCAGGAAATCCAGAGGGCGAACAAGTTGGACCGGTTGCCCTGTATTCGAAATGATTTTTTCACCACGCGCCACACGGAAAGCGTCATGAATGCTGAGCGATGTCCCGATCAGCCCCGCATCGAACGAGATCTCGGTATGGAAATGCAGATCGCCGAACAAAACCGTGTCCGGATAGGATCGACCCACAAAGGGTGAGTAGGTCGTTTCCAGCTCCACAGCTTCCGGTTTCAAGGTCCCCTCGAATGCATGTGCGCCCGACACCGTGAAAACGACGGCACCCGCGGCAACGCAAGGCAGGTTCAACCGCTTGAAAAAATCGTACATTTCTATCCCCCCAACATTCACTTTTCATCTTATCACAATGCTCTTGAAAATTCTTGGCACTCAAAAAAATCAAACAAAAAACCCCCGCCTTTCGGCGGGGGCTTTCATCTCTCTCCAAGGACGGGGCCGATCAGAGACCGGTGGTCACGTCGATGGTGTTGCCCTCTTCCAGGGTCACATAGGCCTTCTTGACGTCTTTCCGCTTGCCCAGCTGGCCGCGGAACCGCTTGACCTTGCCTTTTGTCACGGTGGTGTTCACCGCCTTGACCTTCACACCAAACAACGCCTCGACGGCCTCTTTGATCTGCGGTTTGTTGGCGTCGATCGCGACCTCGAAGACAACCGCGCCGTTTTCGGACGCCATGGTCGTTTTTTCGGTGATGATCGGCTTGCGGATCACGTCGTAGTGTTCTGCCTTCGCGCTCATTTCAGTCGAGCCTCCAGTGCTTCGACACCCGCCTTGGTGAGCACCAGGGTGTCACGCTTGAGGATGTCATAGACGTTTGCGCCCATCGACGGCAGGACATCCAGACCTTCGATGTTGCGGGCTGCGCGGGCGAACCCTTCGTTCACGGTGGCGCCGTCGATGACCAGAGCGCGCTTCCAGCCCAGGTTTGCAACCTGCTTGGCCAATGCGGCGGTCTTGCCTTCGGCTTCGGCAGCCTCGATCACGACCAGCTCACCTGCCTTTGCCTTGGCCGACAGAGCGTGGCGCAGGCCCAGCTTGCGGAACTTCTTGGGCAGGTCGTGGCCGTGCGAACGCGGGGTCGGGCCCTTGTAGATACCACCCTTGCGGAAGATCGGCGCGTTGCGGTCACCGTGACGTGCGCCACCGGTGCCCTTCTGGCGATAGATCTTCTTGGTCGAGTAGCTGGTCTCGGACCGTGTCTTGACCTTGTGGGTGCCGGCCTGCGCGTTGTTGCGCTGCCAACGGACCACACGGTGCAGGATGTCCGCACGCGGCTCGAGGCCGAACAGAGCTTCGTCCAGCTCGATGTCGCCGGCTTTCTTGCCGTCCAGTTTGATCACGTCAAGTTTCATGCTTCACCCCCTTCCGCGGGCGCTTCTTCAGCCGGAGCCTCGGTCGCTGCAGTTTTCAGAGCAGCCGGGAACGGCAGACCCTCGGGCGCTTTCTTCTTCACGGCGTCCTTGACGGTGACCCAGCCCGATTTCGGCCCGGGAACGGCACCCTTGATGAAGACAAGGCCACGCTCGGCGTCGGTTTTCACGACTTCGAGGTTCTGCGTGGTGACACGGGCAGCACCCATGTGACCGGCCATCTTCTTGCCCTTGAACACCTTGCCCGGGTCCTGACACTGACCGGTCGAACCGTGCGAACGGTGCGAGATCGAGACACCGTGCGAGGCGCGCAGACCACCGAAGTTGTGGCGCTTCATCGCACCGGCAAAGCCTTTACCGATCGAGGTGCCCGAAACGTCAACCTTCTGACCTTCGACGAAGTGATCTGCCGAGATCTCGGCGCCCACTTCGATCAGCGCGTCTTCCGACACGCGGAACTCGGCCAGCTTGCGCTTGGGCTCGACCTTGGCGGCGGCGAAGTGGCCGCGCATGGCCTTCGAGGTGCGTTTTGCCTTGGCGGCACCGGCGCCCAGCTGAACGGCGGTATAGCCGTCTTTGTCAGCGGTGCGCTGTGCGACGACCTGCAGGTTGTCCAGGTGCAGAACGGTGACAGGGATCTGACGACCGTCTTCCATGAACAGCCGGGTCATGCCGACTTTCTTTGCGATAATACCAGAGCGCATCATCAATACCCTCCGATCTTACGACTGCAGCTTGATCTCGACGTCCACACCAGCGGCGAGGTCGAGCTTCATCAGCGCGTCCACGGTCTGGGGCGTCGGATCTACGATGTCGAGCAGACGCTTGTGCGTGCGGATCTCGAACTGATCGCGGGATTTCTTGTCAACGTGAGGGCCACGGAGAACCGTGAACTTCTCGATCTTGTTCGGCAGCGGGATCGGGCCACGCACTTGCGCGCCGGTCCGCTTGGCAGTGTTGACGATCTCTTGCGTGCTGGCATCCAGGACGCGATAGTCAAATGCCTTGAGCCGAATACGGATGTTTTGGCTTTGCATCATAACAGCCTTTTTTTCAGGCGTTGGAGTTGAGAGGAGGACAGGCGCTCATCGCCAACCCTCATCGAACCCAAAAGGCGGGAATCACCCCGCCTTTACGTTCTGCATGAGAACCCGCGCGGCTTACATGGGAGAAAGGGGTTTGGCAAGCGGTTTGTTTGGATCAAGTCCACCGCATCTTACGCCTGATAGGCCGTGAACACGTCCAAAAAATTGGGAAATCATTGTCAGATCGAAGCATTCCAAGCCCAATCAAGCACATGCTTTGACCGGGCCTAGAGATCTTCACGGACAGAAACGAATAGCCAAAGTAAGAAAATTGCACCAAAGGGGTTGATAATCAATGCTGCCATTTGCCATAGCAGTCGATCTTGTCCGCGCCGTTCCGCCATGTCGCCTACCAGAGCAAACAGCTCCCAAATCAACCATAGGAAGAAAGAAATGAATAGAAGGGCAAGTATTGCTTCCATAGGCTGCTTTTTCCCTGCTCTCGCGTGTTTGCGTTTGTGACATTCTGAATGTCATCACGTTGTTGGCCCGATAGGGAGTTCAGGCTTTAACTTGATTGAGTAGTCTAAAGTTTCGGCACTGAAGTCACGACGCCTCTAAATACTTTGTCACCTTCAACATCAATTTCACAAACGCCTTCGATGCGTTCGCCAGGTTTGTTGCCCAACTGCTGCAGTAACTGCTGCCTTTCCAACTCAGGTGAGCGATGGCAAAATGACCATACGTTTTCGAGATAGAATGGCACTTCAACCGGATAGCCAAAATAGCGCCGCGAAGCCCTTTCATTCGGTACATCGAGTAGGATAGCTCGCAGCCCACTCTTGGAAGAGATCGAAAATGCCCCTTCCGGCAAATCTGGGCGTGTATGAAACCCGGCGCTGTAGTAGTCATAAGCTATGTAGCTCACCCCAAGCACCAAGACCCCGCCAGCCAACCATTTTCACATAATCGGACAAATCCGTTTGCTCTCGTTTTGATTGTTTTACCCTGAATAGGCGGAATGTCCACTAGAGAGGAGCACCAAAAAGGGCGCCCCGAGGGACGCCCTTTCCGTCTGATCATTTGCGTGTGCGAATTACTCGATGATTTTCGAGACGACGCCGGCGCCGACGGTGCGGCCGCCTTCGCGGATGGCGAAACGCAGGCCGTCTTCCATCGCGATCGGAGCGATCAGTTCGACGGTGAAGCCGACGTTGTCGCCCGGCATGACCATCTCAGTGCCTTCCTTCAACTGAACCGTGCCGGTCACGTCAGTCGTACGGAAGTAGAACTGCGGACGGTAGTTCGCGAAGAACGGGGTGTGACGGCCGCCCTCTTCCTTGGTCAGGATGTAGGCTTCGGCTTCGAACTTGGTGTGCGGGGTCACCGAACCCGGCTTGGCCAGAACCTGGCCACGCTCGACGCCGTCACGGTCGATG
>NZ_JBXWRV010000012.1:0-94385 GCF_059613065.1 Ruegeria sp. BHSC026 | reverse complement strand
GCCGCAGGCCGAGGACCAGCCCTATGAAATCGCGCAGCTGTGGGCGGTACCGGGCAAGGGGCGCGCGTGGCTGGATTTCCAGAACGACGTGACCGTCAAGGATGTCAAACAGGCCGCGACCGAGAACTTCCGCTCGGTCGAGCACATGAAGCGCTATACTACGCAGGGCATGGCCACCGATCAGGGCAAGAACTCGAATGTCGCGGCGCTGGCCGTGCTGGCGGATGCCACCGGGCGCGGGATTGCCGAAACCGGAACCACCACCTTTCGCCCGCCTTACACGCCGATTGCCATCGCTGCGCTGGGCGCGGGGTCCGAGGGGGCGGGTTTCAAACCGCAGCGGTTCACCACCTCGCACAAGGCGTCGGTGGCGCGCGGGGCACCGATGGTCGAGGCCGGGCTATGGTACAGGCCTAGTTATTTTCCGCAGCCGGGCGAGACCACGTGGCGCCAGTCCTGCGACCGCGAGGTGCAGATGGTGCGCACGGCGGTCGGCGTGTGCGATGTGTCGACCCTGGGCAAGATCGACATTCAGGGGCGCGACGCCGCGCAGTTTCTGGATTTCGTCTATACCAACACGTTTTCGACGCTGAAGGTCGGGCGCGTGCGCTATGGGCTGATGCTGCGTGAGGATGGGTTCGTCATGGATGACGGCACCACCGCGCGGTTGGGTGATAGTCATTTCCTGATGACCACCACGACCGCCGCCGCCGGTGACGTGATGAAACATCTGGAATTCGTGCGTCAGGGTCTGCGGCCCGATTGGGACGTGTCGCTGGTTTCAGTGACGGAACAATGGGCGCAATTCGCCGTGGCCGGCCCCAAATCGCGCGAGGTGCTGAACGGCATGCTGGACACCCCACTGGATGATGCTGAATGGCCGTTCATGGCCTGCGGTCCGGTTTCGGTTCTGGGGGTGCCGGGGCGTCTGTTCAGGATCTCGTTCTCGGGCGAACACGCCTATGAGATTGCCGTGCCTGCGCGGTATGGAGCCAGCCTGTTCGACATTCTGACCCAACGGGCCGAGGCGCTGGGTGGCGGCCTGTATGGGATGGAGGCGCTTAACGTCCTGCGGATCGAGAAGGGGTTCATCACCCATGCCGAAGTCCACGGGCGAACAACGGCCTATGACATCGGGATGGGCCGGATGGTGTCGCGGAAAAAGGACTGCATCGGCAAGACTATGTCCGAACGCCCAGGGCTTGAGGCGCCGGGGCGCGAGCGGTTGGTCGGGCTCAAACCCATCGGGGAGAGCCGCCAGTTGCTGGCAGGTGCGCATCTGTACAACGAAGAGGACGCGCCGGTACGCACCAACGATCAGGGCTATGTGACCTCGGTCTGCTATTCGCCAACGCTGGGCAGCATGCTGGGGCTGGCGTTTCTGGCCGATGGCCCCGACCGTCATGGCGAGATCGTCAAGATGGTCGATCACCTGCGCGGCGTGACCACGCTGTGTGAGGTGACGGACCCGGTGTTCTTTGATCCAGAGGGAGAGCGTGTGCGTGGATAAGCTGATTGCTCAGACCCCGTGTGACGGGCTGCTGCCGCTGACCATTGGAACGGTCTTGGTCACCGAGGTCGACCCGAGCGCGATACATGCGGTTTCGGCCTTTCAAGGGCAGACCAAAGCACTGTTCGACGCGATGAAGGCGGCGCATGGCATGGCCCTGCCGGCCCCGAACCGCGCCACTGGGAAAGAAGGCGCGCGGGCCATCTGGTTCGGCCCGGGTCAGGCCATGCTGATCGGCCCCGCACCGGACCCTTCGCTGTCCGCCCACGCCGCGGTCGTCGACCAGTCCGATGCCTGGGCCGTGGTGCGGCTTGAGGGCGACGGTGCCGAGGATGTTTTGGCCCGTTTGGTGCCCGTCGATCTGCGCCCGCAGCACTTCAAACGCGGGCATACGGCGCGGACGCTGCTGTTTCACATGAACGCCTCGATTACCCGGATCGGTGAGAAAGCCTTTCAGATCATGGTGTTCCGGTCGATGGCCGCATCATTGGTGCATGATCTGAAAAGGGCCATGGTAGGCGTCGCCGCGCGCCGCTAGACTGAACACAGGTAACGATTCCAAGAGGACCCAATGCTGCGCATCGCACTTGCCGCCGCCCTGCTGGCCACGCCGCTGGCTGCCGCTGAAACCAAGGAACAAAGCTGCAAATACCAGGCCGAGGTCGTGACCGCGATCCAGAAGGCGCGGCTGGATCGCGTGAAGGAACGGGACGTCCCGCAGGCGGTGGCCGAGGCCGGCCCAACATGGCCCGAGAATTACAACGCCGCGATCCCGTTGATCACCCCGTGGGTTTATGAGCAGAAGATGCGCGATATCCGCAAAAAAGACCTCGGCGCCGCCTGGATGGAGCTGTGCCTGCAGCAATAATCCACAGGGCTGCCAATTGGCTGTGGACAAAGGCCTGCCGCGCCCTTGGCTGGCGGTCCCGTTTCTGCCATGTATGACACATGTCATTGCCCCCTGGATTTCTGGATGAGCTGCGCACCCGTCTGAGCCTGTCTCAGGTCGTTGGGCGCAAGGTTATGTGGGACAATCGCAAGTCCAATCCGGGCAAGGGCGACATGTGGGCGCCATGCCCGTTCCATCACGAAAAGACGGCCTCGTTCCATGTGGATGACCAGAAAGGGTTCTATTACTGCTTCGGGTGTCACGCCAAGGGCGACGCGATCAGCTTCGTGAAAGACACCGAGAATGTCTCGTTCATGGAAGCTGTCGAAATTCTGGCCCGAGAGGCCGGATTGCCGATGCCCGCGCGCGACCCCAAAGCGCAGGAAAAGCAGGACCATCGGGCGCAGTTGGCCGATGTCATGGAGCAGGCGGTGCAGTTCTTCCGCCTGCAACTCAAGACCGGGGCAGGGGCCGAGGCGCGCGCCTATCTAGACCGCCGCGGTTTGGACACTCAGGCGTTGGACCGCTGGGAAATTGGGTTTGCGCCCGACGGCTGGCAGGCGTTGTGGGTCCACCTGCGCGGCAAAAACGTGGCTGAGGACCTGATCTTGGGCGCCGGTCTGGCTAAACCGTCGACCAAGGGCAAAAAGCCCTATGACACGTTCCGCAACCGCATCATGTTCCCGATCCGCGACCCGCGCGGCCGTTGCATCGCGTTCGGTGGGCGGGCGATGGATCCCAATGATAACGCCAAATATCTGAATTCGCCCGAAACCGCGCTGTTCGACAAGGGGCGAAGCCTCTACAACCACGGACCGGCCCGTCAGGCTGCGGGCAAGGGGCAACCGCTGATCGTGGCTGAGGGCTATATGGATGTGATCGCCCTGTCCGAGGCAGGTTTCGGCGCCGCCGTCGCGCCGCTGGGCACCGCGATAACAGAACATCAGTTGCACATGCTGTGGCGTATCGCCGACGAGCCGATCATCGCGCTGGATGGCGACACGGCCGGTCTGCGCGCGGCGATGCGGGCCATCGACCTGGCGCTGCCATTGTTGGTGGCCGGCAAGTCTCTGCGGTTCGCCCTGATGCCCGAGGGCAAGGACCCCGACGATCTGCTGCGCGCCGAAGGCCCGGCGGCGGTTCAGGCGGTGCTGGACGCGGCCATACCGATGGTCAGGCTTCTGTGGCGGCGCGAAACCGAGGGCAAGGTGTTCGACAGCCCCGAGCGCAAGGCGGCCCTGGACAAGGCGCTGCGCGAAAAGATCCAGCTGATCCGCGACCCATCGATCCGCGCCCATTACGGGCAGGAGATCAAGGACCTGCGCTGGCAGCTTTTCCGCCCGCAGCGGCAGTCCGGCCCCCGCACTTGGCAGCCGCGCGGGAAATGGCAGCCCGTGCGGCGGGCGCCGACGCCAAGCGCGCGATCGTCGTTTCTGGCGTCCACGGAAAACGCTGAAATCCGCCTGCGTGAAGCGGCGATCCTGGCGATTGCGATCCTGAACCCTCAGGTCGTGATCCAGTTCGAGACCCAGCTGGAGGAGATGGAGTGCCTCGACCCCGAACTGGCCGCTCTGCGCGATGCCGTTCTGCGCCACGCGATTGACGACCCGGACAACCTAAAGGACCACATTGTCGAAACTTTGGGGGCCGGCCCTCTTGAAAACCTGCTGGGCCTTCGCCATGTCGCAGTGATCCCCTGTGTGCACAAACCGGGCGACGTCGAAAAGGCACAGATGACACTGGCCGAGGAACTCGCAAAAATCAAAGCGCTCCGGGGGCTGGATGCCGAGATTGCCGAGGCCGAGGAGGAACTGTCTGACGTAACGGACGAGGCATTGACGTTCCGGTTGGCGCAAGCCGCCGAAGAGCGAAACCGCGCAAGTCGCAGCCAGAACGAGGACAGGACCGTATTCGACATTGCTGAGAACGGGGCGCGAATCAATCGCGATGAGAAGGACGCGTTTCAGGCGATCATGTCGGGCATCAAGTTCGAGCGGAAACGCCGCTGAGGTGGTGTTTTCATAAAGCACTGGAAAAGAAAAACGGGTAAACGGGTGGCCGAATCACTTCTACGCGCTAATGATTCGGTTCCATCGAATCACCCATCCCTGCAGGAGCACTGAATGGCCGCCAAGGATACCAACGAGGAACGGAAGTCCGACGACCAGGAACAGGAAATCTCGCTGGACATGAGCCAGGCCCAGGTCAAGAAGATGATCGCCGAGGCCCGCGAGAAAGGCTATATCACCTACGACCAGCTCAACCAGGTCCTGCCGCCGGATCAGGTCAGTTCGGAACAGATCGAGGACGTGATGTCGATGCTGTCCGAGATGGGCATCAACATCATTGAAGACGAAGAGGCCGAGGAGGAAGAGCAGAAGGGCTCGACCGATCTGGTCACGACTGACAGCAACCGCGAGGTTGCGCTGGCGGGGTCGCAGACCGAAAAGCTGGACCGCACCGACGACCCGGTGCGCATGTATCTGCGCGAGATGGGCAGCGTCGAGTTGCTGAGCCGCGAGGGCGAGATTGCCATCGCCAAGCGGATCGAGGCCGGACGCAATACCATGATCGCCGGGCTTTGCGAAAGCCCGCTGACCTTCCAGGCGATCTCGATCTGGCATGACGAACTGCTGTCAGAGGACATCCTGCTGCGCGACGTGATCGACTTGGAGGCCACCTTCGGCAACCAATTGGACGAGGACGGAGACGTTGAGGAGCCCGTCGTCGATACGTCGAAGGTTCAGGCGTCGAAACCCGCTAAGGACACCGGCCCCGAACTGGATGCCGACGGAAACCCGATCGCTTCGGACGATGACGACGACGAGGAAGATCAGGCGAACATGTCGCTGGCGGCGATGGAGGCCGCGCTCAAGGATCAGGTCCTGACGACGCTCGAACGTATTTCGACCGACTTCGCGATGCTGTCCGAGATGCAGGACAGTCGGATCTCGGCCACGCTGAACGAAGATGGCTCGTTCAGCGCGGAGGACGAGGCGACCTATCAGAAGTTGCGCTCGGAAATCGTCGAACTGGTGAACGGGCTGCACCTGCACAACAACCGGATCGAGGCCCTGATCGACCAGTTGTACGGTATCAACAAGCGGATCATGTCGCTGGACAGCGCCATGGTCAAGCTGGCCGATCAGGCCCGCATCAACCGGCGCGAGTTCATCGACGAATACCGTGGTCGTGAACTTGATCCCAACTGGCTTTCCGACATGGCCCAAAAGCCGGGACGTGGCTGGCAGATGTTCATCGAACGCTCGTCGGACAAGGTCGAGGAGCTGCGCAACGACATGGCGCAGATCGGTCAGTATGTCGGTCTGGACATCAGCGAGTTCCGCCGTATCGTCCAGCAGGTTCAGAAGGGCGAGAAAGAGGCACGTCAGGCCAAGAAGGAAATGGTCGAAGCCAACCTGCGCCTTGTGATCTCGATCGCCAAGAAATACACGAACCGTGGCCTGCAATTCCTTGATCTCATTCAGGAAGGCAATATCGGCCTGATGAAGGCGGTGGACAAGTTCGAATACCGCCGTGGCTACAAGTTCTCGACCTACGCGACCTGGTGGATCCGTCAGGCGATCACGCGCTCGATCGCGGATCAGGCGCGCACCATCCGTATCCCGGTGCACATGATCGAGACGATCAACAAGCTGGTGCGGACCGGCCGCCAGATGCTGCACGAGATCGGCCGCGAGCCGACGCCCGAGGAACTGGCCGAAAAGCTGCAGATGCCGCTGGAGAAGGTTCGCAAGGTGATGAAGATCGCCAAGGAGCCGATTTCTCTGGAAACCCCGATCGGCGACGAGGAAGACAGCCAGCTGGGCGATTTCATCGAGGACAAGAATGCCGTGCTGCCGCTGGACAGCGCCATTCAGGAAAACCTCAAGGAAACCACGACCCGGGTTCTAGCTTCGCTCACCCCGCGCGAGGAACGCGTTCTGCGGATGCGGTTCGGCATCGGCATGAACACCGACCACACGCTGGAAGAGGTCGGCCAGCAATTCAGCGTGACCCGCGAACGGATCCGGCAGATCGAAGCCAAGGCGCTGCGCAAGCTGAAACACCCCAGCCGCAGCCGCAAGTTGCGGTCTTTCCTTGATCAGTGATCTCAAAGGCGCCTCGATCGAGGCGCCTTTTTTTCGTTGCGGGGCAGACAGGGTCACACTGTCCAAACATGTAATCAACTTGGCATAACCGCGCATGCGGTTGGCCGTCACGCGCTCCATATGGTCAATGTCCACTCATGGGACGGGCCGGGGCGAGGTGGTGACGCCGATGACCCTCGGCCACCCTTCACGGTTGGATTGGATGGTCCACCCGGGCCTTCAAGGTGCTGGGCGGGTGCCCGGTCCATCGTTTGAAAGCCGTCGAAAACGCCGACTGATCGGCGTAGCCAAGCGCATAGGCGACCTGGGCCAGGGTCATCTCGTTTCGCAGCAGGGTCTGGGCCAGATCACAGCGCAGGTCATCGACGATCTGGCGAAAACTGGTGCCTTCGGCTCCAAGACGACGGGCAAAGGTACGCGGGCTCATGGCCAGCGTTTGAGCGGCGTCTTCGGCGCGTATGATCCTGCCCGGGAGGGATTGCGTGATCACCCCCTCGACCCGGCTGCGCAGGGTTTGCCGCTCTTGTCCGTTTTCGGCCAGCAGCCGTTCGCCATAGGCCAGAAGATGTTCTCGAAGGCGGGGATCGTAAGTGGGGATGGGCAGGTTCAGCGCCGTCAGCGGAAGCAGGATCTCCATCTGCTCCATGCCGAAGCGGACGGGAAAACCGGCAAGCCTTGAAAAGCGTGCCTCATGCCGCCCGACCTGGTGCTGGAACCGGATCTCGATCGGGTTGAGGTGCACTCCCGTCAGCGTGCGCATTCGGGCGATGGCGGCGAACATCAGAAACTCGGTCCGGCGGTGATACCGGGCGAAACGCGCATCTTTCCAATGCAGCCCCAGCGTGGCAGCGTTGCCGGACAGGTCCATGCTGAAACCAAGGGTCGGGTCGATGAAGCGGTGAAAACGAATGGTGTTTTCCATCACCTGCTTCAGGTCGCGCGAATATTTGCTGATATAGGCCGCGAGGCTGGACGCCGAAGTGACCCGCAATCCGGCCTTGGCTGCAAAGGTGATGTCGCCCAGCACATCGCAGGCGTGCCGGATGAAGCTAGCCTCGGTTTGTGCGCTGATCCGGGCTTCGGCCGCCGAGAGTTGGGCCGGGGTCAGGTCGGCGCGGTCAAATACCCGGGCGACCAGCTCCGGGTTTTCCGCCGCGCGTTCCAATTCGGCGGCCAAAAGCTTAAGCCTTGTGATTTCGACATCCATGGGACCCGTCCAAGCCAGCGCAGTTCGTCGGAGTATGCGCGCAAACCTCGTTCTTGAACAACCGGGACGGTCGTGCTGGGGTCTAACATTGTGCAGAAGGCACTGTTTGGCCCGAGTTCGAATGACTCTGGCACCCGATCCAATGCCGAGTGCGAAGCGCAGGTTTAGATACCCGTTCGTGCCGGGTCGGTTCCCATTGGGGAGTGGGACGAGCCCGGAGACGAGACGCACCACACCGTCCGCGGCTCCCCGGCACACGCATTATCTTGTGGCCGGGCCAGGCACATACCGCGATACGGTGACTGGCCGTGGGGACTCCCTTTCGCAAGGGCTTTCGCAAGGGCAAGGCAAAAAGGCGAGATTGTCGGCTGGATTCCTTCCCCAAAAATTCGACCGGGTACGATGAGGCGTGCTTCTGGTGCCCGGGGTGATAGCGGTACTTTTGGCCGTCGTCCTGCGCGGGGAGGGGCGGTTCCGCGACAACCCCCGGTGATTGAGGCCCTGGCCTGATATCACCGTTGGTTGACAGTGGCGCGCACGGATTGCGAGGATTGCTGAAAACATCGTGATCGGTTCTGGCCGGGACAAGCCCAAGCGCTAGCCTGAGTACGACATGACAGGAGAAAAGGAACAGACATGAAGCGGATCGTGGTTTGCGCGTGGCTTGCGGTCGGAGCGGTCGGCGTCCCGTCGATGTCCTTCGCCGCGCCGAACGGGTATCGCACCGAACCCATCAACAGCACCGATTTCGAGGTCATCCCGCGCTCGCGTCAGGATGTCGACGGGTATTGGTGTGCAGCTGCCGACTTCGCCCGCCGCGAGCTGGGCGCCGGCTGGCAGCAGCCGATCTATGTGTTGCGCGGCTATGGGCCCAGCGTCACGACCGGTCGCAGAACCGCGGTTCAATTCTCGCTCAATCCGCCGCCCGGTGGCGTGCCCCAGCAGAACAGTTTCATCACCTCGGGGTTTCAACCCGGCTACAGCATGTCGGTTCAAGGCGCGAATGCCCGGTGCAACGTGCGCCCGTTTCAACGGTAGGTGCCGGGCCGATGCAGGCAGAGTTTGCCGTTCAGACCCGTGGTCAGGGCTTGTACGAGTTCACGGACCGTATCCGGGGCTGGCTGTCCGCAACCGAGGCCGACGGACTGCTGACGCTCTTCGTGCGGCACACCTCCTGTTCGTTGCTGATTCAGGAAAACGCCGACCCCGAGGTCCAGACGGATCTCGGGGCGTTCTTCGCGCGGCTCGTGCCACCTTCCGACCACCCGTCCATGTCCTATCTCAAGCACACCTATGAGGGGCCGGATGACATGCCGGCGCATATCAAGGCCGCGATGATGCCGGTATCGCTATCCATTCCCGTTCGCGGCGGTCACCCCGTGCTGGGGACTTGGCAGGGGATCTACCTGTTTGAACACCGCACGGCGCCCCACCTGCGGAAGGTGGCCGCGCATTTCGCCTGACCCATTATCTAGCGGTGGAAATTTCCGACTACCCAAATCCTAGCGGCTGGCCTATAGTTGTGGATAAGTCGGCCCCAGCGCTGACAAAAAGAGGCGGAACAAGGGACGAGGAGACGGCGGATGCGCTGCCCGTTTTGCGGAAACATAGATACTCAGGTCAAGGATTCACGCCCGGCAGAAGATCATGTGGCCATCCGCAGGCGCCGGTTCTGCCCCGCATGCGGGGGCCGTTTCACCACTTACGAGCGTGTTCAACTGCGCGATCTGGTGGTGATTAAATCCAACGGCAAGCGGGAAGACTTCGATCGCGACAAACTTGAGCGTTCGATCCGCATCTCGATGCAGAAACGCCCGATCGACCCCGACCGGATTGACCAGATGATTTCGGGCATCGTGCGCCGGCTGGAAAGCATGGGCGAGACTGACATTCCGTCCAGCAAGATCGGCGAGATCGTCATGGAAGCTCTGGCGCGGATCGACACCGTCGCCTATGTTCGCTTTGCAAGCGTGTACAAGAATTTCCAGGCGGCCGATGATTTCGAGGAGTTCGTCCACGAACTGCGCCCGCCGCAGCCATCGACGGACGAGTGACCGACACTGACAAGCGATATATGACGCTGGCCCTGTCCCTGGGGCGGCGCGGACAAGGAATGTGCTGGCCCAACCCGGCTGTGGGCTGCGTCATCGTCAAGGATGGCCGGATCGTCGGGCGGGGTTGGACCCAGCCGGGCGGGCGTCCGCATGCCGAAGCTGAGGCACTGGCCCAGGCCGGTGAACGCGCCCGCGGAAGTACGGCCTACGTTTCGCTTGAACCCTGTGCGCACCATGGCAAAACGCCTCCGTGTGCGCAGGCTTTGATTGATGCCGGTGTTGCGCGTGTTGTTTCAGCGATCGAGGACAGCGATCCGCGCGTTGCCGGGCAGGGTTTTGAAATGCTCCGGGCCGCCGGGGTCGAGGTAACGACCGGTGTCATGGCCGATCAGGCCGCCTTGGATCACGCCGGGTTCTTCATGAAGACCGAACAGGGGCGCCCCTTCGTCACGCTGAAACTGGCCAGCAGTTTCGATGGTCGTATCGCAACCGCCTCGGGGCAGAGCAAGTGGATAACCGGCCCCGAATCCCGGCGGGCCGTGCACGCCATGCGCGCGCGACACGACGCGGTGATGGTCGGTGCGGGAACGGCTCGGGCCGATGATCCGTCTCTGACCGTGCGCGACCTGGGGGTTGGGCATCAGCCGGTGCGCATCGTGGTGTCACGCCATCTGGATATCCCGCTGCTGGGGCATTTGGCCCGCACCGCTTCACAGATACCCGTCTGGCTGTGCCATGGTCCGTCGCCGGACTCGGAACGCGCCCGCGCCTGGCGGGGATTGGGGGCCACGCTGATCCCCTGTGCAGTCCGGGGGCACCACATCGATGCCGTGGATCTGCTACAGCAATTGGGCCGGCAGGGTCTGACACGGGTGTTCTGCGAAGGCGGCTCGGCCTTGGCGGCGTCGCTTCTGGCCGACGACCTTGTTGATGAATTGGTCGGCTTTACCGCCGGTCTGGCGATTGGCGCCGAAGGTCTGCCTGCCATCGGGGCTCTGGGGCTTGAAGACCTGTCCGCGGCACCCGGGTTCGAACTGGCAGAAGCGCGCCCGGTGGGCGGCGATGTCTTGCAAGTCTGGCGCCGCTCCGCGCGTTAGGGTCGGTTCAGCGCCACAGATGCGCATGCGTGGCCAACGCGCCCTGAAGCTTGGACAGCAGCCGGTTTCCCGCGCCCGATGGCGTGGGTTCGCCCTGGGCGAGGCGGTCGACCGCAACCTCGACCGGGCAGGGGGCACCGGTGATCGGGTCGAAATACCGCGGGTAATCAATCAAAGCCGCATGCACGAGGCCCAGCAGCGACGGCCGCGCGCCGCGACGGGCGGGCACCGCGCCCAAATCGGTGGTCAGACCCCAGCCCGCATAGAACGGTGCCCCCAGCGTCGTGACCTTGACGCCACGCAACAGGGCCTCGAACCCCAGCGCCGACGTCATGGTCCAGATCTCCTGCACCTGCGGCAGAACCTGGGCTGGGTCGACGCCGGTCAGAACCATGTCGGCCAGCCCATCGGCATCGACCTGGCCTTCGCGCAGCCCGGCTTCGACATCCGGGTGGGGTTTGTAGATCACAACCGCATTCGGGTTCGCCTTTCGGGCCGCGTGCAGCAGGTCCAGGTTGGTGCGCACCGTGCTGGTTCCCAACAGAACCGAGGCGTCATCCTCGACCTGTCCGGGGACAAGAATGCGATGCCCGACCGGCAGATCGGGGCAGGGGCCGCCGATATTGTATTTGCTCAGGCCGGCTCGGGTCAGGCGTTGCACCAGATGACGGGCACGGCGTTCCTGATCGGGGCGCAGGGTCTCGCGCCGCGCGACCCAGTCCTCGAGCCGGCTGGGTCGGGTCGGGTCGTAGTAGATGCCCAGATCATCGGCCACCAGCGACAGCGGCGGCACCAACTGGGCCCCCAACCCGCGCGACCGCAAGAAGCCGTCTTCGATGCGGAAGACGCCCTCGGAGTCGCGGTCATGCTTGGCCCAGACCATATGCGGTCGGGTTGGGCTGGCGGGGCGCGCACCGGTGAAACGCATCTTGCGATAGCTTCCAAAGCCGCGCTGTAGATGCCGGCGTTTCCACAGCCGCATCCCCGATGCCGTCCAGCCCCGCCGGTCTTCGTGCCAGGCCCGCATGCGCGCCTCGAGCGTGTCCAGAACGGTCTCGATTTCGCACAGCCGGTCCCGGAATGGATCATACCATTTGGGGTAGAGGATCATCGCGGCGGCGAATAACTGCGCGCGGGTCAGGTTGCGCTGCCGGCGCGGCATTTCGGTGTCGTCGCGGGTCAACCCCCAACCGGCATAGAATGGCCGTCCGAACACACGCGGCTTGTGTCCGGCCAAAATGGCCTCGAATCCCAGTTGCGACGACAGCGTATAGACCCCGATCGCGCCTTCCAGCAGGTCCCAGATGTTGACCCGGTCGCGCAGCAGGCGGATGCGGTCGGTTTCATCCTGCGGCCCGAAATGTCCGGGGCGGTATCCCAACGTGGTCTCGGGATGAGTTTTGACGATGATACGGGCGCCGGGGTTTTCCTCTTGCGCGATCACCAGCATCTCGCGAAAGCGGGCCAGGTCGCCGCCGTTGGCGGTGACGGCGGCGTCACCCTGGGTCTGATCGACCACCAGCACATAGCCGGGTTCGGGCAGTTCTGCCTCGGGGTCGTATGCGGAATATTTGGTCAGCCGCAATTCAGCCATCCGCAGCATCGCGCCGCGCGCCCTGTCCAGAAGGGCGGTGTCGTCCAGCGGATGCGTGGCCAGCAGGGTCTCGAGATCCGAAGGGCGGTCGGCGTCGAAATGCACACCCGAGGCATCGAGCAGCAGGCCAAGCGGCGGCTCTTTTCCGCGGCCGGGGTGCAATGAGCGCAGAAAGGCGTCTTCGACGCGCAGCAGCGGGGCGTCGTACCGGGCCGCAACGCGTTCCCCGCGATGGGCAGTTGGGCTTTGCCCCCAGACGCCGATCCGGTCGCCCGCGCGCGGCAGTCCCAGCGCGACCTTGTGGCCTGACAGGGCCAGAATGCGGCGGATGCGCCGCTGGGTCAGAAACCCGCCATTGTAGACAAGCAGGCGCGCCAGGTTGCCGGAAACAGATGTATCGGCCGCCGGTTGCACGGATCAATTGCCGGTCAGCGTGGCCACGTTCGCAACCGGCGTCAGGCCGCCTGCGATCAACGAAATCGACTTGGTCCACTGGGCATAGGGCGCTTCGGTGACATAGATCGTGTCATCGTCGCGGATCACGAAATCTCGCGCCACGAACAGCCCGTTGGGCGCCGTCAGGTTCAAAAGGTAGATCATGCGCTGCTCGCCCTTCAGGTCCGTGCGGCCCACGATCTTGCGGGCGATGTCCTCGCGCTCGTTGCGCAGAACGAAGATGCCGGTCGGGTCGGACGAGAGCGACTGCAACCCGCCCACCTGGGCCAGAGCCTCGAGCGCCGAGAGGTCCTGACTGTCGAAAGCGACGCGCGACTGCCCCCCGGTGGCCCCCAGCGCAATGTAGGATCTCGTGTCCTGCTCGACCAGAATCCTGTCGCCGCCGCGCAGGGCGATGTCCATTTCGGGGTTCTGGAAAAGATCATTGTACCAGATCGTCCCTCTCTGGTTGCCGCGGATCACGGTGACCAGCGCGATGTCCGGGGCAACCGCTACGCCGCCGGCGCGCGCCAACATCGTCGACAGGGTTCGGGTGGGACGCTCGATCGTATAGATGCCCGGGGCGCCGATGGTCCCGGTCAGCGATACGGTCGAACCATCGCCGGCCACGCGGCGGATCTGCACCTGAGGGTCGGGGGTCTGCTCGCGCAGTTTGTCGGCGATCGTGGTGCGCAGTTGTTCGGGTGTGTTGCCCGAGGCCCGCAGGCGGCCTGCATAGGGGATGAAGATGTACCCTTCGCTGTCGACCTGCACTTCGTCCAGGCTGGTCGCGGGGCCGGTTTCACCGGACAGCAGACCGTCGTCGACGTTTTCCCAGATGGTCAGCCCCAGAACGTCGCCCGGGCGGATCGTGTCCGAAGTGATGTTCTGGGCGCCGCGGAAGGCCTGTGGGAACCCGTACTGAGGAATGGCGGCAGTAGTTTTAGCAACAAAATCGTCTACTTCTACGACAAATGCATTGCCGCCGTTCTGAACCGCACCAGCCAGGATTTCGGTCTTGTTGGGCCCGGACTTGGGAAGCTGGCATGCCGCCAGAATTGCGACGGTCGCGAAAAGAGTGACTTTTCGAATCCACCGGGTTGGGAAGCACTGCACGTTGTTGACCTCGACAGCCAGTGTTGTGTTTTTTGGTTTGTCGCGACGCTACTGAGTTTGGCGCTCAGATTCCAGACGTTGCCAGCCGTCGGGCCGGACGGGATTGAAACTGTGGCCCTTCGGTCGCGCCCCCAGCCAGGGCACGCGCGTAGGGGTCGTGTGCCTGCAGCATCCGGTCAACCACTTGTCGGAGCAGTTGTTTGCGGCCCCGCCGCGAATAGTACCCGCCGGGGATCTGGCAGGTTCCCAGCAGGAACTGGCGGTACGTGCGATAGGCGTCGGTGTTCGGCCCCCTTGGGTCGGCGAAAAACACCTCGATCGGCTGGTCGGACACCAGCTCGGGCTTGTCATAGACCGACCGGCCGAACACGCGCAGCGGGACGCCGCGCCACAACGCCTGCTGACCTGCCGTCGAATTGATGGTGACCGCCGACTTGGCGTGATCCAGAAGACGCGCCAGTTTACCGCCGGGCACATGGTGGACACGGTCGGCGATGCCCAGCCGGCGGGCCGTCTGGCGGATGAAGCGCGCCAGAGGCTCGCGGCAGTTTTCGAGCGGGTGTTCCTTGATGACCAGGTGGTGATGTGGCGGGGCGCCCTTGGCGAATCCCTCCATGACCGGCAGCAGGAAAGCGCACATCGACGAGAATTCGGAATGGGCCCGGACCGAACTGTCATGCGCCAGTTGCAACAGCACCAGATGATAAGGATACCCGCCCCGGCGGATGCGGGCGGTCGCCAGGCTGCGCCGGATTCGATGCAAGGGCATCCGCATCAGACGTTTGAAATACAGCCCGAATTCCTGGGAAACATGCAAATCGCGGTGCGGTCTGAAGTTCCGGTAGCCGTGATTCAGGAACAATACGAACCAATGGTACAGCGCGCCGTAGAAAACGTGTTGTCGCATGTCGCCCCAATGCGCGGGTGGCGGCGGAGTCGTTCCCTCGGTCAGTTCCACGGCTCGCTGCATTGTTGCGATGTCTAGGTCCATCAGCCGGGAATGTGCGTTCGATCCGTTCCGCTCATAGGTCACCCACCATGGGCGCAGATAGCCTTCTTCGAAAACATGGATCCTCAGGCCGCGCGCCCGGGCGATCCGGATCGCCACGGCATGCACCGGGCGAACGTCGCCATACAGAACGACATCGGTTACCCGCCGGGTCTCGAGCAGGTCGGCAAAGGCCTGCGGCCACGCGTCCAGCGTTCCGCGATACGGCACATAGCTGCGCTTGTCGAACCAGAAGGCGCGGTCGCCCGCATTGAACCCCACCCGCAAGACCGCGGCGCCGGCCGCCCGCAGCATGCGCCCCAACCCGTGAAAGAACGGCCCATGCGGCCCCTGCAAAAAAAGGAACACGCGACCGTCTTGCGTTGAAATCGGAGCGTTCATGCCGTTTGCGCACACCTGCATGCGTTTGAGAATTGCGCCGAAACTATGCCCGTCCGCCCCTGGACGCGCAAGCCGGGGCTTGCCCCGGCGGCCGGTTGGGCTTACCTCGGGCCAGATGACTTCGGATAGTTTGCGCGCAGAGGGTTAACGGAATGTTTACTGGGATCGTCACCGACATCGGCACCATCATCGAACTGGAGCAGCAGGGCGATCTGCGGGCGCGGATCAAGACGGGCTACGATACCGCGGGGATTGATATCGGCGCCTCGATCGCCAGTGACGGGGTCTGCCTGACCGTGATTGCGCTGGGCGACGACTGGTACGATGTGCAGATCAGCGCCGAGACGGTTTCCAAGACTAACCTCGACGGGTGGCAGGTGGGCAAACGCGTCAACCTGGAACGCGCCCTCAAGGTGGGCGACGAACTGGGCGGGCACATCGTCTCAGGCCATGTGGACGGCGTCGCCGTGGTGATCGCCGTGACGGACGAGGGTGACAGCACCCGGGTGACCCTGCGCGCGCCGCAAGATCTGGCACGGTTCATCGCGCCCAAGGGCTCGGTCGCGCTGAACGGCACCTCGCTGACCGTGAACGACGTGGACGGGTGCGATTTCGGCATCAACTTCATCCCGCACACCAAGGAGGTCACCACCTGGGGCGACGTCAAGTTAGGCGACCGGGTGAATCTCGAGATCGACACGCTGGCCCGTTACGTCGCGCGGCTGTCGGAAATGACCTGACGCCGGACTAAACGCCGCGTTAGCCCCGCGCGGATTCGTTTGCGGACTGGCCTTTGCGCGCGTGCTGGTCTATCCCGCGTTGCAACACCTGCTCTGTGAAAGGCTGCCCCATGAGCTTTGAAACACCCGGACCGGTCGAGGCCCAGCTGCGCGACGCGATCAGCCCGATTGAAGAGATCATCGAAGAGGCGCGCCAGGGCCGGATGTACATATTGGTCGATCACGAGGACCGCGAAAACGAGGGAGACCTGGTGATCCCGGCGGAATTCGCCGATGCCGAGGCGATCAATTTCATGGCCACGCATGGCCGCGGGCTGATCTGCCTGCCGATGACGGCTGAACGGATAGACCGTCTGGGCCTTCCGATGATGGCCGTGAACAACTCGTCGCGGCACGAGACGGCCTTTACCGTTTCGATCGAGGCGCGCGAAGGCGTCAGCACCGGGATCTCGGCTGCCGATCGGGCACTGACCATTGCCACCGCGATCAACGAACAGAACACCATGGCGCATCTGGCTACGCCCGGCCATGTCTTTCCGCTGCGCGCCAAGCGGGGCGGGGTGCTTGTACGCGCCGGCCACACCGAGGCCGCCGTGGACATTTCGCGCCTGGCCGGATTGAACCCCTCGGGCGTAATCTGCGAGATCATGAAGCCTGACGGCACCATGGCCCGGCTGCCCGATCTGGTCGAATTCGCCAGGGAACACGGGCTGAAGATCGGCACCATCAGCGACCTGATCTCGTACCGTGCGCGCCACGACAATCTGGTGGTCGAGACCGCGCGCAGGATGGTCACGTCGGAATATGGCGGCGAGTGGGAGATGCGGATCTTCACCGATCAGACCCACGGGATCGAACATGTGGTGATGATCAAGGGCGACATCAGCACGCCCGAGCCCGTCCTGACCCGCACCCATGCGCTGCACGAGGCCTCGGACATTTTGGGATTGGGCCCAAAATCGCCGCAGGAACTGCCGCGCGCGATGGAAAAGATCGCCGCCGAGGGGCGCGGCGTGGTCTGCCTGTTCCGCAACCCGCGCCACTCGCTGTACGCGGCCGAGGACGAAGGCCCGCGCACCATCAAGCAAACCGGTCTGGGCGCGCAGATCCTGTCAAAGATGGGCATCAAGGAACTGGTGCTGCTGACCGACTCGCCGCAGACGAAATACCTGGGTCTGGACGCCTTTGGCCTGTCCATCGTCGGGACCCGCTCGATTCTCAAGGGTGACTGAGCATGGCTGAGCAAGATAAACACGGCGTTCTGCCGACCCCGAAATTCGATGACCCGGTCAAGCTGCTGATCGTTGTGGCCCCGTTCTATCGCGCCATCGCCGACGACCTGGTTCGCGGCGCCAAGGCCGAGATCGAGGCCGCAGGCGGTAGCTACGAGGTGGTCGAGGTGCCCGGCGCGCTCGAGATCCCGACCGCGATTGCCATGGCCGACCGCCAGTGCAACTTCGATGGCTATGTGGCGCTGGGCTGCGTGATCCGGGGCGAGACCACGCATTACGAAACCGTCTGCAACGATTCCAGCCGCGCGATCCAGCTGCTGGGCCTGCAGGGGCTGTGCATCGGCAACGGCATCCTGACGGTTGAGAATGACGCGCAGGCCGAAGTGCGCGCCAATCCGGAAAAGATGAACAAAGGCGGCGGCGCGGCGGCTGCGGCCTTGCATCTGATCGCACTCAGACGTAAGTGGGGCGCTTCGAAAAAGGGCGTCGGATTCAAGCCGCCGTCCGAGTCCATCCTTGTGGCGGGCGACAGCAACGGATCAACGACAGCATGACCCAGACAGACACGCCGAAACCGGCAAACCGGAAACGCCTAATGAAATCCGCCGCGCGGTTGTACGCCGTGCAGGCGCTGTTCCAGATGGAGCAGTCGGGCCAGACGACCGAACAGGTGGTCAACGAGTTTCTGGATCACCGGTTCGGCGCGGTCTACGAGGGCGACGAGATGCTGGAAGGCGACAGCGCGCTGTTTCGCAAACTGGTGGATGACGCGGTGAACTATCAGGCGCCGATCGACCAGATGACCGACCGGGCGCTGGTGGCCAAATGGCCGATTTCGCGCATCGACCCGACCTTGCGGGCGCTGTTCCGCGCGGCCGGCGCCGAGCTGAGCCAGAGCGACACGCCGCCCAAGGTGGTCATCAACGAATTCGTTGACGTGGCGCGCGCCTTTTTCCCCGAAGGCAAAGAGCCGAAATTCGTCAACGCGGTTCTGGACCACATGGCCCGCGAAGCCAAGCCCGAGGCGTTCTGACGCGCCACGGGCGATTTTACCCGGCATGAAATTGCGCTAGACTCGTATCGTGTGAGGGAGGTGCGTCATGCCGAAACTGATCCGTCTTTACATCACCCAGGTCGCACTGGGCTTTGTGATCTCGGCTGTGTTCGTCGCCGTGCTGCTGCTGTTGAACATGGCCAACCTACGCCACCTCATCACCGGGTCCGACATTGGCTTTATCGCGCTGATCATGATCTGGTTCATGAACGGGATCGTCTTTGCGGGCGTCCAATTCGCCTATGCGATCATGAGCATGGCCGAAAAGCCCAAAGGCCCGCGCGGAGGAACCCCGGTTGCAGTCAAGCTGGAACCCGTGCGCGTTGAAGCGCGCCGGTCGTGATAGGTGGTTCCTGGCGCTTGCAATTGGTCTTCCCCTGACATTGGATGCGCAAGCGTATCGAGTTGTCCATGAAAGACCGTTTCCGTGACCAAGCCAAGTTGTGAAGACGCCATCAATTCGCGGGCGTTTCTGGATGATCTGTCAAGTTTGAATCAGGCGATTGCCGACGGGCTGAAACAAGCAGGCGAGCCAGTCGCGATCAATGGAAACGTGTGCTATGCACACATGCGGGAAGACTTTCACACATCCGATCTCGCGCCATCGATGGAGCCGAAACGGCGTGCTCTTCATCGGCTGGCACAGGAAAGCAATTGTTTTGCCGAGGTCGGAGTGGCGGGTGGCCACGCGGCTTTGTTGGCGCTGCACTCGAACCCCGGTTTGAAATATATCGGAATCGACCTTGGCCAGCGTTTGCGTGATTCATGGCCGGCGGTCGACATCTACGTGCCGATCGCGTTCCGATGGTTCGAAAACCGCTTCCCTGAACGCGTGAAGTTCTACCTCAGGCCGGCGATCGAAGGGCTGGAGCAGGCTGTTCAGGATCGGCCGTTCGGCCCGATCGACCTTTTGCATCTGGATGCGCAAAAGAACAACCGGGTGGCCGAGTTGGATGCAGTCTGGCCTGGCTTGGCTGACAGATGCTACTTGATTCAGGGCGACAACCGAAACGGCCATGTGCAAGCAAGCTCGGCTCGTTTGGTCGAGCAAGGGCGAGCGCGGCCGGTCAGCCTGATTGGGCCGGAAACGCTGCATAGCGCGAATTTCGGCCTATTGGAGACCGGTCCGGGCGTTGTGCGCAACGGACTCAGCCTAGACGGGCTTGCCCATCAGCGCATTCTTGTGTGCGTATGCCATCAGGATGATGAAACACTGTTTGCCGGCTCACTTCTGGCGCATCTCAAGGGGCGTGCCGAAGTTGTCGTTGCAAGCTTCTTCCGGCCTGCGTCCAGCCGTCGAGACACCGATACGCGCGAGGCAGCGATGCAACAGGCGTGCGACATGATTGGTGCCACCCGGGTGCAACTGCCCTTTGCGGTCGAAAGTGATTACCCGAGGCTGCGTCGTTTTATTCGCATGCCAACCAGCGATAGCATGCCAGAACCTGAAATAGTCCGGCCATTGCGCCGCCATCCGTTGTTTGGGCTGTTATCTGGATCTGCCTATGCGTTGATGAAGCAGTTCGCGCCGACAACTGTCATCACTCACAACCGAGTCGGCGAATACGGGCATATCGAACACGTGCTGTTACATCATGCGGTGAAGCAGGCATCTGCACGTTACACGGACGCTCAGTTGTTGACGTTTGGATTGAACCTGCCAGCGGCAGATTTGACCGTGCCAAGCCTGCCGGATCAGAAAAATAGGATGTTTGACTGCTATATGCCGCAATGGAACGGGCGCAAACTCTATGATTTTGCTCTGGATGACGAAACATTCGTACGGGTCAATCCGCAGGAATTCACCTGATCGGAAGGCGGCGGGACCACCAGGCAACCGTGCGGTTTTGATTCCCGAGGACCTGTATGTACAGGTGGGCGCCAGGTAATCAGGCCAGGACCTGAACAGAGCCAGCTCCCTCGGAATTGCTTAAGGCCACCGGAATGCTACCGGTCACGAGAAGGGCAGAACCCGCCAATGGCCTAACTAGGGTGCCGCGCCGGGCTGCGCAAGGGGGCCAGTTGCAAAAGAAGGCATGCGGGGTCGCCCGAACGGGCCGGCACGGCGGTGGCTCGTTCCGGTCCGATCCTCATGGCGAAGGTCCTTGATTTTTGTTCTTGAATTGTTCACATTCTGCGCATGACGTTGGATCTGCAGCCCGGTCAAAGGCTGGCCCGCGGGGTTGCCCGACATCTGGCCAGCCACGGCTTTGTTTCTATTGAGGAATTCGTACCCGCGCGCGGGTTGCGGGTGGATGTGATGGGTCTGGGTCCCAAGGGTGAGCTGTGGGTGGTCGAGTGCAAATCCAGCCGGGTCGATTACCAGTCCGATTCCAAATGGGGCGGATACCTGGACTGGTGCGACCGGTTCTTCTGGGCCGTGGATACTGATTTTCCAACCGACCTCTTGCCGACGGAAACCGGTCTGATCATCGCCGACGCCTATGACGCCGAAATCATACGGATGCCGCCCGAGGCCAAGCTGGCGGCAGCCCGGCGCAAGAAGCTGATCCAGAAATTTGCGATGGACGCCGCGCGGCGTCTGCACATGCTGCGCGATCCGCGGCCCTGAAGGTCAGCGTTTGACCGCGCGGGCAGCCTGGGCGGCGGCGCGGATCTCGTCGGCGATTTCCTCGGCCTCTTCCGGGTCGAAATCCATCGGGATTTCGAGGTTGTCGGCTTCGACGAACAGGCGCACCATGCCTTGATCGGTGGGGCCGATCTGCAGGTTCGCTTCGATGTCGCGTTCGGTATTGATGCCCATTTTCGCCTCCGGAGACTGAGCGTTTCTGCTAGCGCGCAACCGGGATTGAATCAAGCGCAGTCTGGGTGTGTCACGGCGCGGGCGGGCGGAACGATGTGTTTTCGGGGTGGTCGGAGTTTGGTCGGCGGAGGCAGCGCGGCCCGAGTGTCCCCCCGGGGCCGGCAGAGGCGGGCGGCGCTTTGGGCTGCCGAAACTCGTGGCGCCCGCGATTTTCTTTTCGCGATCCGCTGTGTCGGACAATGCCAGAAAATTCGCCTACAAGGCACTTGCAATCCCCCGGCGGCTTCGTTAAATCGCCCCTCACGTGCCGCCTTAGCTCAGTTGGTTAGAGCGCTGGATTGTGGATCCAGAGGTCCCCTGTTCAAGCCAGGGAGGCGGTACCATCTCTCCTCAAACTTTCGGTGACAAGTCGCCCATCCGGGGTCCGGTCTGCGTTGTGCCGCTCCCCTAGGATTAGCGTGACATTCGTAGATTTATTCGATCCTTCCGGGTGTGTGCATCGCTGAGACGGTTCACGTTGCCCCAGGGGCGGGTATCGGACAGTTTCGGTCGCGTCCGGCAGCGCGGCGCAGTTGCCCGCTTGGGTGCAGTCGCGCACCACTCGGGTGTGCAATGCATGTACCAGCCTATTCCGGCCTCGCGGCGTCGGGACGGCTTGTGTAAGAAAGGGCAAAAGGCAGATCGGAACAGGCGTAAATGTCTCAGACCATTACCGTATTCACGACGATGAAGAACGAAGGCCCCTACATGCTGGAATGGGTCGCCTTTCATCGCATGCTGGGGGTCGATCATTTCCTGATATTCACCAATGACTGCGAGGACGGAACCGATGACATTGCCCGCCGCCTTCAGCAGATGGGGCTGGCGACCCATGTTCCGAATGCTGTGCGCGACGGAGGTAATCCGCAACACCAGATGCTGCGCCGGGCGCGCCGGCACCCCAAGGTGAAAGAGGCCGATTGGCTGATGTGCCTGGATGTGGACGAATTCTGGAATATCCGCGTGGGGAACAACAGCTTTGCGGCATTGATCGACGCGGTCGAACAGAAGGCGGGCCGCCCGGTCGACGCGATTTCGTTCGCCTGGCGCCTGTTCGGCAGTTCGGGCAACATCGGCTTTGACGACAAGCCCGTGACCGAAAGCTTCACCATGGCCGATCGCGAATTTCCCTATCATTCCGGCCGGGCTTACGGGCTGAAGACGCTGTTTCGCAACAATGACCGGTTCAGCCGCTTCGGCCCGCACCGCCCCAAGGGCATCGAAGAGGGGCGCGAGCACGAAGTCGCTTGGTCGGACGCGGGTGGAAACCTGTTTCCCGCTGACAAGGTCGGCTGGCGGGCTTGGCGGGGGTTCGACCATGCATTTGGGCGCCTGCACCACTACTCCGTGCGTTCGCTCGATGGGTTTCTGGTCAAGCGTGACCGTGGCCGCACCAATCACGTCAAGGTAGATCAGGGGCAGGCCTACTGGTTGGATATGAACGCCAACAAGGTCCGGGATACCTCGATTCAACCCATTGCCCGCCGGGCCGCACCGGTTCTGGCCAAGCTGAAGGCGGATTCCGAGCTTGCCCGTCTGCATGACGAGGCGTGCGAGTGGCACCGCGCCAAGATCGCCGAGATCAAGCTGCGCCCCGACTGGGTGGACTTCCGGTCATGGCTGGCGGACAATCTGGTTTGAGACCCATGGCCGACGAACTTTCGAAGGATCAGCTTAAGCCCGAGCATCCCGACCGCAAGACGGGGTACGAGCGCATTCTGACAGATCCCGCGCCGCCCTGGTTCGTCGAGATCTATCCGGGCGGGGAAGGAACTGGATTCCTCCGCAAGCTCGAACGCCATTCGATCCTGTTCCATCAGCGGGACGCGGCGCGTCTGGTCGTCAGTTTCGACAATATCGGCAATGCCAACGATCTGTCCTTCGCGCGCGAGCCCTGGGGCTGGAAGTTCTTCCGCGACGAGGGCTGGTCGCATATGGGCGTGTTCGCGCGGTCCAAGGCCTGGTACCGCGACCCCGAGATCATCGACTATTTCCAGGCCAAGGCGCGCGAAGGGTTTTTCGAGCGCTTCGACCAAGTCGTGTTTGCCGGCGCCTCGATGGGTGGGTTCGGGGCGCTGACCTTTTCTGCACTGGCGCCCGGAGCGGTGGTGATCGCCTTCAATCCGCAATCCACGCTGGATGAACGTCTGGTGCCGTGGGAGACCCGATATCGCTTTGGCAAGGTTCAGGACTGGGACCTGCCGCTGGGTGACGCGGCCGACTGCATCCGGACGGCCAAAAAGGCCTATGTTTTCTATGACCCGTTCTTCGAGCCCGATCGGCGGCACGTCCACCGATTGCAGGGCGCGAATGTGGTGCCGCTGAAGACGTGGTTCTCGAACCATTTCGCCGCGCCGATGCTGCGCAAGATCGACGCGCTGAAGCCGGTGATGCAGCAGGCCATGGCCGGCACGCTGGAACCGCAGGCCTTTTATCGTATGATGCGCGCACGGCGGCGCCTGCCCATCTACATGCGCGGGATCGAGGCGGTGGGTGAGGACCGGCATCCGAAACTGGTCGGGGCCGCGCGGCAGCGATTCCGCGCCCTGCGGCGCCAGGCTTCTGCGGGTGGCGCGTCATGACCCCAGACCGGGGCGTGTTCATCGGCCAGCGCAAGGACCGTCTGGGCGCGCGGCTCCTGATGATGCTGACCTGCATCCGCCTGGCCGAGGATTTCGACACGGACTATCGCGTCAACTGGTTTCCGCAGGGGGCCGACGCGCCGGAACTGGACGCCCCACAAGAGCTGTTCGCCACCGATTGGATGGCGGCCCATTTCTTGGATGGGCAGGCTTACGACGAATTGGCCGCGGGTGCCGACCCCGTCTGGAGCTTTCGGGGCGATCAGACCCCCGACAGGCTGCGCGAACATCTGGCCGCGGGCCGTTCGGTGATCGTCGAGGAGGGGTTCGAGGTTTTGGCCTTTCCCTGGGAAGATGTCGAAGCAATCCGCCCCCGATACCGCGATTTCATCCATCGGATCGGCTTTGCGCCGCCGATCCGCGCGGTCATGGACCAGGCCGACGCCCGGTTGTCGGGCAAGGGGGTGTCGGCCTATCACATCCGGCGCGGCGATATCTTGAACGGCCTGCCCTGGAAGCATACGACCTGGCCCGCCAAGATCGAGCCCGAAGAACTGTATGACGCGCATCTGGACAAGTCGCGCGGGCAGATGGCCATCATGTTTTCCGACCAGCCCGAACTGATCGCACGGTTTCAACAGCGCCACCCGCAATTGATCCAGATGGCCGACATCGCCGATCTGTCCGGCATGACCCGGGCCCAGCGGGATTTCCTGGAACTCTACACGATGTCGCGGGCCGAGCGGGTGATCGCTCCGTTCATTTCGGCTTTTTCGATGGCTGCGGCCCGGATTTCCGGTCAGCAGCGGCTGGTGTTCCGCGACGTGCTGTCCGAGGACGAGATCGGCCGCGCCAATGAACGAGTCATACAGCGGGTCGCCCGGGGACCGTCTGCATTTCTCAACCCGTCCGAGGCCGCCCATGTCTATGCCAAAGCGTCGCAATACCTCTGCGCGCAGGACCGCTGCCAAGAGGCCTATGACCTCGCCCAGCCGATCCTCGATGCCGGAGCGGACAATGCGTTTCTGCCGCTGCTGCAAGCGCTGAACGCCTTTTATCTGGGCAAGTGGAAGGAAAGCGAACACCTGGCCCGGACCGGGTTGGAAAAGTCCGACCTCTGGCCCGAGGACCGAGCCGTTCTGTGTGCCTTGCGCGGCGCTATCTTGGGTGCCCAGAAAAAGCGCTGGGCCGCAGGGCGACAATTCGCAAAAGCGTTTTGGGCCAAGCCCTTGCGGCCCGATGTGGTCGTGTTGGGTTCGCGGATGCTTTACCGCGACCAACTGCCGTTCCGCCTGTTCCCGCCGGTCGACTGGGCGTTGCAGCGCCGGCTGCGGCAGCGCCGTTTCGCGCCGTTCAACAACCTGTATCTGGTCCAGCACAAAGTCATCGCACGCCAGCCCTGCAATTTCGACATGGTGCTGCTGGACTGGGCGGACCTTTCGTTGGACCAGCGTGCGCGACGGTTGCCCAAATCGCCTGCGCGGCTGGCCGCGCTCGAAGCGGCGGTTCGGGCATCGGAGGACCTGTCCGGTGACGATCCGGCCGTGCAAAGCCTGATTTCGACGGTGCACCGGCACACCGGCGAGGTGTCACTGTCGGCGGCGATCGACGTTGCGCGCAGGGTCGTTGCGGCCTGTCCAGACGCCCCGCTGTACCACAAGCGCCTTGCCGAGTTGTATGCCGATGCCGGCGATGCCGGGGCGGCGCGGCTGTCGATGGCGGATGCGCTGGCCTGCGACCCCGACAATGCTTTCCTCGTCTTTGCAATGGGCCAGTTGTTGATCCGCCTCGGGGCCAAAAGGCAGGGCGAGCAGCAGATCCTGAATGCCGCGGAACTGGACGAGGTCACCGCTGCCATCCAAGGGGCGGCCGGCCGCATTTACCTTAGGCGCGGGAACAAGCCGCAGGCCAAAAAGTTCTTGGAACGGGCCGTGGCGCTTTGCCCGACCTATTCGCGGTTTTCCAACCAACTGGGGCGGGTCGATGGGTGACATGCGCGCATCGACGCCCGAAGCTGCGGCGGGGCGGGGCAGTTTGCCCTTGGTCTGCCGGGGCGAAGAAAATAATCTGAATGAAAAACCGGTGCCCGCGGCGGGATCGCCCGACCGGGCCGATTGATCCGAGGCAGAACCGCATGGTCGAACAGCCCCCTCGCTTTGTCAGCGTGACCCCGATGAAGAATGAGGGCCCCTTCGTTTTGGAGTGGGTGGCGCACAATCTTGCAATCGGAATCGACCAGATGGTCGTGATGACGAATGACTGCACGGACGGCACCGACGCCCTGTTGCAGCGACTGCACGACCGCGGCGTTCTGATCCATGTCGACAACAACTCGGCGCGTCCGAGCAGCCCGCAGAAGCGTGCCTACAAACGGTTCCTGCGCATGGACGTGGCGCGCCCGCAGGACTGGGTCGTAGTTATCGACGCAGATGAGCACATCAATGTAAAGACGGACGACAACACCCTGCAATCACTGGCAAAAGCGGTGCCGGATGCGCGCATGATCTCGATGACCTGGCGGTTGTTCGGAAATGCGGGGGTCGTGGGCTATGAAGACAGGTTCCTGTCCGAACAGTTTTGCCGAGCCGCCCCGGAACACATGCCTCGCCCGCCGCAGGCCTGGGGGTTCAAGACCATGTTCCGCCGGCACCTTTGGAACGTGATCGGCGTCCACCGACCCAAGCGCCCCAACGTCGAGAGCATGGCGGAGTGCCATTGGTACAACGGATCGGGGCAGCCGATGCCCGAACGCTATTTCACCAGCAGCTGGCGCTCGGCCCGGGACTCGGTCGGGTACGATCTGGTGCAGGTGAACCACTATGCGCTGAAATCCTGCGAAAGCTATCTGGTCAAGAAGGTGCGGGGGCGGGCGCATCACACGGGTGAAAGCCTTGGGTTGGACTACTGGAACATGATGAACCACAACGCGGTCGAGGACCGGTCGATTGACGCCATCGCCGATCGAAAGCGGGGCCATTTCCACGACCTCATGTCGGACCCTGAAACCGCGCGCCTGCACCACCAGTCCTGTGACCTGCATCGCCGGCAGATTGCCGAGCTGCTGAATACCGCCGAGATCCGCGCCCTGATGCAGCAGATGACGGCCGGGCAGGGGGGCGCCTGATGCTCTGGTTGCACCTCGGCATGCCGAAAACCGGTACGACCGCGCTTCAGTCCTATTTGCGCGGTCATGCGGATATCTTGTCCGAGAACGGGCTGCGCTACATGAAGGCCGGGCGTCAGCGGCCGGACACGGGCGAGCGCCCCAAGGTCAGCCACAACATGATGGCGTTTCACCTGAATCAGACGGCCCAGCCGCTGGACGCTTTCCGCGAAGCGATCGCTCGCGAATACGAAGATCACGCGGACAAGGCCTGTGTGGTGTCGTCCGAGATGTTCTACACCGCCGACCTGGCGCGTCTGGCGCAGGTCTTCGCGGAAATTCCCGCGCGCGAGATGCGCGTGGTGTTCTATTGCCGCCGCTATTCCGATTTCTTCGAGGCCGATTACAAGCAGCGGGCCAAGAACGGACGGCTGCCCGCGGATGGCTCGGGCTTTGTCCGTGACCGGCTGGCGGCGATCCGGTCCAACCCGGACGGGCACAGCTATGCCGGTGCGGTTGGTCGCATCCGAGCGGCTTTTCCGGGCGTCGCGATCGTGCCGCTTCTATATGAACGGGCGGAGCTCGCCAACGGCAATGTCATCGATGATTTCCTGTCACGGCTTGGGGTTGCGCCGCCACCCGGGTGTCCGACCGACCTGCCGGCCAACCCGTCCTTGTCGCGGGTCGCCAGCGAGGCCTTCGGCGTGGTGACCCGGGCAATCGGGCGCAAGCGCAGCCGCCAGTTGCGCCGTCAGGCGGTGAGCGATCCGGTGATGATCCGGCGGCATGACGTGCTGGAACCTGATGAGCGCGCCTGGCTGGATGATTTTCTGGCCGAGGCTGACGAAGGGTTCCGGCAAGAATTCTTTCCCGACCGAAAGGTTCTGTTCTCTCCGGTCCGCCTTGGTGCCGAAGACCAGCGTTTCCGCCGCGACAGCGCCGAAGAGGTCGCTGCTCTCAAGCAGGCATCGGAAATCGTGTTTCGTATGGCACTCGACGCCTGAGGCGCCTCAATCCAGCGGAATCTCCTGCCGCTGGCGCCCGGTGGTCTTGTCGAAGATCAGGATACGGTTGTCATCGGTCACCACGGCGAACCAGTTGCTGCCGATGGTAACGGCCTGGGCGCGGGCACCGTCGGGCAATTCGATCTGATCGGGCAGGGTGGGGGTTCTGTCCGATAGGCGGATGACAATCAGGGCGAATGTCACTAGAACGCCGCCAATCATCACCGCGGTCAGCAACATGACCATGCGGCGCAGCAGGCGCAGCTGAGGCGTTTCCTGCGGTTCTTGAGGATCTGAAGGGACAGTCATGGGCACCCGGCAAATAGACTTCGTGATCGCGGACGCTCCGCCGCCCCGCCTTGATAAGGCGCTTTCGCGGGATGTGCCAGCAGATGAAAATCTGTCGCGGACCCGTCTGGCCCGCCTGATCGAGGAGGGCGCGGTTTCGGTGGACGGCAAGGTCGTGACCGATGCCAAGGCCAAGGTGGCGGAAGGTGCGGCTGTCTGCATAACCGTGTCCGAGGCGGATGAGAGTCATATCGGCCCCGAGGACATTCCGCTGGACATCGTGCACGAAGATGCCGACCTGATCGTGATCAACAAGCCTGCGGGGATGGTCGTTCATCCGGCGCCGGGATCCCCCAACGGCACTTTGGTGAATGCGCTGCTGCATCACTGCGGCGATGATCTGTCTGGCGTGGGCGGGGTCAAGCGGCCGGGCATCGTTCACCGAATCGACAAGGATACCAGCGGGCTTCTGGTGGTCGCCAAATCGGATGCGGCCCATCAGGGGCTTGCGGCCCAGTTCGAGGCGCACAGCGTCGAGCGGTATTACCGCGCGGTGTGCTACGGCGTTCCTGATGCCAACGATCCTCGGCTGCGCGGCATCAAAGGCGTGAGTTTCGAACCCGGCAACGTGATGCGGATCACCACGCAGCTGGCGCGGCACAAACACGACCGGCAGAAACAGGCCGTGCTGTTCCACGGCGGTCGCCACGCCGTCACGCGCGCCCGGGTCGTCGAGGTGTTCGGGCAGCCCGGCGCGGTGTCGCTGATCGAATGCTGGTTGGAAACCGGGCGCACCCATCAGATCCGGGTGCACATGGCCCATGCCGGGCATGGTCTGGTGGGCGACCCGGCCTATGGAGGCAAGCGCAAACTGTCGGCCCGGTCCTTCGGCGCGGACGCGGCAGAGGCGGTGCGCAGCTTTCCCCGGCAGGCGCTGCACGCGGCGGTTTTGGGGTTTGAACACCCCGTGACCGGCGCTCGGATGCGGTTCGAAGCCCCTATTCCGCAGGACATGCAGGCCCTTATTTCGGCGTTGAAACAACCCGCAAGGTCTCGTGACTAACGCATTCTTAGGTTTCCTTTATCAATCTTTAATCCCACACTGTTAACACCTGCCCTTGAATGGTCCGAAACGTGGCCCCATATCCATGTTAAGGACATAAACATTGGTCCAAAGGGACGTTATACATGGCAAATTACAAAAACCTCCCCGTGCCCACGCCTGAAGGCGGGCTGAACCGGTATCTGCAGGAGATTCGCAAGTTTCCGCTGCTCGAGCCGGAAGAGGAGTACATGCTGGCCAAGCGTTGGGTCGAAGAGCAGGACACCGAAGCGGCGCACAAGATGGTGACGTCGCATCTGCGGCTGGCCGCCAAGATCGCAATGGGCTATCGCGGCTATGGGCTGCCCCAAGCCGAGGTGATTTCCGAGGCCAATGTAGGCCTGATGCAGGCCGTGAAACGGTTTGACCCGGAAAAGGGCTTCCGCCTGGCGACCTATGCCATGTGGTGGATCCGCGCCTCGATCCAGGAATACATCCTGCGGTCGTGGTCGCTGGTTAAACTGGGCACCACGTCAGCGCAGAAAAAGCTGTTCTTCAATCTGCGCAAAGCCAAGGCACGCATCGGTGCGTTGGAAGACGGCGACCTGCATCCCGACAACGTCAAGCAGATCGCCAACGATCTGGGCGTGACCGAAGAGGAGGTCATTAGCATGAACCGCCGCATGTCCGGCGGGGATGCCTCGTTGAACGCCACGGTCGGCTCCGAGGGCGAAGGCACCATGCAGTGGCAGGACTGGCTGGAAGACGAAGATGCCGACCAGGCCGGCGATTATGAGGCCCGCGAAGAGCTTGAGGTTCGGCGTGAGTTGCTGGCCGAGGCGCTCGAGGTGCTGAACGACCGCGAAAAGGACATTCTGACCCAGCGGCGGCTGATGGATCAGCCCGTCACGCTGGAAGAGCTGAGCTCGCAATACAATGTCAGCCGCGAGCGCATTCGCCAGATCGAGGTGCGCGCCTTTGAAAAGCTGCAGAAAAAGATGCGGGAACTGGCGCGGGAAAAGGGGATGCTGACGCCGGCCTGATGCGCGAGGCCCGACCAGAACAACCGGCCCGGATCGCTCCGGGCCGGTTTTTTCGTGCCGCTACTCCAGCTGTTGGCGGAATACCCGTACCATGTTTTCGCCCATGACCTTGCGGATCTGCGTTTCGGTCAGGCCTTCGTCCTGCAAGGCCGAGGTCAGCGCCGCCAGTTCCGACGTGTCGAACGCGGTCTCGACCGAGCCGTCATAGTCGGACCCGAGCGCCACATGATCTTCGCCCACTGTTTGGATGGCAGCCTTGATCATTTTCGCGATGCCCGTCGGGGTGATGTCGCCGCAGGTGACATCGGCCCAGTAACCCATCCCGATGACACCGCCGGTCGCCGCGATTTCCTTCATCAGGTCGTCGGGATAGTTGCGCTTGACCGGGCAGAACCCGTGCAGGCCGCCATGGCTGACGATCAGCGGCTCGTCTGTCATGGCCAGCACGTCGTGCGCCACTTGCGGGCTGGAATGGGCCAGGTCGATCACAACCGGGCGTTTGGCCAGTTCGGCCACCACCTGCCGTCCGAATTCGGTCAAGCCCGTGTTCCCGGTGCCGTGCAGCGAGCCGCCCAGTTCGTTGTCAAAGAAATGCTGCAGCCCGAACACCCTGTGGCCGGCATCGAATATCGGCGCGAGATTGGCCAGATCGCCCTCCAGCGGATGGGCGCCTTCGATTCCCAGAATGCCGCCCACGACCTTTTCGCCGCGCGCCCGGGCGTCCAGAACGGCCTCGAGATCCGCGCGGGTCTTGATAACCTTGAGGTGCCCGTCCGAGGCGGCCTCGAACCGGTGCAATTTCTCGGCCTGATAAATAGCGCGTTCCTTAAGGCTGTCCCAAGTACGCAGCGGCCACAGCTGGCCGATGGCCAACAGCGTGATGTTGTCGAATGCCTCGGCCGAGTTTGCCTCGTAGTTCTGCCCGGCCGGTGACTTGGTCACGGCGGTGAACACCTGCAGGGCCACGTTGCCTTCGATCAGCCGGGGAATATCCACCTGGCCGCGGGTTCCGCGCTCGGTCAGGTCGCGGCTCCACAACAGCGGATCGGCATGCAGGTCGCCCACGAGCAGGGTTTCGTGCAGGGCCGCGGCGGTGTCGGACACCGGATATGGGTCGTGGTTGATCACGTTGTTGCGCGCGCCTTCGACATAGGCCGGCACGAAACCAAAGAACACCACGGACCCGAGGACAAGCGCGGCCACCATAAGGCCGGCCAGCCATTTCAGTAGTCTCTTCACGTTTTTCCTCCCCAAGCGTTTCCGGCAGCTTATGGGCGAAAACTGATGAGAAAAGCCTGACTTGGCGTCGCTTGGCTGATACAGAGGTCGCAACGGATGTTGGCGCAAACATTTCAGCGCCCAACGTGGTCAAATACGGAGGACACCATGCACAAGCCGGTTCAATGGGGCATTCTGGGGGCGGCGAAATTCGCGCGCCAATTCATGGGGCCGGCGATCCATGCGGCTTCGGGCGCGCGACTGGCCGCCCTGGCGACCTCGGATCCGGCCAAGGCCGAGCCGTTTCAGGACTTCTGCCCGGACCTGAAGGTCTTTGACGACTATGGCGCGCTGCTGGCCTCGCCCGAAATCGAGGCGGTCTACATTCCGCTTCCGAACCACCTGCATGTGGAATGGAGCCTTAAGGCGCTGGAGGCTGGCAAGCACGTTCTGTGTGAAAAGCCGATGACCATGCGCGCCGAGGAGTTCGACGCCCTCATCCAAAAGCGCGACCAGACCGGGCTGCTGGCGGCCGAGGCCTATATGATCGTGCACCACCCTCAGTGGCAGCATGTGCGCAACCTGATCGCCGATGGCGCCATCGGTGATCTGGTGCATGTCACAGGCGCATTCAGCTTCGACAACCGCGCCGACACCGGCAATATCCGCAACCGCGCCGAAACCGGCGGCGGCGGGCTGCGCGACATTGGCGTCTATGTCATCGGGTCGGCCCGTTTTGCGACGGGGCGGGAACCGGACACCGTGCAATCGGCCATCCGTTGGGAGGATGGCATCGACGCGTTCACGGAAATACGCGCGCAGTTTCCGGGCTTTACTTATTCGGCCTATGTCTCGATCCGCATGCACCCGCATCAGGAAATGGTCTTTCACGGGGAACGCGGCCTGATCCGCCTGACCGCGCCGTTCAACGCGCGGGTGTTTGGCGAGGCTCGGGTCGAACTGCATCGCCCGGGTTTGGAAGTTCTTGTGACGCGTTTCCCAGCCGACGATCACTACAAGCTGCAGGTCGAGGCGTTTTGCCGAACCATTCGCGCGGGGGACGAATACCCGTGTCCGCTGGAATTCTCGCGCGGGACGCAAGCGATGATCGACCGGGTGTTCGATGGCGCGACACCGCTCTGACTTGCGTGACGTACCACTGCGCGCCTAGACTGGCCGGCAGCTGAAACGGAGGAGACCATGGCCGGAGGCTGGGCGCGTGACGGCGCGGTAAGCGAACAGATCGAAGCGTCGATTTCCGACGAGCTGGCTCGGATGCAGGCGCGCAAACGCCCCGTGGGCGACAGCCTGACCCATTGCGCGGAATGCGAGGAACCGATCCCGGAAAAACGGCGTCAGGCCATCCCGGGCGTCAAGCTGTGCCTAGACTGCCAGCAGGAGCACGACGGCGCCTACAAAGCCCGCGGCGGTATCAACCGGCGCGGGTCCAAGGACAGCCAGCTGAAATAGGGTTGCCCCGACCAGGTCAGCGAACCCGGCCGTTCCGACGCGTTCGCCTCCAGCGTATCAACAGCCGCACATCCATTGCGGCGACCATGATCCCCAGCGGAATCATCCAGAACCCCACCACTGGCAGGAATCCGAAAATTCCGCCGATGATCAGCAGGACGCCCACGACGAAGCGCAACCCGCGCGGAACCTTCTGGCGAATGCGGGCCAGAACCGGGCGCAGCTGCGCCTTCAGCGCGGCCCAGCGCCCGGTCTTGGGTGTCACTCTTCCATCGCCTCCAACTCGTCGATGAAGCCCGAGATCATCGACAGGCCCTTGTCCCAGAATTTCGGGTCGCTGGCATCCAGGCCGAACGGGGCCAATAGCTCTTTGTGGTGCTTGGAGCCGCCCGCGCGCAGCATCTCGAAATACTTGTCTTCGAACCCTTCCGCGCCGCTTTCGTACACCGAGTACAGCGCGTTCACCAACCCGTCACCGAAGGCATAGGCATAGACATAGAAGGGCGAGTGAACAAAGTGCGGGATATAGGCCCAGAAGGTTTCGTACCCATCCATGAATTCAAACGCCGGGCCAAGGCTTTCGGCCTGAACGCTCATCCACAGGGCGTTGATGTCGTCCGGCGTCAGTTCGCCCTCGCGGCGGGCGGCGTGCAGCTTGCATTCAAAATCGTAAAAGGCGATCTGGCGGACCACCGTGTTGATCATGTCCTCGACCTTGCCGGCCAGCAGAACCTTGCGCTGCTCGGGCGTTTCGGCCTGATCCAGCATCTTGCGGAAGGTCAGCATTTCGCCGAAGACGCTGGCGGTCTCGGCCAGGGTCAGGGGGGTCGAGGACAGCATCTCGCCCTGACCGGCGGCCAGCACCTGATGCACGCCGTGGCCCAACTCGTGCGCAAGCGTCATCACGTCGCGCGGTTTGCCCAGGTAGTTCAGCATCACATAGGGGTGCACATCGGTCACGGTGGGGTGCGCGAAGGCACCCGGGGCCTTGCCCGGTTTCACCGCAGCGTCGATCCAGCCTTTCGAAAAGAACGGCGCCGCAATCTCGGCCATTCGGGAATCGAAGGCGGCATAGGCCTCCATCACCGTCTTCTCGGCGTCTTCCCACGACACGGTGCGGGTGTCTTCCATCGGCAGCGGCGCGTTGCGGTCCCAGACCTGCATCACATCCAGCCCCAGCCATTTGCGCTTGAGCTCGTAATAGCGGTGGCTGAGCTTGGGATAGGCGGCCACGACCGCCTCGCGCAAAGCTTCGACCACCTCGGGTTCGACATCGTTCGCCAGGTGCCGCGCGGTCTGCGGGGTTGGCATCTTGCGCCAGCGGTCGATGATTTCCTTTTCCTTGGTCTGGGTGTTGTGGACCCTGGCAAAGGTCTTGATGTTGTCCTGAAACACACGGGCCAGTTCGCGAGCCGCCGCCTCGCGCTTGGACCTGTCCTGTTCGGTCAGCAGATTCAGGGTGCCCTCGATGTTCAGCTCTTCGCCATCCACGGTAAAGGTCAGCCCGGCAATGGTTTCGTCGAACAGCCGTTCCCACGCGTCGCCGACCACCCCCAGATCATGCAGGAATTTCTCCAACTCGTCCGACAGTTGATAGGGCTTCATCGCGCGGATGCGGCGGAAGACGGGCTCGTACCGGGCCAGGTCCGCGTTGGCCTTGAAATGAGCGGCCAGTACATCGTCGTCGATGCGGTTTATCTCGAGCGTGAAGAACACCAGAGGCGTGGTGAACAGCGTGACCTTTTCCTGCATGTCCGAAAGGAACTTGGCGCGCTCGGCATCCGTGGTCAGCTGGTAATAGCGCAGCCCGGCAAAGGACATGATCCGCCCGGCGACGGTGTTGATCTTTTCGTTGCGCTTCACGCAGGTCAGAAGGCCCTGAGCGTCCAGATCAGCCAGCTTGCCTTCGTAATCGGCGGCAAAACCCGCGCACTCCTGTTCCAGCCACTCAAGATCGCGGGTCAGTTCCGGCGCGTCCTGTCCCTTGTAAAGATCGTCCAGGTTCCACTCCGGCAGGTTGCCAAGGTTGTCGGCGCCGCCACCGGCATTTGCGTCTCGGACGGGGAAGGGAAGCTCGTGCATGAAACACCTCGATTGTCTGCGTTGGACCACATCTAGGCGCAGGGCGCGCGGATCACAAGCAGCCGAGGCTCAGCGCGTCATCGCAAGATCGGATAACTGCCCGTTGGCGGCGGCCGAGAAATGCGCGGCCATCTCTTCGAATACGGGGCCGCGGACCTCGGGCGGTTCCATCATCACCTCGTGTTCGCCGTCGGGGATTTCGACCAGCCGGCCGCTGGGCCAATTCGTCATCCGCGCCCGGATCGCCTTGCGGTCCACGATCTGCTCGTGGGTGCCAAGATAGGTCAGGCAGGGAATGTCCGGCGCGGTCTGCGCCACAAGCCATTCACATTCGTCCAGCGCCTCGCGCAGCCAGATGGTGGACGGGGCGCCCAAGGCCAGTTCGGGGTGCGCTTTCAACTGATCCTGCATCATCCGGTACATCCCGGGATCGCGGGTCAGAACGTTGCCCTCGAACGGCTGGGTCAGCACATAGCTGTCCAGCGATGTCGTGGGCGGCGTGCGTTCGCCCAACCCGAATCGCGGCCCCCAATAGGCGGTCAGGCGGCTGAGTGGCTTCATGAGGGGGGTGAAGAAAATGCCCCACATCGGGCCGGTGAAAGCGCAAGAGGCAAACCGGCCGGTCTCCAGAACCGCGCGCAACCCGATCGCGCCGCCCATCGAATGGCCGATCACGTGCCAGGGTTTCGGCAGGCCCAGGTACTCGGCCAGTTTCAACGTTTCGCGAACGTCCTGCTGATAGTCGGTGAACTTGTCCACATGTCCGATGCGCGGATCTTCCAGCAACCTGTCGGCCAGACCCTGTCCGCGCCAGTCCACGGCCAGTACGGCAAAGCCGCGCCGCACGAACTCGCCCGCCGCATTGCCATATTTTTCTATGTATTCGGTGCGGCCGGGAAAGATCATCACCGTCCCGGTCGCCTCACCCTCGGGGCGCCAGTGGCCCCCGCGGATGCGCGTGCCGTCGCTGGTGGTCAACCAATGCGCGGCGCCGCCGACGGGACCGCCGGCCACGTCTTCAAAGAAAGGGGCCGGCGACAGTTCCATCAGGCCAGTACCGAGGCAAGTTTCATGGCAATTCCCATGTCGCCATCGACGCTCAGCTTGCCGGCCATGAACGCACCGGTGGGGTTCAACTCGCCGTTGAGGATCTGTTCAAACGTTTCCGCGTCGGCGCTCAGGGTGACTTCAGCGTCCTCGTCGCTGACCCGCGCGCCATTCGCGTCCAGCACGATCGAGCCCAGGTCGGCAATGGCGAATTTCGCCGAAGAATCGAATTCGCCCCCCGACAGTTTTTCGTTCAGCGCGGCTGCCGCTTTTTCAAGAGTGTCGCTCATGGTCTTCCTCATTTGTTGGTGCGCCGTGAATGGACATCCGCGGTCGCAACGCTACACTGAACATTGTTATGAGCATTGCAATCAACAATCTCAAAGGTACCGTTGCGGCATTTGCGGTCCTAGTCACGTTTTCCACCACTGCGTGGGGACAGCAGGCCGATCTGCGCGACGAGGCGGAACTGCTGCGGCAACTGGCCGAGGCGACGCCGCAACAGGCCATTGGCCTGGATCGGCAGTTGCAGGCGCTGTGGTCGCAATCCGGCTCGGCCTCGGCGGATCTGCTGCTGGAACGGGGGCGCGATGCGATGGAACAGGGGAACATCGACGCTGCCCTGGATCACCTGACAGCGCTGACCGACCACGCGCCCGATTTTGCCGAGGGCTGGCATGCGCGGGCCTCGGTCTTTTTCGGGCTGGAACGGTTCGGCATGGCGGCGGCGGATCTTGAACATGCCCTGACCCTGAACCCGAACAATTACCAGGCCATTTACGGTCTGGGTCTTATCTTTGAGGTTCTGGGCCAGCCCGACCGGGCCTATGAGGCTTATTCCCGCGCGCTGGCTATACATCCCCATCACGAAGAAGTAACCAATGCCGTGAGTCGGCTGAAACCGCAAATCGCGGGCAAGGCGCTTTAAGGTCCGGGCAGGGGGCAAAGGTGAACGGGGCATCCCGAATCGTGGCCGTACTTGGCCCGACCAACACAGGCAAAACCCACTATGCGATCGAACGCATGCTGGGGCACCGGACCGGTGTCATCGGCCTGCCGCTGCGGCTGCTTGCGCGCGAGGTCTATGACAAGATCGTCGCCATCCGCGGCCCCTCGGTGGTGGCTCTTGTGACGGGTGAAGAACGCATCGTGCCGCCGCGCACGCAATACTGGGTCTGCACGGTTGAGGCGATGCCCGAGGGGATGGGCACCGATTTCGTGGCCATCGACGAAATACAACTGTGCGCCGACCCCGAGCGCGGTCATGTCTTTACCGACCGGCTGCTGCGGATGCGCGGCACGCACGAGACGCTGTTTCTGGGTGCCGACACGATGCGCGGCCCGATCGCGGCGCTGGTTCCGCAGGCGCAGTTCGTCCGGCGCGAGCGGATGTCGCAACTGGTTTACACCGGGTCCAAAAAAATCAGCCGCATGCCCCCGCGCAGCGCCATCGTCGGGTTCTCGGTCGAGAACGTCTATGCCATTGCCGAGCTATTGCGGCGGCAAAAGGGTGGGGCGGCCGTGGTCATGGGCGCACTCAGCCCGCGTACGCGGAATGCGCAGGTCGAGCTGTACCAGAATGGCGAGGTCGACTATCTGGTCGCCACCGACGCCATCGGGATGGGGCTGAACCTCGATGTGAACCACGTGGCGTTTTCGTCCCTGTCCAAATTCGATGGCCGGCGTATGCGGCCGCTGGCTCCGAACGAACTGGCCCAGATCGCCGGGCGCGCCGGGCGCGGCATGTCGGATGGCACCTTCGGCGTGACGGGCGAGGCATCGCCGCTGGACGAGGGCGTGGCACAGGCCATCATGGACAGCCGGTTCACGCCGATGAAAAAGCTGAACTGGCGGAATGCCGCCTTGCGGTTCGGGTCGGTCGAGGCGCTGATCGACTCGCTCGAGGCCAGCCCGGACAACGAACACTTGGTCAAAGCCCGGCCCGCCGACGATTTGAACGCGCTGAAATCGCTGGCCCAGGTGCCCGAGGTTGCGGCCCGTGCCAGTGACGGCCCGTCGATCCGCCTGTTGTGGGATGTCTGCCGAATCCCCGATTTTCGCGGCATCAGCCATGCCGAACATGCCAGCCTGCTCGAATCGATTTTTGGGCATCTGCACGAACGCGGTACGATCCCCGAGGATTTCCTGGCGCGCCAGATCCGCCGGATCGACCGAACCGACGGCGATATTGATGCGTTGTCCAAAAGGTTGGCGTATATTCGCACCTGGACATATGTTGCGCAACGAAACGGCTGGGTGCGCGACGAATCCCATTGGCGCGCGGAAACCCGCGCTGTAGAAGACAGGGTGTCGGACGCTTTGCATGAACGTCTGACGCAGAGATTTGTGGACCGGCGTACATCTGTTCTGCTGCGCCGGCTCAAACAGAAGGAGGCCCTTTTGGCCGAAGTGAATGACAAGGGTGAAGTGACCGTCGAAGGCGAATTCGTCGGTCGTCTGGAAGGGTTCCGGTTCATCCCGGACAAAAGCGCGCAGGGAACCGAGGCGAAAGCGCTCAAATCGGCCTCACTGCAAGCACTCGCGCCGCAATTCCATCTGCGTGCCGATCGCTTCTACAACGCGCCCGATACCGAAATTGATTTTACCGAACAGGGTGGCCTGATGTGGGGCGAATATGCCGTCGGCAAGCTGGTTGCCGGGGCCGAGCCGCTCAAGCCGATGGTCGAGGTGTTCGTGGACGAGGCCGCAGGGCCGGAGGTCGAACAGAAGGTTCAGCGCCGCCTGCAGCACTTCATCGACCGCAAGATCGCGACCCTGTTCGAACCCCTGCTGAACCTGTCGCGCGACGAAGAGCTGACGGGCCTGGCCCGGGGCTTTGCCTTCCGCATGGTCGAGGCGTTGGGCATCCTGCCGCGCGCCGGTGTCGCCCAAGAAGTTAAGGATCTGGACCAGGACGCCCGCGGCGCGCTGCGCAAACACGGCATCCGGTTCGGTCAGTTCACCATCTTCATGCCGCTGTTGTTGAAGCCTGCCCCGACGCGTCTGCGTCTGGTGTTGTGGGCCTTGGCCAACGGCCTGCAGGAGTTTCCCGAAGCGCCGCCCCCGGGCCTCGTGACAGTCCCCGTCGCCAAGGATGCGCCCGAGGGCTATGACACCATGTGCGGGTACCGCAACGCGGGCGAGCGCGCCATCCGCATCGACATGCTGGAGCGCTTGGCCGACATGCTGCGGGCAGAAGACAGTCGTGGCGGGTTCGAGGCCAAGCCCGACATGTTGTCGATCACCGGCATGACGCTGGAGCAATTTGCGGACCTGATGCAGGGGCTGGGATACAAGGCTGAACGCGGTGAGCGCGTCAAGGTCCGGCCAGCGATGGCCGAGCCTCAACTGACGGGTGAATCCGACGCGCAGCCGGCAGAGACGGGACCCGAAGCTTCTGATGCCCCGGTGGATGCGGCAGGCGAACCCGCCGAGCCGTCAGCCGAGGCCACCGAAAGCGCCGAGGCGCCCGCCGAGGCCCCGGCCGCCGAACCGGCATCGGACGAGCCCGAGATCGAGGTGTTCTATACCTTCACTTGGGGCCGTCAGCGGCAAGGCAATCGCGGCCCGCGCCGGGATGCACAGCAGCCGCGCGGCAAGGGCAAGCCGGGCGGTAAGCCGCGCGAAGGCCGTGGCAAGCCGCACGGGGGCAAGGGGGGCAAGCCGCAAGGGGCCAAGACCTTCTCGTCGCGCCCACCGAAAAAGGAAAAGGCCATCGACCCCGACAACCCCTTCGCCGCGGCGCTGATGGGCCTGAAGGAAGGCAACTGATCCGCCATGGCAGAGGCGCTGGCCAAGCTGCGGATCGACAAGTGGCTGTGGCATGCTCGGTTCTCCAAGACCCGCAGCCTGGCTGCCAGACAGGTCAGCGCTGGCCATGTGCGCATAAACGGAGACCGGGCCCAGAAGCCGGCGCAGACCGTCGGGCCCGGGGATGTCGTGACCTTTGTGCAGGGGCGAGTGGTCCGGGTCGTCCGCGTCGAAATCCTGGGCGAGCGTCGCGGCCCCGCGTCCGAGGCGCAGACGCTGTACACCGATCTGATGCCCGCGCAGAACGCTCTGCCGGGAAATCCGGGTTTCGAGGGAAAAGGTCGTCCGACCAAGAAGGATCGGCGTGCGCTTGATCTTTCTCGCACCCCAAGGGGGTGATCTTCTCTTGAAGACCGGTGCGGGTTGAATTAGCTAGTCGCCGAAACCGATATGGGAATTCGACCATGACCTATGTTGTCACCGAGAACTGCATTGCCTGCAAATACACCGACTGCGTCGAGGTTTGTCCGGTCGATTGCTTCTACGAGGGTGAGAACACGCTGGTCATCCATCCCGACGAGTGCATCGACTGCGGTGTGTGCGAGCCGGAGTGCCCTGCTGACGCGATCCGCCCCGATACCGAGCCGGGCATGGAAGAGTGGGTCGAATTCAACCGGAAATACGCCGAGATCTGGCCGGTGATCGTGTCGAAGAAGGATCCGCTGCCCGATGCCGAGAAGCACGACGGCGAAGAGGGCAAGATGGAGAAGTATTTCTCGGAAGCCCCGGGCGAAGGCGGCTAAGCGATTCGGCCGTCGCAATCGCGGCTTTCAGGTCATCAAAGCTCTGAAAAACCTCGATATCTTGCCTGTCTCTGTTAGGCCGGCTTCCAGATGTCGTATTTTTGTGATATGATCAAACTCAGAAATCGACCGAGATGGGGATGACTCCGTAAGTATGTTCGCTTTGGAGTGCTGAAATCAATAAAGCCGGCAACCCGACGGGGGTCATTACAGACCCCGGTTCGGCTTTTGCCGTCTGTTCCCGCTCTGAAACCAAGGAAGCAAGTGCATGTCAAAATCGAAGAAGCTCGAGTTTCGCCCGAACGATTTTGTTGTCTACCCGGCCCATGGGGTTGGGAAGATCATATCGATCGAAGAACAGGAAGTTGCGGGATTCAAGTTGGAACTATTCGTGATCTCGTTCGAAAAGGACAAGATGACACTGCGGGTGCCGACCAACAAGGCCACCGAGTCGGGGCTGCGGTCGCTGAGCTCGCCGGACGTGATCAGCCAGGCCATGAAGACCCTGAAGGGCAAGGCCAAAGTCAAACGGGCCATGTGGTCGCGCCGGGCACAAGAATATGAACAGAAAATCAATTCCGGAGACCTGATCTCGATCGCCGAAGTGGTCCGTGACCTGCATCGCACCGACGAACAACGCGAGCAGAGCTACTCCGAGCGTCAGCTGTACGAGGCCGCGCTTGACCGGCTGACCCGAGAAGTCGCGGCTGTCTCGGGGTCCGACGAGATTGCCGCTGCCAAGCAGGTTGACGAAGCCTTGACCTCGCGCGCAGCCTGATCCGATGTGATCCGACAGATTTGACCGCCCCGGTTACGGGGCGGTTTTTTCATGGGCGCGCCTTGGTCGGGCGACCGGTTGCGGGTTAGGTTTTCGGGGATGGTACTGATCGAGAGGCGGTGATGAAACAAACGGTTAGGGCACTGTATGTCGGTCGCGCGGCGGTTTCGGTGTGGTTTCGGTATTTCCTCATCTTATTCGATTTCGCCTCGATCGTGTTCTTCGTTTCCACGGCCAACATACCCCACGGGCCGGCGCTGATCGCGGTCAGCTGGGGCGTGGGGCTGATCATCCTGCTGGATTTCCTGGCCCGATTGTGGATCGCCAAGGATCGCCGGAAACTGTTGTTCAAGATCTACACGATGGCCGATCTGGTGGTGATCTTGTCGATCGTCCTCGATCCGTTTCTGACCGGCAGCCTGGCCTTCCTAAGGGTTCTGCGGGCGCTGCGGCTGATCCATTCCTACCATCTGCTGCGGGATCTGCGGCGAGACAGCACGTTCTTTCGCACGCATGAAGATGCGGTGATTGCGGCGGTGAACCTTTTGGTCTTCGTGTTTGCAACGTCAACCGCCGTTTTGGTGTTCTTCATTCCATCCAGCAGCGAAACTCCCTATATCGACGCGCTGTATTTCACGATGGCTACTCTGACCACCACGGGGTTCGGAGACATCACCCTGCCCACGCCGGGCGGCAAGCTGTTTTCGGTGTTCATCATGGTCGTCGGGGTGGCGCTGTTCGTGCGCCTGGCGCAGGCCGTCTTCATGCCGCAAAAGGTCCGATACAAATGCCGCAGCTGCGGATTGTTCCGGCATGACCCGGATGCGGTGCACTGCAAGCATTGCGGCGCAACCTTGCGGATCGAAACAGGTGGCGTGACCTAGGCCGCAGCGGCCAGGACCAGAAGAAACACGATCTCGGACACTTGCTGGGTGGCGCCCAGGATGTCGCCGGTCTGGCCACCGATCTTTGCCTTGGTAATTGCAGCGACCGTCATCACCGCCAGGCCCGCGCACACCGTCGCGGCAATCGCGGGCCAGCCCGCCAGGGCCATGCCCAGAAAGCAGGCCAGAACCAACCCCGCGATCACCGCCGAGCCCGGAGGCGTTCCGACCTGATGGCTCAACCCCGCGCCGCGCGCATTGGGCAGCCCCGCCATCAACGGCGGCATCATCGCGCGCGAGACCACCGCCGCTGCCACGAGGCACGCAAGCCCTCCGCCGGTCAGAAGGGCGACGATCGCGGCCACCCGCATTAACTGTGAAAAAACCAACGCCAACACACCGAACGTGCCGATGTGGCTGTCCTTCATGATCTCGAGCCGCCGCTCGACCGAATAGCCGCCCCACAGCCCATCAGCGGTGTCGGCCAGCCCGTCTTCGTGCATGGCGCCGGTCACGATGGTCAGGGTTGCGGCGATCAGGGAGGCCGTGCACCAGGGCGGCAGACCGGCACCCGACGCCACCCAGCCGACCAGACCGGCCAGCAGGCCAACGACCAGTCCCGCGAGTGGAAAGGCCCAGACCGCGTGCGCCTGACGGGCGAAAACCTCATCCGGCAGCCGGGGCAGGGGCAACCGCGTGAGAAGAACCAGCGCCAGCGGTATGTCCCGGGGCGAAAACAGCCGTGTGTCGTTTTTGTGCACCTGCGCGCCTTTCAAGGGGTTGTTGGAGCCTCGCGTTCGGTTAAACACGCAGGACGACTGTGATGCAACGAGGCTTTGAATGCTGCCCGAACTCGATGATCTGAATACTTTCCGGGATGCTTTGCGTACTGCGCCCGGTCCGGACGGGGACGCGCTGCGGAGCGCTTCCGACCGCAACGGCCAATTGACCAAGCCGCCGGGAGCCCTGGGTCGGCTCGAGGAACTGGCGATCTGGTATGCTGGCTGGCGCGGCGACGCGCAGCCGCGGATCGAGGCGCCGCAGGTGATCGTGTTTGCCGGCAATCACGGGGTGACAGCGCAGGGGGTTTCGGCCTTTCCGCCCGAAGTCACCGCGCAGATGGTCCTGAATTTCGAACATGGCGGCGCCGCAATCAACCAACTGGCCAAGGCGGCCGGGGCCAAGATGACGGTGCATGCGCTGGATCTCGATCGACCGACGGCGGATTTCACGAAAGGCCCGGCCATGACCGAGGCCGAACTTCTGGACGCGCTGCGCACCGGGTGGCGGGCGGTCGACCCCGATGCAGACCTGCTTGTGGTCGGCGAAATGGGCATCGGCAATACGACCCCGGCGGCGGCGATAGCCTGTGCCCTGTTCGGCGGAGAGGCCGCCGACTGGACCGGGCGTGGCACCGGTGTGGACGATGCCGGGCTTGCCAACAAGACGCGCGTCGTGGCCGAAGGTGTTGCACTGCACGGGTCCTCGGGTGATGGGCTTGAGATCCTGCGCTGCCTGGGTGGGCGGGAACTTGCGGCCATGGCCGGGGCGATCGCGGCGGCACGGGTGTTACGGATACCTGTCATTCTGGATGGGTTCATCTGCACGGCGGCCGCCGCCTGCCTGGATCGTGTGGCGCCCGAGGCGCTGGATCATGCCGTGGCCGGCCATCAAAGCGCCGAGGGCGCCCACGCCGCCATGCTGGCAAAGCTGGACAAGGCCCCCTTGCTGAACCTCGGGCTGCGGCTGGGCGAAGGGTCGGGTGGCGCGCTGGCGATCAACATCCTGAAAAGCGCCGTTGCCTGCCATTCGGGCATGGCCACCTTTGCCGAGGCCGGCGTGTCGGAAGGATGACGCCCATCTGATCCGGCCCCGCGCCGGATCAGGCGGATTTCTTTTCCTTCTTCTCGGCCAGTTCCAGCAGCGCGGTTTCCAGGTCCTTCTCCAATTCGCGCGCCTTTTCGATGTATTTCTTGTTCTCGGCCGTCGGCTGGCCGGGAACCCACAGCTCGGCCAATTCGCGGATTGCCTGCCGGTCGTGGTGATAGAATGTCTGTTGGGCCTGCGCGGCTTCGTATTCGCTCAGCCCGATATTTTCCAGCACATAGCGGCCCGCCCGAAGCGAACTGTCGAACAGCTCGCGGACGATATCATCGGCGCCGGCCTGGTAGAGTTCGTACACATGGGTGCGGTCATGAGCGCGCGCGACGATGTGCAGATCGGGGCGCTGCCGCCGGGCATAGGCAACCAGCCGGGTCACTTCTTTGGGGTTGTCCATCGCGGCCACCAGGACTGAGGCCTTTTCCAGCCCCGCCGCCCGCAGCAGTTCGGGCCGAGTCGGGTCGCCCAGAAACCCCTTGACGCCAAAGCGCCGCATCAACTGGATGGTCTCGATGTTGTGGTCCAGAACCACCGTCTTGAACCCGCTGGCGCGGACCAGACGATTGACGATCTGGCCGAACCGGCCGATCCCGGCGATGATGACGGGCCCCTGTTCGTCGATGTCCTCGGGTTCGACCTGAGGGGCCCGGTCGCGGATGCGGCGCGACAGGACATCATACAGGATGAACAACAGCGGCGTGATCAGCATCGTCAGCGCGATGATCATCAACAGCTTTTGTCCAAGGGCAGGCGGGATCACGCTCTGCTTGGTCGAAAAAGCCAATAGCACGAAGCCGAATTCGCCCGCCTGTGCCAGGCCCAATGTGAAAAGCCAATGATCGCGCCCACGTAGATTGAAGGCGCGCCCGACGATGTAGAGGATGATGCCCTTGATCAGGATCACCAGCAGCGCCAGCCCGATCAGGTCGAAGGGATCGTTGAAGAAATACCCTACGTCAATGCCAGCCCCGACGGTGATGAAGAACAGACCCAGCAGCAACCCCTTGAACGGCTCCAGATCGCTTTCCATTTCGTGCCGGAACTCGGAACTGGCCAGGACGACGCCCGCCAGAAAGGCCCCCAGCGCCGGCGACAGGCCCACCAGCGTCATCAGGAACGAGATCCCGACCACGATCATCAGGGCCAGCGCCGTATACATCTCGCGCAAGCGGGTCGCGTGGATGAACCGGAACAGGGGGCGGGTCAGGTAGACGCCGACCAGGATCACGACCGCGATCGCGCCCAATGTCACCAGCGTCACCGCCCAGCCGGGCAGGCCGTCGACCAGCGACAGCGCATGGTTCGCGTCGCCGTGCCCGTCGCCACCGCGCGTGATCGAGCCATCATCCTCGATGAAGATGCTGGCCGGCATGGCCAGCAGCGGCAGAAAGGCCAGGATCGGGATCACTGCGATGTCCTGCGTCAACAGAACCGAGAACGTCGCCCGGCCACCATTGGTGCGCATCAACCCTTTTTCGGACAAGGTCTGAAGCACAATCGCCGTCGAAGACAGCGACAGGGTCAGCCCAACCGCCAGGGCGACCGTCCACGGTTGCCCGGTATAATAGGTCACGGCCGCGATGGCCGCGGTCGAGATTGAAATCTGCAGCCCGCCCAGCCCCAGCAGCTTGTGCCGCATGTCCCACAGCGCGCGCGGTTCCAGTTCAAGCCCGATCAGGAACAGCATCATGACCACGCCGAATTCGGCCACATGCTGCAGGTCTTTGGTTTCCGCCCCCACCAAGCCCAGAATCGGCCCGATGGCAAGGCCGGCGGCGAGGTAGCCCAGAACCGACCCCAGCCCCAACCGCGCCGACAGGGGCACGGCGATCACCGCCGCCGCCAGATAGATCGAGGCCTGGTACAGAAATTCGTTCATCTCGTTCCTTTCGAGGCCGTCAAGTGGGCAGCGGGGCGTCGCGCTTGAGCTGATCCATCACGATTTGGCTTTGCACGCGGGCCACGGCAGGATGCGGCAGGATCACCTCGTGCAGCAAGGCGTTGAGCGCAGAAAGATCCGCACAATAGACGTGCAGCAGGTAATCCGCCTCGCCGGTCATCGTCCAGGCGCTGGTGATCTCGGGGCGGGAATTGACCATGCGGGCAAAGCTGGCCGATTGCTCGGGGCCGTGCGTGCCCAGGTGAACCTGGATGAAACCCTGCACGTGCAGGCCCAGTTTCAAGGGGTCCAGCTTGGCAGCATAGCCGGTGATATAGCCCTCGGCCTCAAGCCGCTGACGACGGCGGCCCGCCTGGCTGGGCGACAGGTTCAGCAACTCGCCCAACTGATGGGCCGTCAGATGGGCATCCTTTTGCAGGGCCGCTAGCAGGCGTGTGTCGATTGCATCCAGCATGTGCGAGTTTTTTTCAATCTTTATTATTTTCGCGCGAATTTCACGCATCAATTAGAAGTTTACATGAAAAATATGCGCAAAAACAGTGTGAAAAAATGCGTATTCTTGAATCAGCAAAGAAATTCCTTTCGTCGAGGAGACACGCCATGGGTCCTTTCCCCCACAATGCCCCGAAATCCGTTGTCAGCGCAGAAAACCCCGCCGGGACTGACGGATTCGAGTTCGTCGAATTCGCCCATCCCGAGCCGCAGGAGTTGCGCGATCTTTTCGCGAAAATGGGTTTTGAAATGGTTGCCCGCCACAAGGACAAGCCTGCAATCGAGCTGTGGCAGCAGGGCGACATCACCTATATCCTGAACGCCGATCCAGACAGTTTTGCCGCGAAATTCGTGGCTGAGCACGGGCCCTGCGCCCCGTCGATGGGGTGGCGCGTAGTCGATGCACAAAAGGCCTATGAACACGCGGTCTCAAAAGGGGCCGAACCCTATGATGGCGCCGACAAGACCATGGACGTGCCCGCGATCAAGGGCATCGGTGGATCGCTGATCTATTTTATCGACCAATATTACGAGACCTCGCCCTACAACGAGGAATTCGAGTGGCTGAAGCAGTCCAAGCCGCGCGGCGTGGGCTTCTATTACCTCGATCACCTGACCCACAATGTCTACAAGGGCAACATGGACAAGTGGTTCAAGTTCTACGGCGACCTGTTCAATTTCCGTGAAATCCGCTTCTTCGACATCCAGGGTAAATACACTGGTCTGTTCAGCCGCGCGCTGACTTCGCCCTGCGGCCGGATCCGCATTCCGATCAACGAGGACCGCGGCGAGACCGGGCAGATCGTGTCCTATCTGAAGAAATACAAAGGCGAGGGCATCCAGCACATCGCCGTCGGCACCGAGAACATCTATGACTCGACCGATGCGATCGCCGAGCGGGGGCTGAAGTTCATGCCCGGCCCCAACGATGCCTACTACCAGATGTCCTTCGACCGCGTGAAGGGCCATGACGAGCCGGTGGACCGGATGAAGAAGCACGGCATCCTGATCGACGGAGAAGGGGTTGTTGATGGTGGCGAGACCAAGATCCTGTTGCAGATCTTCTCGAAAACCGTGATCGGGCCGATCTTCTTCGAGTTCATCCAGCGCAAGGGCGACGATGGCTTCGGCGAGGGCAACTTCAAGGCACTGTTCGAATCGATCGAGCGCGAACAGATCGAGTCCGGTGAAATCGACGCCGCCTGATTTTCGGCGATAGGCCTTTCGGAACCCGCTGAGGGTTCCGGACTTCTCGGTGTCTCATCCCTTGGGCATTGTCAGGGTCAGGTTGCGCCCCTGCTTCTGATAACGAAGCTCGCTGTCACCGATCGCAACGACCTTGCCGCCGTCGATCCGGTCGCCGATCTTCAGCTTCTTGTACCGGCCGCTGGGCAGCCGGACCAGGGCGCGGCGGTTGGCCGGGGTGCCATAGACCCCGATCAGGTTCAGTCGTCTGAGGTTGATCGCGTTGTCCATCGTCGCTTGCCGGGCAACCGATGCGGTGCTGGGGATCTTTGGCGCCACGGATTTTGGCTGGAACGACCCCGCGTCGTCATCCGATTCCTCCACCGCAGCGACCGAGCCCAGCGTGGCGCCGCCGGTCTTTTGCCGTTGGGCGGCCAGTGCGGCAACCGTCGATGGGCGCACCCGTGGGCGCGGGACCCGGACCACCGCCTGTGCGGTGGGGGTTTGATCTGTCTGCGCCCTGTCTTGGACGGACTTGGGGCGGGCTTTCGGGCGTATGCCGGCCAGTTCGGTCAATGACCGCCCCCCAAGCTGTTCCCGCTCGAACCTGTCGATCAGATCGGCCGGGCGCGTCTTGGGGCGAAGGCCGGCCAGCCGTTCGTCGGCCTGGGTGACCGTCGGGTCGGTTTCGAATCGAACGGGCACCGCCGGCGGCACCCGCGCTGGCCGTCCCAGATACACCATGACGCCGTCCTGGTTCAGCGTCCCCTCGGGGGTCGGCGTCACCAACCCGCGCGCGTCCAGCGCGAACCGCGTGCCCGGCGCCGCGGGAGCGCTGACCTGATCGACCGGTGCGTCGGATGCAAAACTCAGGACATCGGGCAGTGCAATCGCATCCTGTGACAGGTCGGTCGAGTCGATGGATGCAAGATAGAGTTGGTCCGGGTCCTCCAGTGGCGGTGTCGGCGGGGCCTCTGGCGCAACGATGGTCAGGCCGGTGACCTCTTGGAACACCTCCTGGCTTTCGGGGTCGCGCTGGACCTGTTCGACCGGCGATGGCGCGACCGTCAGCGCATCCAGAACGGCGGTGTCGATCGGGTCCGGCCCGGGTGTGGGTGCGTCCGGGGTTTCAACCGGCGCCGAGACCAGATCGGCCAGGGCCTCGGGGTCGGTTTCGGAAGGAACAGGCGGCAATTCAACGGGCGCGCGTTCGGGTCCCGTGGTCGCCGCCTGCTCGAGGGAAGGCGGAGCCGGCTCCTCAGGCGTGGACACGGGCGCAGTGGTCCGAGGAACCTGATCTTCGGGTTGGTCCAGTACGGGGGCCTCGGCAACCACAGGCGCGGGAGGGGCAGGGTTCGGGGCAGGGGCGTCATCCGAGCGGTTCAGAATGCCAAATGCCACACCGGCCAGTACTGCAACGACGGCCACCGGCACCGCACGGCGCAGGCGGCGGTCGTGCCACAAGGTGCGTGCCGAGGGTCCGTCCAAGGTGTTCTGCGGGCGAAACGTCGCCGCGCCGTGCGGTTCAGCAACGGGGTGGACTGCGACCGAGGGCTCTGCGGCGGTCACTTCGGGCGAGGGTGCCGGTGCCGGCTCGGTCGGTTCAGTGCCCTCTGGGCGCGCGGGCAGGTCGGTTGCAATCGGCGCGGTTTCCGCCGTCGTATTGCCAGGTGCTCCGTCGAAACGAAACTCGAAGGATCCGGGCCAGGACTCACCCTGCGGAGGGGCCGCAATACACAGGGGTACGAACCCGTATTGAACGGTAAATCTTCGCGCCTCGTCCAGAGTTTCGCGGGCGATTGCGGCAACTTGCAGAACACCGTCCCGACGCTGAGAATCATGGAGCAGCTCGTTCGCCGCATAGGGCGTCGCCGCGGCCAGTTCGGCCTCGATCCGCGCGGTCGGATCGCCCAAACCGGCGTCATCGGCTGGAATCCCAAGATAGCGGACATGCTCGGCCGGGATCACGACGATGCAGCTTAGGTCGTTGGCCAGCGCAAAGGCCTGTTTGCGCAGTTCGGTCAGGTTTTCGGAAAAATCCGGATCGTCCAGCGTAACGGATCCGATCTCGAACCATTCGCCATCGGACTGGTGCAGAAGCGTGATGCCGTTTTCCGAAAGGGACAACGCGAAGGCGGGTATCATGATCCGAAGATGCCGTAATTGCCAGAACCAAAGCAAACGCCCATGCGTCCGCCCAACGAGGTTAAAGCAGGAACCCGCCGAGGGAAAGGCAAAGCCGGATTCTCCCCTTGCTCGGCAAGGGTCTGCCGGCCCATTGTCCGAGACAGGAAACCGGAGGGATCACCTTGAAGACATTTGCTTTTTTGGCGGCAATGCTGGCGGCGACCGCGGCCGGCGCCGCCCATGCGGAAGAACGTCGCATCCGTGTGTCCGCGACCGGAACGGCCGAGGCCGCGCCCGACATGGCCACCATCATGCTGGGGGTCACGAACGAAGACAAGGCGGCCTCGGCCGCAATGCGCGCGACCTCCGCCGCCGTCACGAAGGTTCTGGCCCGGCTGGACGACATGGGCATCGCGCCGCGTGACGTGCAGACGCGCGACCTATCGGTGTCGCCGGTCTGGAGCGGGCGGGGCTATTCGGGCGACGGCACCCCACGGATCACCGGCTTCGTGGCCTCGAACCGGGTGGTTGTGCGGGTGCGCGACCTGGGCGCGTTGGGCGCGATTCTGGATGGGGTCATGGAAGATGGTGCAAATGATTTCGGCGGCCTGAGCTTTGGCCTGCAGGAGCCCGAGCCGCTGGAGGCCGAAGCGCGGGCCGAGGCCGTGGCTGACGCGATCGAGAAAGCCCGGCAACTGGCGCAGGCCGCCGGCGTTACCCTGGGGCCGGTTCACTCGATCGACGAGCAGAGCGGCGGCCTGCGGCCGGTGATGCAGATGCGCGAGATGGCCATGGCCGATTCGGGCGGGGTCCCGGTCGCCGGTGGCGAGGTTTCTGTTTCGGTCACCGTGTCGATGGAGTTTGACATTTCCGACTAACGTCATCTTTCGCTGCGGGCCATCAGCGGTTTCCGCTGTTGGCCCGAGGCATCGAAATTCTCCGGTGACAACCAGGTTTCGAACGCCTGCCGGATGCGTGGCCAGTCCGTATCGATGATCGAAAACCACGCCGTGTCGCGGTTGCGCCCCTTGTAATGGGTGGCCTGCCGAAATTCGCCTTCGAAGACAAAACCCAGCCGTTCGGCGGCCCGGCGCGACGGGGCATTCAGCGCATCGCATTTCCATTCGTACCTGCGATAGCCCAGTTCATCGAAGACGCGGCGCATCATCAGGAACATCGTTTCGGTTGCGACCGGCGTGCGCTGCATCAGCGGCGAGAAATGGATGTGCCCCACCTCGATTGCGCCGGCATTGCGGTCGATACGCAGGTAGGATGCCATCCCGACGGGCTGTCCGCCTTGGTCCAGAACCGTGTGGAACAGCGGATCGTCCCCCGTGCAGGTCTGCGCCAGCCAGGCGGCGAACCCCGCTTGCGAGTCGAACGGGCCGTAGGGCAGGTAGGTCCAGTTGCGCCCGTCGGTATCGGCGGCAAACGCCCGGAACAGGCCGGGCGCATGCGCATTCGCATCAAAGGGCACCACGTGGCAAAACCGCCCCTGCATGGGCGCGCTCGGTGGGGCCGGGCGGGGGAACTCCCCCGCAACCGGCAGGCCCACGGGCTGGCCCAATGCGTTGATCCGGTGCCCCGGCATTTCGGACTAGGCGCAAGCCTTGGATAGCGCCTGATCGAGATCGGCGATCAGGTCATCGGCATCCTCGATCCCGATCGACACCCGCACCACGTTCGGCCCGGCACCGGCGGCCTCTTGCTGTTCGGGGGTCAGCTGCCGGTGCGTGGTCGAGGCCGAATGGATGATCAGCGACCGCGCATCGCCCAAGTTGGCGACGTGGCTGAAGATCTCGAGCGCGTTCACCAGCTTGACGCAGGCGTCATAGCCACCCTTGACCGCAAAGGTGAACAGGGCCCCTGCGCCCTTGGGGTAATATTTCTTGACCCGGTCGTGATAGGGCGACGAGGGCAAGCCCGCATAGGTCACATAGTCCACGCGGTCGTCTTTCTCGAGCCAAGCGGCGATCTTTTCGGCGTTTTCGACATGGCGCTGCATGCGCAGGCTCAGCGTCTCGATCCCCATCAGCGTGTAATGCGCAGCCTGCGGGTTCATCGTCATGCCCAGGTCGCGCAGGCCCACGGCGATACCGTGGAAGGTGAAGGCCAGTGGGCCGAAAGTTTCGTGGAATTTGAGGCCGTGATAGGCGGGCTCCGGCGCGCTGAGCGAGGGAAACTTGTCGCTGGCGGACCAGTCGAACTTGCCCGAATCCACGATGCAGCCGCCGGTCACCGTGCCATTGCCGGTCAGGTACTTGGTGGTCGAATGCACGACCAGCGTGGCACCATGCTCGATCGGGCGGCACAGATAAGGCGTGGCCGAGGTGTTGTCGACGATCAGCGGAATGCCGGCGGCATCGGCCACATCGGCCAGCGCGCGGATATCGGTGACATAGCCGCCCGGGTTTGCGATGGATTCGCAGAACACCGCGCGGGTGTTGTCATCGATGGCGGCCTTCACAGCATCCAGATCATCGGTATCAACGAACTTGGCCGACCAGCCAAAGCGCTTGATGGTCTGGCTGAACTGCGTGACCGTTCCACCATACAGCCGGGTCGAGGCGACCACGTTGCAACCCGGCCCCATCAGCGGGAACAGAGCCATGATCTGCGCCGCGTGACCCGAAGAACAGCACACTGCGCCAACGCCACCTTCCAGCGTCGCCACCCGCTCTTGCAGAACTGCCACCGTGGGGTTGGTCAGGCGCGAGTAGATATAGCCGACCTCTTGCAGGTTGAACAAAGCGGCCGCGTGATCGGCATCGCGGAACACATAGGCCGTGGTCTGATAGATCGGGGTCTGGCGCGCGCCAGTCGCCGGATCGGGGCGGGCGCCTGCGTGAATTTGCAGCGTATCAAAACCATAGGTGGGGCCGTCGGACATACGTCACTCTCCTGTTGGGTATATGCGTTGCAGAATCTCTAGGCGATTGCCGGGCCCGGCACAATGTCCGCGTCAGCGCAGCCACAGCCCCTTGTTCTTGATGACCTTGCGGATGGCCTGCTCGCGCTGGGGCAGGTTGTCCCGGTCGAACATGGCGCGGATCTTGGCGCCCTTGCCCTGATACACCAGCCGTTTCAGCGGATCGTAGTTCTTGAGCACCTTCTTGACCTTATTGGGCGCGGCAACAGTTTCCAGCACGTCGACCACCCGGTCGCTTTCGCGTGCGTAAAGCAGCGGGAACAGGCGATAGTGGCAGCTGACCGAGCCATCCAGCAGGCCCGCGGGCAGAACTTCGCGCCCGCCGCCAAGCGCGTGGATGACCAGCGGCAGAGCCGCCTGGTCCAGCCACGGGTCCAGGTTCTGGCCGGTCAGGGCGGGGATCTCTTCATCCCGGATGGTGCGCGCATAGTCCAGAAACCGCGTGCCGAATTGCCGGGGGCATTTGTAGAAGAAATAGCCCGCATTGAAATACAGATACCGCCGCCAGTATTCCGCCGGTTGGGTAGGGTCGATCGAGCTTTGGAAATCCAGCCCGAACCGGTCATAGAGCGCCCGCCAGATGCCATCGAACCCCGGCCCGTACAGGGTCGGCTTGGGCCAGGTGCCCTCGACCTTCTGCGACGCACCGGGCCGGTCGAAATCGAACGGCACGGCGGCCAGGTCGCCTGTAATCAGCGTGTCGGTGTCGAAGAACACGAACGGCTCACCCTCGGGCAGGGCGGCCAGCGCCTCGATCTTGTTGCCGTAGGGATAGCTTTCGCCGAACACCTCGGACGAAAAGGGCAGGATCTCGGCGTCCAGCTGTTTCAGCGCCTTCAGAACATCCTCGTTGCGGATGCTTGGGTCCTGGCTCCAGCGCGGGCCGGGTTGCGGAACGCCTACGAACAGGCGGCCCGAAAATCCGGGCGCGGAGTGGCGAAGTGAGGCGGCGAACAGGACGGCTTCGTATTGCAGGCGGTTGTTCTGCCCGATGATGAGGATGTTGAATTTCTGCCGGTCTGCCTGCATCTGCGCCTTCCGTTCAGGGCGCTTGCCCGCCCCTTGCCGTTGGTTTCGACCTACAGCATCGCTGAACCTGCGTCAAAACCGTTGACGCCGCGTGTTTGAAATCGGGCCCGGCACGCCCATGTTGATGGAGGAGATCAGACAGGAGCGCGACATGCGGATCAATGCGGATTTCACCCAGCGGGTGGCGGTTCACTTCGACCAGACCGAGTGGGTGGCCTCGCCCGCCGCCGGGGTCGAGCGCAAGATGCTGGACCGGATCGGCGACGAGGTGGCGCGCGCCACCACCATCGTGCGCTTTGCGCCCGGCAGCGCTTTTGCCGCCCACACCCATGACGGGGGCGAGGAATACCTGGTTCTGGACGGCGTTTTTCAGGACGAGACCGGAGATTTCCCGGTGGGCAGCTATGTCCGCAACCCGCCGACCTCGTCGCATACGCCATCGGCCAGCCAAGGCGCGACGATCTTGGTCAAACTGCATCAATTCGACCCAAACGACCGCACCACCGTGCGCCGCTCGATCAACGGTGCGGACCAAGTGCCGCTGTTCAAGGACGACCACGAAACGGTTGAAGTGCACAGTTGGCCGCCCGATCAGGTCGTGCCGATTGACGCGCCCGGCGGGGCTGAGGTCTTCGTGATCGACGGCGGCTTCACCGAACAAGGCGAGGAATTCGCGCGATGGGACTGGCTGCGTCTGCCGCCCGGAACGCGCACTGAATTGTGGGCAGGTCCGGATGGCGCCCGCGTCTGGATGAAGTCAGGGCACCTGTCCGTCATGGTCTGAGGCCGGTTTCGCCTGAAAAACGGGCAAATGCCACCAAAGAACCGGGTCATTCGGCCCGGTTTTCGCTTTTTTGACCATTTGGCAAATTTTACCAATTGATAAAAAATCTGTTTGTGGCAAGCTGGTCTCAATAACAAACATATCTACAGGGAGTAGAGTGATGGCACAGGGCCAGATGGCACCCGGCATCGTCGCCGGGCGGCTTTCCAGCGATGAGCTGACCTCGAATTTCACCGATCTGCATCCGCCTCTGGCGCCGCACGAGGCTGCCGTGGCCGCCGATCGGTGTTATTTCTGCTATGACGCGCCGTGCGTGACGGCCTGTCCAACCGATATCGATATTCCGCTGTTCATTCGGCAGATTCAGGCCGGGCAACCGGAATCAGCGGCAAAGACGATCTTCGATCAGAACATCCTGGGCGGCATGTGCGCCCGTGTGTGCCCGACCGAAACGCTGTGCGAGGAAGCCTGCGTGCGCGAAACGGCCGAGGGCAAGCCGGTCGAGATCGGGCGCTTGCAGCGGTATGCGACCGATACGCTGATGCAGGCCGGTGTGCATCCGTTCAAACGTGCGGCCCCCACCGGCAAGACCGTTGCCGTGATCGGGGCAGGGCCCGCGGGGCTGGCCTGTGCGCATCGGCTGGCGATGCTGGGCCATGACGTCGTGATCTTTGAGGCAAAGCCCAAGCCGGGCGGGCTGAACGAATACGGGATCGCCGCCTACAAGGCGACCAATGACTTTGCTCAGGCCGAGGTGGACTGGCTGCTGAAGATCGGCGGCATCAGCATCCGAACCGGCGAGGCGCTGGGCCAGACTGTCACTCTGGACAGTCTGCGCAACGACTATGATGCGGTGTTCCTGTCGATCGGTCTGGCTGGTGTGAACGCGCTGCGGGCCCAGGGCGAAGACCTGCCGGGCGTGCGCGACGCGGTCGATTTCATCGCCGAGGTCCGCCAGGCCGCTGATTTGGCTCAGGTTCCGGTGGGCCGGAACGTAGTGGTGATCGGCGGCGGGATGACGGCGGTCGATGCCGCGGTCAAGTGCAAACTGCTGGGCGCCGAGAACGTGACCATCGCCTATCGGCGCGGGCGCGCGGCGATGAGCGCCAGTAAATACGAACAGGATCTGGCGGCCTCGAAGGGGGTGCGCATCCTATGCAATGTCCAGCCCGTCGCCATCCATGGCAACGGGGCAGCGGCCGAGATCGAATTGGAGTATACTGCCACCGTGGACGGCAAGCTGACCGGCACGGGCGATACCATCCGTCTGGCCGCCGATCAGGTGTTGAAGGCCATCGGCCAGACGCTGAACGGCGCGCCCGAGGGGCTGGTGCTCGACGGCAACAAGATCGCTGTCGATGCGGCTGGACGCACCTCGGTTCCGGGGGTCTGGGCCGGCGGAGACTGTGCTGCGGGTGGCGAGGATCTGACCGTGACCGCCGTAGCCGAGGGCCGCGATGCCGCTATGGACATTCACGCCAGCCTGAGCGCCTGAGCGAGGCGTCGGCGCGTGAATTTGTGTGACAAGACGAAGATGCATCTTCGCATCAGGGAGGCCGGATAAATGGCTGATTTGAAAACGAACTTTCTGGGCATCGAAAGCCCCAACCCCTATTGGCTGGCCTCGGCGCCGCCGACCGACAAGGAATACAACGTCCGCCGTGCCTTCGAGGCCGGATGGGGTGGCGTCGTGTGGAAAACGCTGGGCGCGGAAGGCCCGCCGGTGGTCAACGTGAACGGCCCCCGGTACGGGGCGATCTACGGGGCCGACCGGCGTCTGCTGGGCCTCAACAACATCGAACTGATCACCGACCGGCCGCTCGAGGTGAACCTCGAGGAGATGGCCCGCGTCAAGGCGGATTACCCGGATCGCGCACTGATCGCCTCGATCATGGTGCCGTGCGAGGAGGAGGCCTGGAAAGCCATCCTGCCGCGCGTCGCTGAAACCGGCGCCGACGGGATCGAACTGAACTTCGGCTGCCCGCACGGGATGAGCGAGCGCGGTATGGGCTCGGCCGTGGGGCAAGTGCCCGAATACATCGAAATGGTCACCCGCTGGTGCAAGAAATACTATGACCGCCCGGTGATCGTGAAGCTGACGCCCAACATCACCGACATTCGCAAGCCGGCGGCTGCGGCCAAGAATGGCGGGGCCGATGCGGTGTCGCTGATCAACACGATAAACTCGATCACCAGTGTCAATCTGGACACGTTCAGCCCCGAGCCCTCGATCGACGGCAAGGGCAGTCATGGCGGCTATTGCGGCCCTGCGGTCAAGCCCATCGCCCTGTCGATGGTCTCCGAGATCGCCCGCGCCGAGGCGACCCATGGCCTGCCGATCTCGGGCATCGGCGGGGTGACCACATGGCGCGACGCGGCCGAGTTCATGGCGTTGGGCTGCGGCACGGTCCAGGTATGCACGGCGGCGATGACCTATGGGTTCAAGATCATCGATGAACTGACGGCGGGACTGTCACAGTGGATGGACGATAAGGGATACTCCAACGTATCGGAGATCGTCGGGCGCGCCGTCCCGAATGTGACCGACTGGCAATATCTGAACCTGAACTACGTTGCCAAGGCCAAGATCGATCAGGATCAGTGCATCAAGTGCGGCCGCTGCTACGCGGCCTGCGAGGACACCAGCCATCAAGCTATCTCCATGTCGCCCGACCGAGTGTTCGAGGTGATCGACGAGGAATGCGTGGCCTGCAACCTGTGCGTGGATGTCTGCCCGGTCGAGGGCTGCATCTCGATGGTGCCGATGGCGGCGGGCGAAGTCGACCCGCGCACCGGCAAGGTGGTTCAGCCGGACTATGCCAACTGGACAACCCACCCGAACAACCCGATGGCCAAAGCCGCCGAGTGATCGGCGTCAGATCACCAAAAGGGGCCGCGCTGCGGCCCTTTTTTCATGGGGTCAGCAGTTTTCGGTACAGGGTGTCGATGAAGGGCGCAGCCCCTTCGAACGGGTCTTCGTCGCCCAGGATCGCCCGTACCTGAACATCGAAATCCGCATAATGCTGGGTCAACGCCCAGATCGAAAAGATCAGGTGATGCGGGTGCAGGCGGGCGATTTTGCCCTGATCCATCCAATGCATCAGAACGGCCGCCTTCTGATCGACCAGCGCCTTCAGATCGTTCGACAGGGCGTCATGGATGCGAGGCGCGCCCTGCACCAGCTCGTTCGCAAACAGGCGGCTTTCGCGCGGCAACTCGCGGCTCATCTGCAGCTTGCGCTTGATGTACGAGAGGATCTCCTCCATCGGCTCGCCGTTTTCATCAAGGTCGTGCAGCGGCGCCAGCCAGGTTTCCAGAAGGCCGGACAGAAGCGCGGTGTGGATCGCCTCTTTTGACGGGAAATAATACAAAAGATTTGGCTTGCTCAGCCCGGCCTCGGCCGCGATCTGATCGACGGTCGCCCCGCGAAAGCCATGGGCCGAAAACACGTTCAGCGCAGCCTCGAGAATCGCGGTGCGGTTCTTTTTCTGAATTCGGGTCGGGGCGCGGTCTTTGGGCATGTATTCAGGGCGTCTCTTTTTCGAACAAGCAGGTGTTGAATATGCCGATTTTTGCATCGGCGCGATGCAATTTCTTGACTGATGTTGAACCCGTGATAGCGTGAGTTTGACCAGATGGTCAAATCAAGACACCAAAAGCGAGCTAAATCGCAAGCAACAGGGAAGACGAACATGGCAGCTCCGGCGCAGAATCTCAGGATTAATGGCGACAGGTTGTGGGACAGCCTGATGGAGATGGCCAAGATCGGTCCGGGCGTTGCCGGCGGCAACAACCGCCAGACCCTGACCGACGAAGATGCCGAAGGCCGCGCGCTGTTCCAGAAATGGTGCGAAGAAGCCGGGTGTACCATGGGCCTCGACCAGATGGGCAATATGTTCGCCATGCGCCCCGGCACGGACCCCGATGCGCTGCCGGTCTATGTAGGCTCGCACCTGGATACGCAGCCGACGGGCGGCAAGTATGACGGGGTGCTGGGGGTTCTGGGTGCGCTCGAGATCATCCGAACCCTGAACGATCTGGGCATCAAGACGAAACACCCGATCGTGGCCACCAACTGGACCAACGAAGAGGGCACCCGGTTCGCCCCCGCCATGCTGGCGTCGGGCGTGTTCGCGGGGATGCACACGCAGGATTGGGCCTATGACCGCGAGGATGCCGAAGGCAAGAAGTTCGGCGACGAGTTGCAGCGCATCGGCTGGCGCGGCGACGAAGAGGTCGGGGCCCGTAAGATGCATGCCTTCTTCGAACTGCATATCGAACAGGGCCCGATCCTCGAGGCAGAAGGCAAGGATATCGGCGTTGTCACCCATGGGCAGGGCCTGAGCTGGACCCAGGTGACCGTGACCGGCAAGGACGCGCATACCGGATCAACCCCGATGCCGATGCGCAAGAATGCCGGGCTGGCGATGGCGCGCATTCTCGAAAAGGTGGACGAGATCGCATGGTCGCATGCGCCTCATGCCGTGGGGGCTGCCGGGCATATCGACGTCTATCCGAACTCGCGTAACGTGATCCCGGGCAAGGTGGTGTTCACGGTCGATTTCCGCTCTCCCGAGTTGGACGTCATCAAGGATATGGAAAACCGTCTGCGTGTCGCCGCCGAGGACATCGTGGATGAGATGGGCCTGCAGGTCGAGTTCGAGAAGGTCGGCGGGTTTGACCCGGTGAAATTCGACGAGACCTGCGTCGCCGCCGTACGCAACGCGGCTGAGCGGCTGGGCTATTCGCACACCAACATCATCTCGGGCGCAGGGCACGATGCCTGCTGGATCAACCGTGTGGCGCCGACCGCGATGGTGATGTGCCCCTGCGTGGATGGCCTAAGCCACAACGAGGCCGAGGAAATCAGCAAGGAATGGGCAACCGCCGGGGCCGACGTCCTTTTCCACGCGGTCGTCGAAACCGCCGAGATCGTGGAGTAGCCGGGGCCGCGCGCCCCCAACCCGCAGGAAAATCAAGAGAGGCGCAACAGACGCGCTCGCAGGGAGTTGAACATGACCACAGTCATCAAGAACGGAACCGTCGTCACCGCGGATCTGACTTACAAGGCCGACGTCAAGATCGAAGGCGGCGTGATCACCGAGATCGGGCCGGATCTGAAGGGGGACGAGCAACTGGACGCGACCGGCTGTTACGTCATGCCCGGCGGGATTGACCCGCACACGCATCTGGAAATGCCGTTCATGGGGACCTATTCCAGCGATGATTTCGAAAGCGGCACCCGCGCGGCGCTGGCCGGCGGCACGACCATGGTGGTGGATTTCGCACTGCCGAACCCGGGCGAAAGCCTGCTGGATGCGCTCAAACGTTGGGACAACAAATCGACCCGCGCCAATTGCGACTATTCCTTCCACATGGCCGTGACATGGTGGGGCGAGCAGGTGTTCGATGACATGAAGACCGTCATCGAACAGCGCGGCATTAACACGTTCAAGCATTTCATGGCCTACAAAGGCGCCCTGATGGTCAATGACGACGAGCTGTTCGCCTCGTTCAAGCGGCTGGCCGAGCTGGGCGGGATCGCGATGGTCCATGCCGAGAACGGCGACGTGGTGGCCGAGTTGCAGGCCAAGCTGCTGGCCGAAGGCAATACCGGCCCCGAGGCCCATGCCTATTCGCGCCCGCCGCAGGTTGAGGGCGAGGCCACCAACCGCGCCATCATGATCGCCGACATGGCCGGGGTGCCGCTCTATGTGGTGCACACCTCGTGCGAAGAGGCGCATGAGGCCATCCGCCGTGCCCGGATGCAGGGCAAGCGCGTCTGGGGCGAGCCGCTGATCCAGCACCTGACGCTGGACGACAGCGAATATGCACATCCCGATTGGGACCACGCCGCGCGCCGGGTGATGAGCCCGCCGTTCCGCAACAAACAGCACCAGGACAGCCTGTGGGCGGGGTTGCAGTCGGGCTCGCTGAGCGTGGTTGCCACCGATCACTGCGCCTTCACAACCGAGCAGAAGCGGTTTGGCGTGGGCGATTTCACCAAGATCCCGAACGGAACGGGCGGCCTTGAGGATCGGATGCCGATGCTATGGACCCACGGCGTAGCGACCGGGCGGCTAACGCCGAACGAATTTGTGGCCGTGACTTCAACAAATATCGCCAAAATATTGAATTGCTATCCGAAAAAAGGTGCCGTACTGGTGGGTGCAGATGCCGATCTGGTGGTGTGGGACCCGGACAAGACCAAGACCATCAGCGCGGCGACGCAGCAGTCGGCGATCGACTACAACGTGTTCGAGGGGCACGAGGTCAAGGGCTTGCCGCGCTTTACCCTAACCCGTGGACAGGTGGCGGTGCATGATGGCGAGATCCGAACGCAGGAAGGCCAAGGCAAATTCGTCGCGCGCGAGGCCAACACCACCGTGAACAAAGCGCTGAGCACCTGGAAAGAGCTGACCGCCCCGCGCCCGATAGAGCGGTCGGGCATCCCGGCGACGGGGGTGTGATGCTCGAAGGTTGCCGACCGGGCAAAAAAGCCAAACTTCAAGGCAGTAGGATGACATCTGAAAGCAATACCCGGCCCGTGATCGAGGCAAAGAACCTCGACCTGACCTTCCAAACCAATGACGGACCCGTGCACGCCCTCAAGGACGTGAACCTGGCCATCGACAAGGGCGAATTCGTCAGTTTCATCGGCCCTTCGGGCTGCGGCAAGACGACCTTTCTGCGCTGTGTCGCTGCACTGGAAACGCCTACGGGCGGCACACTGACCGTCAACGGCATGAGCCCGGACGAGGCCCGCCGGAACCGTGCCTATGGCTATGTGTTCCAGGCGGCGGGCCTGTACCCGTGGCGGACCATTGCCAAGAACATCAAACTGCCGCTCGAGATCATGGGATACTCGGCGCAGGAGCAGGAAGAACGTGTAAAGAGCGTTCTGGAACTTGTTGATCTTGCAGGGTTTGGTGGCAAGTTCCCCTGGCAGCTGTCGGGTGGGATGCAGCAACGGGCCAGCATCGCCCGGGCGCTGGCCTTCGACGCCGATATCCTGTTGATGGACGAGCCTTTCGGCGCGCTGGACGAGATCGTGCGCGATCACCTGAACGAACAGCTTTTGGCGCTGTGGGCGCGCACCGGCAAGACGATCGGCTTCGTCACCCACTCGATCCCCGAGGCGGTGTATCTGAGCACCAAGATCGTGGTCATGAGCCCGCGCCCCGGGCGGATCACCGATGTGATTGACAGCCCTCTGCCCAAGGAGCGGCCGCTGGACATCCGCGACACGCCCGAATTCATCGAGGTCGCGCACCGCGTGCGCGAAGGGCTGCGCGCCGGGCACGGGGACGATGTGTGATGGGCAGGGGTGACATCAGACGCGCGACCGAGGGGGATGTGCCGGCCTGCGCGGCGGTGGTCTCCTCTTGGGCCCGCCAGACCGAGTGGATGACGGATGAACTGCCCCAACCGGAATTGGAGGCGCTGATCGCACAGGCCTTCCCGGACCGTGAGATGTGGGTCGTCGGCGAACCCGTCGATTGCTACATGTCGGTCGATCCTGAGGCGCAGAAGGTCGGGGCGCTGTATTGCCTGCGGACCGGGCAGGGGATCGGCAAGCGCCTGCTGGACCAAGCAAAACAGGGACGCAGCTTTCTGTGGCTGACGGCCCATCAACCGAATGCCGCAGCGCAACGGTTCTATCGCCGCGAGGGTTTTGTCGAGACCGGGACCGAGGCCGCAACGCCGCCCGAGACCGTCCCCGTGGTGCGGATGGAGTGGCACGCATGAAGCAGCTTGTCGCCGTTCTGACCGTTCTGCTGGCCATCGTCGTCATCTGGTACGCGGCCTGCATTCCGATGAACATCAAGGGTGTTCTGACCGAACAGGAACGGGCCGGGGCCGAAGTGGTTCCGCCCTCGGCCAAAGACCGCCGCGACATGGGGGAAATCGGCCTGGCGCTGCGCAACAGCTTTGCCATTCCGGCGACCTGGGCGCAGGATCGGCCGCGTCTGCCCGCGCCGCATCAGGTCGCGATCGAGCTGTGGGAGACCACGGTTCAGAAGAAGATCACCTCGAAACGCTCGCTGGTCTATCACAGCTGGGTGACGCTCAGCGCGACGATTCTGGGCTTTGCCATCGGCACGGGGCTGGGCATCCTGCTGGCGGTGGGGATCGTGCACAGCCGGGTGATGGACCTGTCGGTCATGCCCTGGGCCATCGTCAGCCAGACCATCCCCATTATCGCGTTGGCGCCGATGATCATCGTGGTGCTGTATTCGATCGGCATTCAGGGGATCATCCCCAAGGCGGTGATCTCGGCCTATCTGAGCTTTTTCCCGGTGGTCGTGGGCATGGTCAAGGGCCTGCGCAGCCCTGATGCGATGCAACTCGACCTGCTGCGCACCTACAATGCAAGCAACGGGCAGGCGTTCTGGAAACTGCGCCTGCCGGCCTCGATGCCCTATCTGTTCGCCTCGCTCAAGATCGGGATCGCCGCGTCGCTGGTGGGCGCTATCGTTGGTGAACTGCCGACCGGCGCTGTGGCCGGGCTGGGTGCGCGGCTGCTGGCTGGCAGCTATTACGGCCAGACGGTGCAGATCTGGTCGGCGTTGTTTGCCGCGGCCATTCTGGCGGCTTGCCTGGTGGGCCTGCTGGGCCTGATCGAACGCGCGGTGTTGAAACGCATGGGGATGGCGCAATGATGATGGTCGGTCTGGCAATCCTTTTGTGGCTGGCCGGTTGGTGGCTGAACACCCGCCTGGCCAGCGGACCCTATGCCGACACGCGGGCGGTGCGCATTCTTGCGCCGCTGATCTTCGGCCTGACCGTCATCGGGGTGTGGGAACTGCTGGTGCGCGGGCTCGAGGTGCCTCTGGTCATCCTGCCCGCGCCTTCGGTGATCTGGGACCGGTTCTGGGACAGCCTGCCGATCCTGTGGGCCGATTTCGTGCAGACCATCATCAAGGGCGCGCTCAGCGGCTATGTCATCGGATGCGGCGCCGCCTTCCTGATGGCAATCGCCGTGGACCGGTGGGACTTCCTTCGCCTGGGCCTGCTGCCGGTGGGCAATTTCGTGGCCGCGCTTCCGATCGTGGGTACCGCGCCGATCCTTGTGATGTGGTTCGGGTTCGACTGGCACTCGAAGGCTGCCGTGGTCGTGGTGATGGTCTTTTTCCCGATGCTGGTCAACACGGTGGCCGGCCTGCGCGAGGCCACCGCCATGCAACGCGACCTGATGGAGACCTATGCCGCAACCTATTGGCAAAGCTTTCTGAAGCTGCGTTTGCCTGCGGCCATGCCGTTTATTTTCAACGGGTTGAAAATTTCCACCACGCTGGCCCTGATCGGCGCTATCGTGGCAGAGTTCTTCGGCTCGCCCACTTTGGGCATGGGGTTCCGGATCTCGACCAGTGTCGGGCAATTGTCGCTGGACATGGTCTGGGCGGAAATCGTGGTCGCGGCGCTGGCCGGGACCGCGTTCTACGGTCTGGTCGCCATGATCGAGAAACTGGTGACCTTCTGGCACCCCTCGCAGCGGGGATAAATCATTCAAAAGACCCCGAAAACGGGGCGCAACAACAACTAGGAGAAATGAAGATGAAAAAGTTGATCAGCGGGGCAATCACGGCCCTGGCCCTGACGGCCGGATCGGCCTTTGCGGCGGACGAGGTGACGCTGCAATTGAAATGGGTCACGCAGGCCCAGTTCGCGGGCTATTACGTCGCGAAGGACAAAGGATTCTACGAAGAAGAGGGGCTGGACGTCACCATCTTGCCCGGCGGCCCCGACATCGCGCCCACGCAGGTGATCGCGGGCGGCGGCGCTGACGTCACCGTGGAATGGATGCCCGCAGCGCTGGCCGCGCGCGAAAAGGGCCTGCCGCTGGTCAACATCGCGCAGCCATTCAAAAGCTCGGGCATGATGCTGACCTGCTGGAAGGACGCGGGCATTTCCTCGCCTGAGGATCTGAAGAACCGCACGCTGGGCGTCTGGTTCTTCGGCAATGAATTCCCGTTCATGAGCTGGATGAGCCAGCTGGGCATCGACACCAGCGGCAAGAGCGAGAACGGCGTCGAGGTATTGAAGCAGGGCTTCAACGTCGACCCGCTGCTGCAGCGCCAGGCCGATTGCATCAGCACCATGACCTACAATGAATACTGGCAGGTGATCGATGCCGGCGTCAGCCCTGACGAGTTGGTGACCTTCAAGTATGAGGATCAGGGCGTGGCCACGCTGGAAGACGGGCTCTATGTGCTCGAGGACAACCTGAGCCATCCGGCCTTTGTCGACAAGATGGTCCGCTTCGTGCGCGCCACGATGAAGGGCTGGAAATACGCCGAGGAGAATCCGGACGAGGCCGCCGAAATCGTGCTGGAAAACGATGCGACCGGTGCCCAGACCGAGGAACACCAGAAGCGCATGATGCGCGAGATCGCCAAGCTGACCGCGGGCTCGAACGGTGCGCTGGACCTGGCCGACTACGAGCGCACGGTGAACACGCTTCTGGCCGGGGGCTCGGACCCGGTGATCACCAAAAAACCCGAAGGCGCCTGGACCCACCAGATCACGGATGCGGCTTTGAACTGATCCGACGAACGTTCAGGATGAAAACGCGGCCCTCGACAGGGGCCGCGTTTGTCGTTGTGAGTGTCGGATTTCTGTGGGGTCGAAGAGCGATTTGCGCTAGTATTCTTCTGTAATTCCCCGAGTTTTCTACGAAACTCAGACCGGGTCGGAGAAAGTGCAAGATTTTGCATCAGAATTCAACCACGCGGCGCAGCTTGTCCTGACAGGAGACCCCGACCTGTGGGCGATCGTGGTCTTGTCGCTGCAGGTCTCGGTCTGTGCGGTGCTGATTTCAGCCGTGATCGGGATGCCGGTCGGGGCCGCTCTGGCCGTGGCGCGGTTTCCCGGGCGGCGGGCGCTGATCATCCTGATGAACGCGTTGATGGGGTTTCCGCCCGTCGTCGTCGGCCTGCTGGTCTATCTGATGCTGTCACGGTCCGGCCCGCTGGGCGTGCTCGAGCTTTTGTACACGCCGACCGCCATGATCATTGCCCAGACCGTGCTGGTCACGCCGATCATCGCGGCGCTGACGCGGCAGGTGGTGGAATTGCTGGCCGAGGAGTATTCGGAACAGCTGCGGTCGCTGGGGGTGTCGCGGCTGGCCTCGGTGCCGGTGCTGCTTTGGGATGCGCGGCTGGCCCTGGTCACCGCCTTGCTGGCCGGTTTCGGACGGGCCATCGCAGAGGTCGGCGCGGTGATTATCGTGGGCGGCAACATCAATCACGTGACCCGTGTGATGACGACGACGATCGCGCTCGAGACCTCAAAGGGCAATCTGGCCCTGGCGCTGGCGCTTGGTGCGATCCTGATCGGGATTGCCGTGGCCGTGAATGCCATGGTCAGCGCCCTGACCCTGCGGGCCGAACAGGAAGGGCTGCGCCATGCGTGACCTGATGCCCGACATGCCGAACCAGCTGGAAATTTCGGGCCTTGCCATCGAACGCAAGGGGCGGGTCCTGCTGGATGTTCCCCGGCTGTCGCTGGACGGGCCCGGGCCGACGCTGATCCTGGGGCCGAACGGTGCGGGAAAAAGCCTGCTGTTGCGCTGTCTGCATGGGCTGATTCAGGCCGACAGGGGTCGGGTCCTGCAGGATGGTCTGGACCTGACCGCCGATCACAAGGCCCGGCAGGCCATGGTGTTCCAGCAGCCGGTTCTGCTGCGCCGGTCGGTGGCGGCCAATCTTGATTTCGTTTTGAAACGCAAACGGCTGGGCCGTGCTGCGCGCAAGGCGCGGATTGCCGACCTGCTGGCCGAAGGTGGGCTGGACAGCAAGGCCCGGCAATCGGCGCGATCTCTGTCGGGCGGCGAGGCGCAGCGTCTGGCTATCCTGCGCGCGCTGGCGCTGGACCCCGAGACGCTGTTTCTGGACGAGCCCACTAGCGCACTGGACCCCACCGCCACGCAGGCGATCGAGGCGATGATCCTGCGCGCTTCGGCGCGCGGGGTGCGGATAGTGATGGTCACGCATGACGTCGGGCAGGCCCGGCGTCTGGCGGCGGACATCGTGATGATGCAAGGCGGGCGCGTCGTCGAACACGGCACCGCCAGACAGGTGCTTGAGGCGCCGGAATGCCAAGCCTCGCGCCAGTATTTGGCAGGCTGGTTGGTCACATAACAAAAATCGGAGGCAATCCATGTTTCGCGCAGTACTCACAAGCGCCCTGGTCCTGTTCGGACTTGTCGCCAACCCGGCGACGGCCGAGGAGGCGTTCATCATTGTGCAGTCAACGACCTCGACGCAGAACTCGGGCCTGCTGGACTTCATTCTTCCGGGCTTCGAGGCCGAAACCGGAATCGAGGTGCGCGTAGTGGCCGTGGGAACGGGGCAGGCGATCCGCAATGCCAAGAACGGCGACGGCGACGTTTTGCTGGTTCATGCCAAACCGGCCGAGGAGGCGTTCGTGGCCGAGGGCTGGGGCATCGAGCGCCGCGACGTGATGTACAACGATTTCGTCATCGTCGGGCCCAAGTCCGACCCGGCGCGCATCAAGGGAATGACCGATGCCGCCGCCGCCCTGGTCGCCATCGCGAATGCCAGGTCGACCTTCGCCTCGCGCGCGGATGACAGCGGTACCCATCAGGCCGAGATGCGCCTGTGGCAAGCCTCCGGCCTCGACCCGACCGCTGACTCGGGCACTTGGTACCGCGAGACCGGCTCGGGCATGGGCGCCACGCTGAATCTGGCGGCGGGGATGGGGGCCTATGCGCTGACCGACCGGGCGACATGGCTGGCCTTCGGCAACAAGGGCGATCTTGCGGTTCTGGTCGAGGGCGATCCGGGCCTGTTCAATCAATATGGCGTGATCCTCGTGAACCCGGAAAAACACCCCGGCGTTCGCGCCGCCGCGGGCCAGAGGTTCATCGACTGGCTCACCGGACCGGATGGTCAGGCGGCCATTGCGTCCTATCGGTTGGAGGGCGAACAGCTGTTCTTTCCCAACGCCAGGTGACCGGCCCTCAGCCGCTGGCGCCGTTGTGGCGGATCGCGCCCAAGTCGGTCAGGTCATAGCCGCCCATCTCGGCCGCGCGGGCGGCAAACCCGTCCGAGTGCAGAAAGGACAGCAGCTTCTGCAAGGGCGGTTCGAAATACGCCCTACGCCAGATCGCCAGATCCAGACGTTCGGAGTGGGTCGGCACGAAGCCCAGCCCATAAAGACTGGCCAGAGCCCCCAGCCCGAACCCGGCCTCGGCCTTGCCGTCGTGTAGGGCGATGGCCAGTTCCTCTTCGGTGCGGGCGCAATTGGGCAAGGTGTCCAGGTCGTCGCGGCTCAGGTCGTGTTCGGCCAAGTGTCGGTCGAACAGATGTTGGCTGGCGGCGCTGTCCTGCCGCAGCAGAACGCGGCGGCCCTTCAGGTCGACAAACTCGCCGATGCCTTGCGTTCCGGGCGACAACAGCAGGCCGCGCTGGCGATGGGCGATCTGGACCAGAACCACGGGCGCTTCGCCCAGCGTGTCGCGCAGCGCGCCGGTGTTGAAGCCGTCAGGCTCGTGGATATGCAGAACCGCGGCCTGCGCCTTGCGGTCAGCCAGCCGCCGCAGTCCGTCAAACGATCCGTCGTAGTAGGTAGCCAGCCCCGAGCCGCTTTCGCGCAGCGCCCAGTCCAGCAGCGGATCGTGGCTGCCGGCCACGATCGGGGGCAGGGGCGGTTCAGCCGTCTGCGGGCCCGAGCGCGACGCATTCAGCCAAGCCAGCACCTCGGCCCGAGGAAACAGCAGTTTGCCCATAGCCCGCACGCAGGGCACCTCGCCCGATGCGGCCAGATCATAGGCCTTGCGCTCGCCGATTCGCAGCAGGTCGGCCAACTCGCGCGTGGTCAGGAAGTCGGGCATTCACTCCAGCCGCACGGCCGCGCCGCGTTCGGCCGAGGACAGGCCCATCTGGGTCAGCAAGAATGGGGCGGCGACCGTCACGACGGCCATCGTGGCAACTGCGGCAAGAAAGGCTTTCATCTGGTCCTCCTGGTTAGTCCGCGGGCGCCGTGGCGCCGCGCAGGAATTCGATCAGGTCGGCGCGGTCCTGCGCCTGCGCAATCCTCTGCATCGGCATTTTCGACCCCGGAATGTAGTGGTCCGGTCCCTGATCGAAAAGAGCGTTTATCGTCTGTTCAGTCCAAATGATATCAGACCCTTGCAGCGTTTCCGAGTAAGTGTACCCGGGCAGTGTCCCGGCCCGCCGCCCGAACACGCCATGCAGGGTCGGCCCGGCCCGGCGCTGATTGTCCGGCGTCAGGCTGTGGCAGATCGAGCATTTCCGGGCGAACTGCCGTTCTCCGTTTTGCATGTCGTCGGGGTCCTTCAGGAAACTCGGCTCTTGGCCGACCATTCGTTCCTGCGACCCCAGCGCGGCCACCGGCCAGCTATACATGGCCTGATCCAGCCCGCCTGCGTGCAGGTTTTCACCATCGGGCGAAAAGGCCAGTGCCCAGACCGGGCCGCGCAGCGTTGCGCGGAAATCCTGCGCGATCCGCCAATCTTGCGTGTCAATGACCATGATGTAGCCCTCGCCGTCGCCCACCGCCAGCAGCGACCGATCCGGGCTGAGGGCGAGCGCAAGGATCGGGCGACGGTCCAGCGTGAAATCGCGCTCGGCCCCGGTGGTAAGGTCAAGAATGCGGGTCACGCCATCGACCGCGCCATAGGCGATCCAACCGTCTTGCGCGTTCAGGACCAATTCGTTGATGCCGAAACCATGCTCGACCAGCCGCGCGGTTTCGGTTCCTGTCGTGACGTCCCAGACCCGCAGGCTGCCGTCGACCCCAGCGGAGAACAGCGTCCGCCCGTCCGGCGCGAAGGCCACCGCATTGACTCCGCTGCCCGTTGGACCCAGCGACTTGGCCGCACCGCCCTCGGTTGGCCAAAGACCGATGGTCCCGTCCCAACTGGCAGTCGCCACGAGGGTCTTTGAGGCAGCGAGTCCGACGACCTTGCCCTTGTGCTGACCTACGACCTGTCCACCGGGCCAACGGCGCAGGGTAAAGTCGTCGCCGGCCGAATAGATCGCGGTGCCGTTGAAAACCACCGCGTTCACGGCAGCCTCGTGACCCTCGAGCCAGTCCGGCTGCTGTCCGGACCACAGGCCCACGGAATTGTCGAAACTGGCGGTGGCAATGCGCCCGTCCGGGGCCGTGGCGATGTCCATGATCGGTCCGCCATGGCCCTTGAGCGTGTAGAAATCCGCCGCCAGCGGCAGCGGTAGCAGGGCCAGCGCCAGAGCCAGCCCGCGCATCTATTCGGCAGGCGAGGCCGCGCCGTCGCTGGCCTCCTGTGCCTTTACCTCTTCCAGCCACAGCGAATGGTGCTCGCGCGCCCATTGCTCTTCGACCTCGCCGGTACCCATGGCGTCAAACGCGCCTTCCATGCCGACCGAGCCGAGGTAGATATGCGCCAGTATGATGGCGATGAAGGCATAGGCGACCATGACGTGCCAGACCTGGGCATATTGCATTTCTTCCTGCGGAGACATTTGCGTGGGCAGGTCCAGTCCCAGCAGCTGCGGCAACCCGGTCGCGTTGGCGATTGAAAACGTCTTAGCGAACATCGGCAGTTCGAACGGGAACAGCAGCGACAGGCCCGACAGGCTGATCGAGACGCCCATCAGGATGCACAGCCAGAAAATGATCTTTTGACCGGCGTTGAACTTCTTGGCCGGGGGGTGGCTGCCTTTGGTGAACAATCCGCCGCCGGCCGCCAGCCATTTCAGGTCGGTCCGGTTGGGGATGTTGTGGGCGATCCAGTTCACGGTGATGATGATCAATCCCAGCATGAAGGCCCAGGCCAGATTGTTGTGCAGCCACTTGCAGCCTTGCGCGATGGTGGCGAACCCTTCTTTGCCGAACAGCGGGATCAGGAAATCGCGGCCGTACAGCGACAGCAGGCCGGTTAATCCAAGGATCAGGAACGAGCCAGCAAACAGCCAGTGCCCGAACCTTTCAAATCCTGAAAACCGGGTGACCGTGCGGCCAGTTTTCTCACCGTCGATGCGGATGCGGCCGCGGATCAGGAAAAACAACAGCAGAACGACCAGCATCCCGCCCAGAATATAGGTTCCGTACTCGCGCAGCGGACCGGTGCGGAAAGTCCACCACCACATGCCGCCGTCCTGGATCAGCACGCCGGCAGCAGGCCCCTTGGTCGACACGGTGACATCGGCCGAGCCATAGCGGATGGCGCGATACACATCGCTGTCCGAGGCGACGCCGCGCGTGCCCAACTGACCCAACAGCCCTTCGGCATTGCCTTGCCCGGTATTCTGCGCACGATAGCTGTTGTCGACTTTCTCGCCGCGTTGCCGGGCCAGAATATCCTCGAGTGTCGTGGCGCCACCGGTCTGCGCGCGCGGGGCAGCGGCTGGTTCGTCTGTGCCGGTCGTGTCTTGTGCAAGCGCGCCGTGCGCGATCCCAAGTGTCAACATCAAAGCCAGAAAAATGCGCAGCATCGGAACCTCGGTATTAATCCATAATCGGGTGACCCACCGGGGCGGGTCACCCGTGTTGTCAGGCTGAGGTCTCAGCCGTCCTTCTGGTCGTAGGCCGTGCCCCAACCCCAAGCGCCTGAGCCGAACCCGCGCGCCACGACGCGTTCGCGGTAGATGGCCGAGACCACGTCGCCGTCACCGGCGAGCAGGGCCTTGGTCGAACACATCTCGGCGCAGATGGGCAGTTTGCCCTCGGCGATCCGGTTGCGGCCGTATTTGGCGAACTCTGCGGTCGAGTGCGTTTCCTCGGGGCCGCCGGCGCAGAAGGTACATTTGTCCATCTTGCCGCGCGATCCGAAGTTGCCCGCCTGCGGGTATTGCGGCGCGCCGAACGGGCACGCATAGAAGCAATAGCCGCAGCCGATGCACAGGTCCTTGGAATGCAGGACGACGCCTTCTTCGTTCTGATAGAAGCAGTCGACCGGGCACACCGCCATGCAAGGCGCATCCGAACAATGCATACAGGCGACCGAGATCGAACGCTCACCCGGTTTGCCGTCATTGATCGTCACCACCCGGCGGCGGTTGATGCCCCACGGGACCTCGTGTTCGTTCTTGCACGCGGTCACGCAAGCGTTGCACTCGATGCAGCGTTCAGCGTCGCAGAGAAACTTTGCTCTAGCCATTATCGTCCTCCTTACGCTGCCCAGATCTTGCAGAGAGTCGCTTTGGTCTCCTGCATCTGGGTCACTGAATCATAGCCATAGGTCTGGGCGGTGTTCGTGCTTTCACCCAGTACGTACGGGTCGGCGCCTTTCGGGTATTTCTCCCTCAGGTCCGCGCCCTGGAAATGGCCGCCAAAGTGGAAGGGCATGAAGGCCACGCCGGCACCGACCCTTTCGGTCAGCATCGCCATCACCTTGACCTTGCCGCCCTCGGGACCTTCGACCCAGACCTGCGATCCGTCGCGAATGCCAAGGTTGTTGGCGTCACGCGGATTGATCTCGACGAACATGTCCTGCTGCAGTTCAGCCAGCCACGGGTTCGACCGTGTCTCGTCGCCGCCACCTTCATATTCGACCAGACGACCTGACGTCAGGATTATCGGGTAATCCTTTGAAAAGTCGTTCTTCTGGATCGAAGCATACAAGGTCGGCAAGCGATAGTCGTGCCGATCCTCGTAGGTGGGATAGTCGGCCACCAGATCGCGCCGTGGCGTGTACAGCGGCTCACGGTGCAGCGGGATCGGATCCGGGAAGGTCCAGACCACTGTACGGGCCTTGGCGTTGCCGAAGGGCGCACAGCCATGCTTGATGGCCACCCGCTGGATGCCGCCCGACAGGTCGGTCTTCCAGTTGGTCTTGGGCCCGGCCACGGCGTCGATGGCCGCGCGTTCCTCGGCCGTCAGGTCGCCATCCCAGCCCAGATCCATCAGCATCTGCATGGTAAATTCAGGATAACCGTCCTGAATCTCGGAACCGACGCTGTAGACCCCTTCGGCCAGCAGGTTCTGCCCGTCACGCTCGACGCCGAAACGTGCGCGGAAGGTCAGGCCGCCCTCGGCCACCGGTTTGGACATGTCATAGAGGTTTGGCGTCCCCGGATGCCCCATCTCGGCGGTGCCCCAGCAGGGCCAAGGCAGGCCGTAGTATTCGCCGTCATTCGGACCGCCCACGGCCTGCAGCGTCGTTCTGTCGAACGTGTGCTGGTTGGCCATATGGCTTTTGATCCGCTCTGGCGACTGACCGGTATAGCCGATCGTCCACAGCCCCGCGTTGAACTCGCGCGTGATGCTTTCCACATTCGGGGTTTCGGGGTCCTCCATCTCGATATTGCGGAAGAGCCGGTCGGCCCAGCCGAACTTGTTGGCGAACTTGGCCATGATGACCTCGTCCGGCAGGCTTTCGAACAGCGGATCGACCACCTTGTCGCGCCACTGCAACGACCGGTTCGACGCCGTGACCGAGCCACGGGTTTCGAACTGCGTGCAGGCCGGCAGCAGATAGACGCCATCGGTCCGGTCATGCAGGACGGCGGAAACGGTGGGATACGGGTCGATCACGACCAGCATGTCCAGCTTTTCCATCGCCGTCTTCATTTCGACCATCCGGGTCTGCGAGTTGGGCGCGTGGCCCCACAGAACCATGGCGCGGACATTGTTTGGCTGATCCATGTTTTCGGGATCTTCCAGAACACCGTCGATCCAGCGCGACACCGGGATGCCACGCTCGTTCATCAGCGGCTTGTCCTTGCCGTCCTTGTCCTTGATCGTGTCGAACTGTCCTTTCAGCCAGTCCAGATCCTCGCCCCAGACACGCGCCCAGTGACCCCATGCGCCTGCAGACAGGCCGTAATAGCCGGGCAGGGTGTGGGACAGAACGCCAAGGTCGGTTGCGCCCTGCACGTTGTCATGGCCGCGGAAGATGTTGGTGCCGCCGCCAGAGGTGCCCATGTTGCCCAACGCCAACTGCAGCACGCAATAGGCGCGCGTGTTGTTGTTGCCGTTGGTGTGCTGGGTTCCGCCCATGCACCAGATCACGGTGCCAGGACGGTTGTTGGCCAGCGTCCGCGCCACACGCTTGAGCTGCGATCCCGGCACGCCGGTGACGCGCTCGGTCTCGTCGGGGGTCCAGTTGGCGACCTCTTCGCGGATCTGGTCCATACCCCAGACACGGGTGCGGATGAACTCTTTGTCTTCCCAGCCGTTGTCGAAGATGTGCCACAAGATGCCCCAGATCAGCGCCACGTCGGTGCCGGGGCGGAAGCGGACATATTCGTCGGCATGGGCCGCGGTGCGCGTGAAGCGCGGGTCACAGACGATCAGCGGGGCATTGTTCTGCTCTTTCGCGCGCAGGACGTGCAGCAGCGAGACGGGGTGAGCCTCGGCCGGGTTGCCGCCGATGATGAAGATCGCCTTGGAATTGTGGATGTCGTTGTAGCTGTTGGTCATGGCGCCGTAGCCCCATGTATTCGCAACACCCGCAACGGTGGTCGAGTGGCAAATCCGCGCCTGGTGGTCCACGTTGTTGGTGCCCCAGTAGGCCGCGAACTTGCGGAACAGATAGGCCTGTTCGTTGTTGTGCTTGGCCGAACCCAACCAATAGACGCTGTCAGGCCCGCTTTCCTCGCGGATGCTCATCATGCCGTCGCCGATCTCGTCGATCGCCTGTTCCCAGCTGATGCGCTTCCACTCACCACCCTCTTTCTTCATCGGGTATTTCAGGCGGCGTTCGCCGTGGGCGTGTTCCCGGACCGAAGCCCCCTTGGCACAGTGAGCACCAAGGTTAAACGGGCTGTCCCAACCGGGTTCCTGCCCAATCCACACGCCGTTCTGCACCTCGGCAACCACGGTACAGCCGACCGAGCAATGCGTGCAGACGGATTTGATGTTCTTGACAGCCGTATTGGCTGCGGTCTGGGCGCTGGCGGGCGACACGGTTCCACCCGTGGCGCTGATCGCGGCCAGGCCGCCGATCGTCAGGCCCGAGCCACGCAGGAACGCGCGGCGATCGACGCTCTTTTCGCCGATTTGGGACAGGATACTTGTCCGCTGGGGGCGTCTCGCAACCCCGTTGGTCTTTTTCCTAAGCATTTCCTTCCTCCCTTGCTGGCCATGCTGATCATGGCTGGCTTGGTGTTTCGAAATCGACGTCAGGGCCAATCGCAACCGTCAGCCGAGTGTGACCACGTCCGGACCTGCGCCGGGCGTCGCCGAGGCGGCCTAGAAGCGCGCGCTGTCGAAATAGGCGCGGGTATGCGCCGTGTCCTGAATGCGGGTCTCGTCCGAGGGTTGCTCGGCCGCTTCGACCTCGGTTCCCAGGCTGGCCGCTGCAACGGCTGCCGGGGCCGCGGTGCCCGCCAGTTTCAGGAAGTCGCGGCGGCTGGCGCCGCTCTCCTTGGTCTTGCTCATGGGATCCTCCTTTCCCATTTGCGGTTCAGCGCCCGCCGGGGCGCCAGCGAATGACGGCCGCCTAATGCGTCGTCATGCGGAAGGCCTCGCGTTCGATCTCCATGAAAACCCGGCCGGCTGTGCCGACCGAGGCATAGAGAACCGAATGCTCGGCTGCTTCCAGGTCCGAGAAAAAGTGCTCGGCCCAGGGACCGATATGCTTGTTCCAGAACGTCTTTTGATCTTCCAACGCGGCCGGGCCGCCGAAACGGCCGACGATCATGCCGCCCATCATCTCCATCAGCGAGGCGATGTTGTCTTCGGGTTCGAACACGTTTGCCGCCCGGGTGATGCCCCGCGCAGCCATGTCGTTGCGCAACTGCGCAAGCGGTTTCTCGTTCAGGAAACCGGTCAGGTAGAAGCTGGCATAGGGCAGCAGTTCTCCGCGCCCAAGCCCGATGAACAATGCGTTGAACTCGCGCTCGGCAGCTTCGGGCTTGGTCACTTTGGCCACGCGGGCCATGGCCTGAATGGCCTGGCCCAGATCGGTCTCGTCCCCCGACAGCGCCGCGATCTGGCTCAGCAGGGTCTGGTCGGGCGGTGTGGCTAGCAGCAGGCCCAGGAAGTTGTAGAAATCCGCGCGCAGACGGTCCTCGGGGGAAATCTCGAACGCCTGCGGGTCGCGAATGTTCATCGGGTCATCCTTCGAATTCGAATTTCATGCGCCGCGGGGCCGGGGTGCGCTCGTCCTCATCCGGTTGGATGGCGTCTGCCACTTCGACAAGGGGCGCGGGCTCGGCTTCAGGTTCGAGCGGTTCGGTTGCCGGCACGGCTTCGGCCTCGACCGGTTGTTCCTCGGCTTGCTTCTGCTCGGCCAGCGCCTCGATGTGGCGCAACATGCCTTTGCCCACCTGATAAGCCGTCTGCAGGTTTTCGACCACGCAGGCGGCGTCGGTGTAGTCCTCGCCGTAGTCGACCAACCCGTCCACATTCGCCAGCACCGGGTTCAACCTCCACAAGCGCCGCAACGCGCGGCGGCGCAGACGGTCTGGCACTGCCTTGGCCATGAAGCCCGAAACATCGTCGCCCGCCTGCAGCAAGTCGGGGTCGGGCAGGTCAAGCTCGGCCAAAATCTCGGCGTCGGTCTTTTCTTCCAGTTCGGCCTGCTGCGCGGCGATCTCCTGCGCGGTCAGGGCCTCTTGTTCGGCGAGCGCTTCGGCCTGCACGGCGGCCTTGCGGCGGGACCAGAAATCCTGTCGAGCGCTCATTGCACGGCCCTCCGCGGGGCGCGGTAGACATCCGAGGCCTGCCGGATGCGCGAATCGCCCTTGCCGTCTTCCACAAGATCCACCCGTTTCTTGTCGCGGCGGCGTTTGACGAACACCTCATCGCGGTGATGGGCCAGAGTGAAATCGCGCACCCAGGCAATCAGGCCTTCGGTCATCGGGATCTTTTCCACGATCTCTTCGCCGGTATCTGCATAGTCCTGCCCCTCGTAGGGCGAGGCGGTGATCAAAAACGCGTTCAGCGGACGATCGCCTTCGGCATCTTCGCGCAGGACAAGGTAAACGGACGGCTGGCTGTCCGAGAGATTGGCCATATAGGCCTCGGTTTCGTCGGACCAGAGTTTCAAGGGCAGGGTGGCGGCGTGGTATTCGACCGCGTCGCCCTCGCGGCGCAGTTCGACCCAGTCAGCGGGTGGGGCGCCAGGCAGCACCGCGACCGCGCGCCAATTCCACCGGGCCCAGCGCGTAACCCCCGGTGTCTTGCGCACGACGACGCCAACCGGCATTTCGATCTGTTTTGCGGCCTCGGCCACTTTGATCCTCCCCGGAAAAGCTCTCCCCTGCTTTCCCTTTGGTTCACTATGGTACACAAATGGGCCACGTGCCAAGCCCGCAGCGGCCTGAAGGGTGGTGATTTGGAAAAAAAGTCGTCGCAAATGGGTCGCGGCGACGATCAGCCGGCGATGGCGGACGATACACAGTTTCTGACCGGAACCGGCCGCCACACGTTGCATGAGCGGCGTTTGGGTCTAAGGTTAGGGGCAAGGAAGAAATGCGGGGGGAACATGGTCACCAAACTGGTCTTGTGCAATTGCGCCGGAAGTCAGGCCCTGGACGGGCAGGGGATATCGGCTGCTTGCGGCGCTGAATGCAGCAAGGTCCATACGGCCCTGTGCACCACCGAACTGACCGCTGCGGCAAAGCTGATGCAGTTGGATGACCAGATCGTCATCGCCTGTGGGCAAGAGGCTCAAGTGTTCCGCGAACTGGCCGAGGAACTGGGCGTGGATCACCCTGGCTTTGTCGATTTGCGCGACCGGGCCGGCTGGTCCGAGCAGGGGCGGGCGGCGTTGCCCAAGATGGCCGCCCTGGCGGCCGAGGCTCTGTTGCAGCAGCCGATCACGCCCAGCGTGGATGTCATCAGCGAAGGGACTGCCTGCATAATCGGGCCGGGTGCGGTTGCGTTTGACCTGGCCCAGCGACTGTCGGACACGATGGCGGTGACGGTGGTCGTCACCGATGATGCGCAGCCTGACAGCCGGGCCTATGACGTGGTGCGCGCGCGGGTCCGGTCGGTCTCGGGGGCGCTGGGCGGGTTCACCCTGCGGTTGGATGCGTTGCAGCAGATTGATCCGGCCGGACGCGGCGCGTTTGCCTGGACCCCGCCGCGCGACGGTGCGGTGTCGGCCTGCGATGTGCTGATCGACCTGGCGGGGGGTACGCCTTTCGTGACGGCTCCCGACAAGCGCGAAGGTTACCTGCGCGCCGATCCGCGCGATGCTGTGGCGGTTGCCCGACAGACCTTTGACGCGGCGCAGCTGGTCGGGACCTTCGAAAAACCGCTGTATGTCCGGCTCGAAGAAACATTGTGCGCCCATTCACGGGCCGGGCAGGTGGGCTGTTCCAACTGTCTGGACATCTGTCCCACCGGTGCCATCACCCCGGCCGGAGATCACGTGGCCATCGATCCGATGGTCTGCGCGGGCTGCGGTGAATGCGCGGCCTTGTGCCCCTCGACCGCGATCAGCTACGAGGATCCGCCGGTGGCGGCCCTGCTGGCGCGGATGCAGACCTTGGCGGCGGCCTACCGTCGGGCCGGAGGGCGTGCTCCGCGCCTGTTGGTGCATGATGCCCACGGGGCCGAGATGATCCGACTGGCCGCGAGGTTCGGGCGCGGGCTGCCCGCCGATGTGATTCCGCTGGAACTGGGTGTGGTGTCCGGCTTTGGACATGCCGAGATGCTGGCTGCCTTGGCTCATGGCTTTGCCCGGGTCGACATCCTGCTGGCCCCGACGACCGAGCGGGATGCGTTGGAGCGCGAACTGCCGCTGGCGCTGGCCATCGCCGGAACCGACGTCGTTGGAGTGATCGATGAATCCGATCCCGATGCGCTGGCCGATCTGCTCTATGCGCAGGACGTGCCGCAGCCATTGGCCCAGCCGGTTCTGCCGCTGGGCAACCGGCGCCAGATTACGCGGTTGGCGGCGAAGGCGCTGCGCCCCGATGCGTCTCAGCCGATTCCTCTGCCGGAACACGCACCCTATGGCGCGGTGGCGGTGGACACCGAGGCCTGCACCCTGTGCCTGAGTTGCGTGTCGCTGTGCCCGTCAGGCGCATTGATCGACAATCCCGACATGCCACAGCTTAACTTTCAGCAGGATGCCTGCCTGCAATGCGGGCTGTGCAAGACCATCTGTCCCGAAAGCGCGATCACCCTGGTGCCCGAACTGGACCTGAGCGACCGTGCGCTGTCGCCGCGTGTTCTGAACGAGGAAGAGCCCTTTGCCTGCATCGAATGCGGTGCTCTGTTCGGGGTGAAATCGACGGTCGAGCGGATCATGGAGAAGCTGGCCGGCAGCCACCCGATGTTCGCCTCGTCCGAGCAGGCGAAGATGATCCAGATGTGTGACGATTGCCGTGTGCAGGCGCAGTTTCACAGCGAGGATAACCCATTTGCCTCAAAGCCCAAGCCCAAGGTCGTCACCACCGATGACTACTTCAGCAAGCGCAAGGATCACTGAAGTTTGAGCGGGGCCCCCAGATCGGCCGCGCGGATGACCGAGACATAGGCGAGGATCGCCTCAAGCTCGTCTTGCGTCAGCCTCAGCGGGTGAATGGGCGAGGGGCGTTCGGGGTCGAAGGGCGCAGTGATCCCCTCGATCTGGGTAAAGGACGGGTGCGGGTTCAGGGCGAAGAACGCCTGGAACCGGTTCGACCAATCCGGCATCGCGCGCAGCACCGCAAAGGACGGCGTGGAGCCCAACCCGTTCATCCGGTTCTGCGGGCCAATCACATGACAGCGCCCGCAATGGGTCAGCGACAACTTTTCGCCCAGCAAGGCGTCGCCTTCGATGGCATCCGACTCGGGCGCAGCGACCGTTTCGAAACTGGCCGAGAACGGGCCGCCCTCGGCCGGTGCAAAGCTTTCGACGGTGCGCTTGCCCACGTCGGACAACAGCCAATCCTGAAAGCGGGCCTGCCGCGGGTCGTCCTGAATGCGCAGATGATAGATGTCGCCGCCGCGCTGAAACACCGGCTGCCCCGGTGGCCCGACCGCCAGAACCATCGCGCCCGCATCAACCGCGACAACGCGAATTCCGGTCTTGAGCGAGAAGCGCGGAAGAATATGTTTCAAAAGACCCGAGCGTGCGACATCCTCGGGCGCGGCCAAGCCAATCTCCTCCTGCGACCAAGAGGGGCTGGCGAAGAGCGTCAGGCTGAGGCACAAAAGAACAAAGCGCATGGCCCAGCCTAACGGCGACAGGGTGAATGCGTCAAATGAACGAACAAGACGGAGACACACGGCGATGAGCAGCGATTACAACATGTCGATGCGCAAATTCCTCAAACAGGTTGGCGTGACCAGCCAGCAGGCCATCGAAGACGCGCTGCGCAAAGCGGGCGATCCGGCGGGCAAAAGCTTTGAGGCCAAGATGGTCCTGACGATCGACGGTCTGGATGTCGAACACGTGGTGACCGGCCAGATCAAGGACGGCGACGCATGAGCATCCGCGACGCGGTTCTGGCGAACCTGAAAAAGATCACAGACCCGGTGTCGGGGCAGGACATCGTAAGCGCGGGTGTTGTTCGCGCGCTGAATGTTGAGGGCGATACCGTGCGCTTCGTACTGGAAATCGACCCGAGGAATGCCGAGAAGATGGAACCGGTGCGCGCCACCGCCGAAAAGGCGGCGCAAATGGTCGACGGGGTGACCAAGGTCTCAGCCCTGCTGACTGCGCACTCCGACAAGGCGCCGCCGGATTTGAAACCCAAGCCCAAACCCTCGCAGACAGGGCCGCAGGCGGTGCCGGGGGTTGACCGGATCATCGCCGTGGCCTCGGGCAAGGGCGGGGTCGGAAAGTCGACCGTCTCGGCCAACCTGGCCTGTGCGCTGGCGGCCGAAGGGCGGCGGGTTGGTCTGCTGGATGCCGATGTGTACGGCCCTTCGCAGCCGCGCATGCTGGGCGTGTCGGGACGGCCGGCCAGCCCCGATGGCAAGACCATCCTGCCGCTGCGCAATCACGGCGTCACCATGATGTCGATGGGGTTGATGACCAACGAAGGTCAGGCGGTGGTCTGGCGCGGTCCGATGCTTATGGGCGCGTTGCAGCAGATGATGAGCCAGGTGCAGTGGGGCGCGTTGGACGTGCTGATCGTCGACCTGCCGCCCGGCACCGGTGACGTGCAGCTGACGCTGAGCCAGAAGTTCAAGGTAGACGGCGCCATCGTCGTCTCGACCCCGCAAGACGTGGCCCTGATCGACGCGCGCAAAGGCATCGACATGTTCCGCCAGCTGAAAACGCCGATCGTCGGCATGATCGAGAACATGTCCACGCATATCTGCTCGCACTGCGGGCACGAGGAACACGTGTTCGGCCATGGGGGTGTCGCCGCAGAAGCCGCCGAACTGGGGGTGCCGTTGCTGGGGGAAATTCCGCTGCATCTGGATATCCGCGTGGCCGCTGATGGCGGGGCACCGATCGTGGTCAGCAAACCCGATAGCCCGCAGGCCGAGGCCTTCCGCAAGATCGCCCGCGATCTGATCGCTAAGGGCAAGGCATGACGCAGCCGGTCTTTCCGCCGTTGCTGTCCGGGCACCCGGTGCAGGGTGGGGAAGATCCGTTCGACCATGCGCAGGCCATGGCGGCGCTGGGCTGCGATGCGGGCAGCGTCGTCTACAACATCCAGGCGGATCGCGTGCGCGCGGCCATCGTGTTTGCGCCAGAGGTGCCATTGCAGGACGCCATGGCCATGCTGCCGCTGTGCGCCGTCGGGTTTCAGAACGCGCTGGGCGCGCTGGCTCCGCCCGAGGTGGCGGTGCATCTGGGCTGGGATGGTCCGATTTTCGTCAACGGGGCCCGCTGCGGCCGATTTCGTGTGGCCGCGTCGACATCCGATCCGGAAACCGTGCCCGACTGGCTGGTCGTCGGCTGGGAACTGGCTTTGCTGCAAACCGGGGACGAGCCCGGCAAGTCGCCCGATGTGACGGCCCTGTATGATGAAGGCTGCGCGGAAGTGTCCCCGGTGCAGCTGGTCGAAAGCTGGTCGCGTCACATGCTGACCTGGCTGAACCGCTGGTCCGAGGATGGCAACGCGCCGTTGCACGGGGAATGGATGGGCTTGCTGCAGGGCGTCGGAGAGCCTTATGGTGATCGCGGCGTGTTTCTCGGGGCCGATGAGCGGTTCGGCATGCTGTTGCGGAACGGGGCGGACACGCAGCTTGTTCCGTTGACCCATCTGTTGGAGGACGCCCATTGAACCTGGCCCGCGCCATTCATTTCGACGAAAGCGACCTGAACGTCTTTCACTCGCCCGCCCGAACGGGCGAGTGGTGCATCTCGGGCGGGTTCGAATTTTCGAACTGGGGCGAGGCCGACCTGGCCGGCAAGGCGCGTCAGGCATTTGCCAATGGGTGGCTGGGGCTTGAAACCTTCGGGCGCGTGACCTTCGTGGCGGTGACGCAGATCGAACCGGCCGAGATGGAGCGGCTGGCCACCAACCTGGCCGAGCATTTCGTGCGCCTTTACGGCGCGCCGTCGGTCGAGGCGGCGCTGGACGTGGCCCGTGCCGAGTTGGCCCATATGTCCGAGATGTGTGACGATCATGCACCCAACACCCTGCTGACCGTTGCCCGCAGCCTGACCGAGTCCGGTGTTCACGAGGCTTTTCGGGTCATCACGCCGCAAGAGGCCGAGTTGGAGGCCTTTGCCGTGCACGGGTCATTGGACGAATGAACAGAGTTCGGGCCTGTCAATCATGCCGGGTGGCGGCTCAATCCACAAGCTTGGGGTGACGCTCAAGCTTGATTGGCCCGAACTCGGTGCACGTTGGGTCAGTGCTGTAGCCGAGCAATTCGAACTCGTGGCGAAACACATGCGCAACGCGCTCGATGGTTTCGGGTTCATAGTAATCCATATAGTGTCCACGTTTCGATTTGTTCACATGCGGCAGCCGGGTCTTCACCCCGATAAATCCGGCGATCTCGTCAAAGCTTTCGCTGATCGTCTCGAATCGTCCAATCCGGCTCACCAGTTGCCGTTTTTTTTTGTCCATCAAGAACTGGGTTTGAAATCGTACGGGCCGATCGGGATTGAACGTGTCCAGAATGTAGTCGCGAAAGGTCATGCCCTGCACTTCTTTATGTCTCGGGTGAATGCTGGTCTGCTGCATATATGAAAACAGCGAAACAAGCAGGTCATAGGGATTGCGGACGAAGGCGAAGCTCTTCATTTGCCAGTAGTGATCGCCGAAATGCTCAAGATACTCTTGGGCGGTTGCGTGGTTTGCAAGGGGCTGGAAGCTGTCCGGATCAAAGACCCGCCGACCGATTACGCGTTTGCTCACACTGTTCGCCCACCGATGGTACATCGAGGCCCGATCAAGCGAATGACGCAAGCAATAGCTGACGGAGCTTCCCGCCGTTTTCGGGATGTGTACGAAGATGAACTGTTTTTTGGTGCTGATCATAAGCTATTTCCGAAGTTTCTTCAGGTTGCTCGGGACGCGGATCACATCAGATCGTCGAATCCTCCGAACTGGCCGCGCTTGAATATCAGTCCTTTGCCAGGCCGGACCATGACGTTTTCGACCAGGCCGACGAGGATCGCGTGGTCGCCGGCCGGATGACGGGCGAACAGCGAACAGTCGAACCGGGCAAGGCAGGTGTCCAGCAGGGGACGACCGCGATCGTCCGCATGCCATTCGGTATGCGAGAAATCCCGGCCATCGCGGGCAAATCGCAAGGCAAGCTCCTGTTGATCCTGCGCCATCACATGGATCGCATAGTGCTGCGCGTCATGGAAGGCTTCGAACCGGTTCGATTCATTGCCCAAACACCACAGCACCAAAGGCGGATCCAGAGAGACCGAAGCAAAGGAGTTGACGGTTATCGCCGCCGGACCGCTAGGAGTTGCGGTTGTGACGACGGTGACGCCCGTGCCGAAACAGCCCAGCGCCTCGCGAAAGGCCAGGGAGTTCTCGGGGCCGGGTTTGAATGTCTTTGCTGTCATTTCATGCGCGTCCAGTGCTCGGCCCCGGGGTGCCATGCCGAAGCGGAATTGTCCACGAAAAGCTGTATCGCGATCAATAGGCTGAGTCAGTTCAGGTCTTCCAGCAACCGACCGTGCTTGCGGGTTTCTGCAATCACGTCGCCGAAGGTCTGCATTCCGCGCGCGGCCAGCATAGGCAGCATGCGCACCAACGCTTCAGCCGTCGCAACCGCATCCCCCAAAGCCGTGTGACGGAGCGTCTCGGGGATTTCCACGCCCAGTCTTTCGCACAAAGCGTCGAGCGTATGGGTTTCGCTGGCTCCGAACAGGACCGCCGACAGCAGAACAGTGTCAAGAATGGGGTGATCCCACTCGACCTGCATCCGCTTCGCGTGGCGCCTCAGAAAGGCCATGTCGAAGGGGGCGTTATGGGCCACGACCACCGCGTCGCGGGCAAAATGGTGGAACTTGCGGCCGGCGGTCACGATATCTGGTGCATCCTGCACCATGCGGTCGCTGACCTTGTGGACCTTGGTCGAAGCGGGTGGAATCGGAACGCCCGGATTGACCAGCGTGTCGAACTGCTCGCCCTCGACGATGCGCCCCTTGACGACACGGACGGCGCCGATCTGCACGATCTCGTCCTTGTGCGGCAGCAAACCGGTGGTTTCGGTGTCGAAGACCACAAAGCACAGTTGCGACAGGGGGCGGTTCTCAAAAGCTTCGTCGCCGGGGGTGTCCAGAAGGTCGAAATCATAGACCAGAGGGCGCGCGGCCTCGGGCGGGATGCGGGCGACGCTGTCTTCGAAGATCAGCATATAGCCTGGCGCATCGCCCAACGGCTTCATGCGTGCCGTGTAGGTCTGCCGTCCGTCCACGCTGGCGAGGGTGCAATAGACATCCATGCCGGTTTTCGCCAGCTTCTCATAAGCGTCCAGCAGAGGTTTGCGTTCGAGATAGTCGAACAGCGAGGCGTTCAGACGGGGATGGGCGATCTGCGCCAGAACCTCGGCGGCCTGCGCGTCGTACAGAACGATTTGGTGGTTTGGCCCCGCCAGAAGCATTGCGACCGGGATCTCGGACAGGAGCGCGGTCAAGTGCTCTTTTTCCGAGGCGAGATGAGCGGTTTCGGCAGCCACGGCCTCGGCGGTGGACAGGGCGGTGCTGGCCAGTCGTTCGGCCAGGCTGGCGGCGGCGGGGGCCAGATCACCCAGATAGCGCGCCGCCTGCAGGTCGAGATCGGTATCCACCCCCGCATGTGCACGTGCGCGCAACTGCGCCGACAGGCGTTCGATCGGTTTGGCCACGTTGTCGTCGAACAGCAGCCAGACACCAGCGACCAGCCCCAGCAAGCCAAACGAGATCATCAGGCCGCTGAACACGAAGGCGCTGGTCATGTCCGCGGGGTCGGCCCGGCGCAGGCCAAGCCAAAGCGCGATCAGGGTGATGGCGATGCCTCCCGCGGCAAGCAAGCAGAAGAACAGAAAAATTCTCAGGCGCAGGCTCAGGCGGGTCAGCATGGTCAGGCTCCGCAGGTGGCAGACACGACGGGATCATCCGCTCCGACCGGAAGCCAGTCGGCGCCGATCAACCGACCGTCGGCGTCAAACGCGGCGCCGTCCGCCAAGCTGGCCCGTCTGTGGTTGGCGCAGTCAACGGCAATAGGCATGTTGGATATCGGGGCCCAGCGGCCAAAGAAATACATCTCGACCAGCCGTTGTTCGGGCACCTTGGGATTGGTCCTCAGCGTTGCCGTATCCACGGCGGCAAACCTGTCGACATACGGAACGGCATAGGTCCAGGGGCGATAGAGCGCGCGGCTTTCGACCTCTTGCACGACGGTCAGGCCCTCGGGCAGGGCGTCACGGGTGCGGTCGTACCAGGAATACTCGCTGACGATCGTGACCGCGATCATGCCCAAACCGGCCGCAACCGGAGCCGACCATTTCGGCAGACGGCCACCGGTCAGTCGGTTCAGCCCCATCACGAGGCCCGCGATGGCAAAGCCCGCAAAGATCGTGCCGATCAGCTCAAGAAACATCTTCCTCCTCCGTTCTTCCTGCCGGGGTCTTTACCCCAGCATCCCCTTGCCGTGCCCGACCGCGGATTGCATCGTTTTTACCACGACAAACGCGTCCCGAAGATGACTTCGCTCAAAGTCCGACAGTTCCGACGGCGCAAGATAGTTGTCGGGCTTGTCGCCATTCCTGATCTGTTTGACCTGATGGTTCAACCGGGTTTCCGCGATCAGGTCGTAGGCATCCAGCAGGTCCCGCGCGCCCGACGGGCTGAGCACCCCTGCGGCCTCGGCTGCCTTGAGGCGCGCGCGGGTGTTTACCTCGGTCAATTCACCCTGCAGGCTGTAGACGCGGCCCAGATCGACCACCGGCACCACGCCGTTGTGCTTGAGGTCCAGCGTGTTGCGGTGCTCGCCCGAGCGGATCGTGGCGATCCCGCGCAGCAGGCCCAGTGGCGGCGTGTGCTTCAGAGAATTTGAGATCATGTGCGCCACGAAGATCGAGTTCGCCCGGGCCGCGCGCAGGGTTTCGGCCTGCAGGTCGGAAAACAGCTCGAACCGGCCACCGATGGGGCGCAGGTCGAACATTACCGAGGCCAGCATTTGCGCCTCGGGATTGGGCTTGGCGATCCAGCCTTTGAAATATTCGCGCCAGACCCGGACCGGCTGCCGCCAGCGCGGATTGGTCGCCATCATGTCACCGGGGCAATAAAAATACCCACAGGTATCCAGCCCGTCGGACACGAACTTCGCAAGCGCCTCGAAATAGGGCAGGTCGGCATCGGTGACGCTGTCATCTAACATAAGGCAATTGTCCTGATCGGATACGCCCGTCTGTTCCTGTCGACCCTGCGAGCCACAAGCCAGCCACAGATAGGGGACGGGCGCCGGGCCGAGTTTCTGCTCGGCCAGCGCCAGCAACCGGCGCGTCGCGGCGTCGGCGATGTCGGTGATCAGGCGGGTAACGATCTCGTGCCGGTTGCCCGCCGCCACCAGTTGCACCAGCAGGTTCGGGATCTCGGCCGTGACCGCGGCCATCTCGGTCGCCGACCTGGCCTGCGCGATGCGGCTGACCAGCTCGGCCGAGCTGACGGCCTGGAACCGGGTCAGGTCGGTCTGGGTAACGATCCCGACCAGGCGCCCGCCTTCGGTGATGGGGATATGGCCGATACCGCATTCCAGCATCGCGTGCAGAACGTCCGAGCCGATAGCGCCGGGCGACAGGGTCAGCGGGTCCGGGGTCATGATCTGTGACACCGGGGTCGTCGGGGGCAGGGCGCCCGCCACGACCTTGCCCGACAGGTCCCGAACCGTGGCAATGCCGCGCAGCGCACCGCGCTGGGTGATGCAGACCGACGAAATGCCCCGGTCACGCATCAGGCGCGCGGCTTCCTGAACGGTCGTGTCCGGGGTGCAGGTGGCCGGCTTGCGCGCCATCAGGGTTTCCACCCGTGTGGTGGCCAGCGATTGCTGTTCGGGCCGCAAGGGGCGGGCCCGGTTGAAGAATTTGGCGACGACGACGTGGCGCTTGAGCAGCTCTGAAAACAGGTCGGTGGGGATAATCAGCAGAACCGAGGGCGCGTCAGCCGTTGCCATGGTCACCGCGCGTCCGTCGCGCATCAGCCCACGCTCGCCAAACGAGTTGCGCAGGCCCAGATGGGATACGACCGCGCCGTTTTCGTCGGTGATCTCGACCTGGCCTTCGTAGATGATGAACAGGCCGGGCAACTGCGCGCTGCGGTGATAGATGACGGTGCCCTTTGGGATTTCGCGCGCTTCGATCCGGGCCGCGATGTCGGCCAGTTCCTCGACCGGCAGCGCGTCATAGGGGTGCACGGATTTCAGGAACCGGGTAATCTGATCAGGTGAAAGCGCCATGGGTTCGCCCGTCCGCTGGAATGAAAAGCCCCGCCCGGGGTTTAGCCGGGCGGGAAAAGTTGGTCGAGGGAAACGGCCCGTGATGCATCATCGCGAACCGCATCCGGCTCAGTGATCCTGAGCCGCGCCCGCACCACGGGGAATGCGTACGCTTTCGACCAGATCCTTGATCTCCTGCGGGGTTTCCTTGGTCATGCCGGCCACCACATAGGCGACGCCGAAGTTGACCATGGCGCCGATCGCACCGAACGAGGTCGATTTGATCGGACCCAGCAGCGGGTCTGCATCGGTGAACGAGTTGGTGCCCGGAATGAACAGCCAGCCCTTGTGCAGGAAGATGTAGACCAGGGTGACGGTCAGACCAGCCAGCATGCCCGCGACCGCGCCGGTGTTGTTGATGCGGGTCGAGAAGATCCCCATCATCAGCGCCGGGAAGATCGAGGCCGCCGCCAGACCGAAGGCCAGCGCCACGGTTTGCGCCGCAAAGCCCGGAGGGTTGAGGCCCAGATAGGTGGCAACCACGATGGCCACGGCCATTGCGATCCGCGCCGCCAGAAGCTCGCCCTTTTCCGAGATGCTCGGGTTGATCGAGCCCTTGATCAGGTCGTGCGACACCGCCGACGAGATTGCCAGCAGCAGGCCCGCAGCGGTCGAAAGCGCAGCCGCAAGACCACCGGCCGCGACCAGACCGATCACCCAACCCGGCAAGTTGGCGATTTCGGGGTTGGCCAGAACCAGGATGTCGCGGTTGAAGTTGGTCAACTCGTTGCCGACCCAGCCTTTTTCCTCGGCAAGCGCCTGCATGTCGGCGTTCTGATCGTTGTAGTACTGGATCTTGCCGTCGCCGTTCTTGTCTTCCCAGTCCAGCAGGCCGGTTTTCTGCCAGGTCGCCATCCAGTCATACCGGGCATCGTTGTCGATCTGCTCCAGCGATACAGCGCCGCCTTCGATGCCACCGTTCGGCCACATCATGTCGGTGATGTTCAGACGGGCCATGGCGCCAACCGCGGGGGCGGTCAGGTACAGCAGCGCGATGAACACCAGCGCCCAACCCGCCGACCAGCGGGCGTCCGACACTTTGGGAACGGTGAAGAAGCGCATGATGACGTGGGGCAGGCCGGCGGTGCCGATCATCAGCGACAGGGTAAATAGAACCATGTTCAACGTGTTCGCGTGATGGGCGGTGTATTCGGCAAAGCCTAGCTCGGCCACGATGGCGTCCAGCTTGGTCAGCAGCGGCTCACCGCCGGCGGTGTCGCCGAACAGGCCCAGGGCCGGGATCGGGTTACCTGTCAGCTGCAGCGAGATGAAGATCGCCGGGATCGTGTAGGCGGTGATCAGCACGCAGTACTGAGCGACCTGAGTATAAGTCACGCCCTTCATGCCGCCGAACACCGCGTAGGCGAACACGACGCCCGCGCCGATCAGCAGACCGGTGGTGTTCGACACCTCAAGGAACCGGCCAAAGGCCACGCCCACGCCGGTCATCTGGCCGATCACGTAGGTGACCGAGGCCACGATCAGACAGATCACCGCCACGACGCGCGCGGTCTGGCTGTAGAAGCGATCGCCGATGAACTCGGACACGGTGAACTTGCCAAACTTGCGCAGATAGGGCGCAAGCAGAAGCGCCAGCAGCACATAGCCGCCGGTCCAGCCCATCAGGAATGAGCTGTTGTCATAGCCAGTAAAGGCAATCAGACCCGCCATCGAGATGAACGAGGCCGCCGACATCCAGTCGGCCGCCGTGGCCATGCCGTTGGTGACCGGGTGAACGCCGCGACCGGCGGCGTAGAATTCCGATGTGGACCCTGCGCGGGCCCAGATCGCGATGCCGATGTAGAGCGCGAACGACGCGCCCACAAACAGCAGGTTGATGGTAAACTGATCCATTGTCCCCTCGCTCCCTTATTCTTCGTCGACGCCGAATTCGGCATCCAGCTTGTTCATGCGCCAGGCGTAGAAGAAGATCAGCGCCAGAAAGACCAGGATCGAGCCTTGCTGCGCGAACCAGAAGCCCAGATCGGTGCCGCCGACGGCGATACCTGCCAGCAGGGGGCGCAGCAGAATGCCGAACCCGAACGACACCAGCGCCCAGATGATGAGGCTGATGTAGATGAGACGCAGGTTTGCCTGCCAATAGCCCTTGCCGGCTTCGGCAGTCTGCGCGGAGTTTGTTGAATGATCCGCCATTGCGGTTTCCTCCTTGCTTCCTCCTGGGTGGTCCATTGCCCTTGTCCTCCGAAACGCCGGGCCACCCTTCGATTGGGCCTGACCGCCGGGGGCGGCGTCAGGCAAAGCTCCTCTGGTCCGCCAAGGCGGTTCCAGTGAAGAAACGTAATTCGGGGGCTTGCCTTTCCCCTTTAGCGCATCGCCTCCCCCACGATGCCTTCAAGGCCGCGGGCGATCTCTTCGATCTGACCCATGGCATTCAGCCGCTTCAATACGCCCTGACGCTGGTAATAGTCGATCAGGGGCGCGGTCTGTTCGTGATAGGCCGCCAGCCGCGAGGCAACGGTTTCCGCGTTGTCGTCGGCACGCCGGCTGAAGGCGGTGCCGCCGCACTTGTCGCAGACGCCTTCGACCTTTGGCTGCTTGAACTGGTCGTGATAGCCCTCGCCGCAATTGGCGCAGGTATAGCGGCCGGCGATACGGGTCACCATCTCGGCGTCCTCGACCTCGAGGCTGATGGCCGCGTTCACCTTCTGGCCGTTTTCCGACAGCAGCTTGTCCAGCGACTCGGCCTGAACCGTGGTGCGCGGAAAGCCGTCAAGGATGACACCGCGCGCGCAGTCGGGTTCGGCCAGACGGTCGCGCAGGATCGCGATGACGATGTCGTCGCTGACCAGGCCACCGGCCTCCATCACCGCCTTGGCGGCCTTGCCAGCCTCGGTTCCGGCGGCCACGGCGGCGCGCAGCAGGTCGCCGGTGCTGAGTTGCACCAGACCGAATTTATCTTCGAGCATGCGGGCCTGCGTGCCCTTCCCGGCGCCCGGAGGGCCGAGAAGGATCAGGACGGCGGGCTTGGTGATCGTATCAGCCTGCATCATGCCCTCACTTGTTGGCCCGGTTTTCGATCAGATCTTCGACCACCGAAGGATCGGCCAGGGTCGAGGTGTCGCCTAGCGAACCAAAGTCGTTTTCGGCGATCTTGCGCAGGATGCGGCGCATGATCTTGCCCGAGCGCGTCTTGGGCAGGCCCGGGGCCCACTGGATTACGTCGGGGCTGGCGATCGGGCCGATCTCCGTGCGGACCCACTGGCGCAACTCCTTGCGCAGCTCCTCCGTGGGCTCGCGATCGTTCATCAGGGTGACGTAGCAATAGATGCCCTGTCCCTTGATGTCGTGTGGATAGCCCACCACGGCGGCTTCGGCCACGGCCGGGTGCGCCACCAGCGCGCTTTCGACCTCGGCGGTGCCCATGCGGTGGCCCGAGACGTTGATCACGTCATCGACGCGGCCGGTGATCCAGTAATCCCCGTCCTCGTCGCGGCGGCAGCCGTCACCGGTAAAGTAATAGCCCTTGTAGTCCGAGAAATAGGTCTTCTCGAACCGCTCATGATCGCCCCAGACGGTACGCATCTGGCCCGGCCAGCTGTCCTTGATGCACAGCACGCCTTCGACCCCGTTGCCGGTGATCTCGACGCCAGACTGCGGGTCCAGCACGACGGGCTGAACACCAAAGAAAGGTTTCATCGCCGACCCGGGTTTGGTCGCATGCGCGCCGGGCAGGGGGGTCATCATGTGGCCGCCGGTCTCGGTCTGCCACCAGGTGTCCACGATCGGGCATTTCCCCTTGCCGACGACCTCGTGGTACCAGGTCCAGGCCTCGGGGTTGATCGGCTCGCCCACGGTTCCCAAGATGCGCAGGCTGGACAGGTCGCATTTCTCGACGAACTCGTTGCCCTGACCCATTAGCGCGCGGATCGCGGTGGGGGCGGTGTAGAACTGGTTGACCTTGTGCTTTTCGCAGACCTGCCAGAACCGCGAGGCGTCGGGATAGGTCGGCACGCCTTCGAACATCAGCGTGGTCGCGCCATTGGCCAGCGGGCCATAGACGATATAGCTGTGCCCGGTGACCCAGCCCACGTCCGCCGTACACCAATAGATGTCGCCGTCATGGCAATCGAAGGTGATCTCATGCGTCATCGAGGCATAGACCAGATAGCCGCCGGTGGTATGCACCACGCCTTTGGGCTGGCCGGTCGAGCCCGAGGTGTAGAGGATGAACAGGGGATCTTCGGCGTTCATCTCGGCCGGGGCACAGTAATCGTCGGCCTCCAGCGCCATTTCGTTGTAGTCAAAGTCGCGCCCCTCGATCCAGGTGGTCTGGCCACCGGTGCGCTTGACCACCAGGCACTTCACCGTGTCCTTGCAGTGCAGCAGGGCAGCGTCGGCATTCGACTTCAGCGGGGTCTTGCGGCCACCGCGCGGCGCCTCGTCGGCGGTGATGATGACCTTGGCGTCACAGCCATTGACCCGGGCCGCCAGCGCGTCGGGCGAGAAGCCGGCAAACACGATCGAGTGGATCGCGCCGATGCGGGCGCAGGCCAGCATGGCATAGGCGGCCTCGGGGATCATCGGCAGATAGATCACCACCCGGTCGCCCTTGCGCACGCCCATCGACTCCAGAATGTTGGCCATCCGGCAGGTGCGGCGGTGCAGCTCGGCATAGGTGATGTGCTGGGCTTCGTCATTCGGATCGTCCGGTTCCCAGATGATCGCGGTCTGATCGCCCCGGGTCTTGAGGTGTCGGTCCAGGCAGTTGGCCGAGACGTTCAGCGTGCCGTCAGCGAACCAGTTGATCTTGACCGAGCCGAAATCGTAGTTGACGTCCTTGACCTTGGAATAGGGCTTGATCCAATCGATCCGCTTGCCGTGCTCGCCCCAGAATGCCTCGGGGTCGCTGACCGACTCCTCATACATCCGGGCGTATTTTTCGGCGTCCACATGGGCGCGGGCTACGGTTTCGGCGGATGGCGGATAAACCTTGGTTTCTGCCTGGGCAGCGCTGGTCATACTGAGGCTCCTCCCTCTGACTGGATACTTCGATGGATCAAGTTTGCCCCTTCCTTGGGCATCGTCGATCCGCTTCTTCCCCGCGATGGATAATACGGCATCACGAAAAGAAAGAAATAAATTGCCGTAATCCTTGGATTTGTTTGTAAACAAATTTCTCGATACAGTTGCGAATTGTAAAAATTGTCTATGTTCCCAAGATCTGGGTATCTGTAAAACAACGAAATTTTCTCCGTGATTTTGTAAACGATGTCATCGTGCAGTTTCTTCCCGTCATGGGGAAGCCTGCCCCGGTGCAATTCCCGCACGGCGTGTCCATTGCCCGACTGTTGGAGCGCTGGTCGGAACGGGGGCTTGGCACATTCACATGTTGGCGCTAGCTTGACCCCAAGCGCCCCGGGAGGGGGTGTGCCAAAGGGAGAGATTATGATGAACAAGATGTTGAGCGGCGCGGCGATCGCCGCCTTGGCCGTGTCTTTCGTGACCGAAGCGGCCGCGACGGAATGGAACGCGTCGGTCTGGGGCAAGCGCCGTGCTTTCACCGAACATGTGGAAAAGCTGGCCGAACTGGTCAGCGAGAAGACCGATGGCGCCTTTACCATCAACGTCAGCTATGGTGGCCTGTCCAAACCCAGGGAAAACTTGGACGGGATCGAGATCGGCGCCTTCGAGATGGCCCAGTTCTGCGCGGGTTATCACCGCGACAAGAACCGCGCGATCACGGTGCTGGAACTGCCGTTCCTGGGTGTGAACACGCTGGACGAAGAGGTCGCGGTCAGCCATGCGGTCTATGACCACCCTGCGGTCAAGGACGAGATGGCACAGTGGAATGCACGCATCCTAATGACCTCGCCGATGCCGCAGTACAATCTGGTCGGCAAGGGTGAGCCACGGGATGAGCTGTCTGAGTTTGAAGGCATGCGCGTGCGCGCGACCGGTGGCATCGGCAACGCGTTCGAGTCGGTAGGCGCGGTGCCCACGTCGGTGCCCGCTACCGAAGCCTACAACGCGATGCAGTCCGGCGTCGTCGATACCGTGGCCTTCGCCCAGCATGCGCATCTGTCCTTCGGCACCATCAACGAGGCGGACTGGTGGACCGCGAACCTGAACCCGGGCACGGTGAATTGCCCGGTCGTGGTGAATATCGACGCCTACGAGGCGCTGCCGTCGGAACATCGCGAGGCTCTGGACAGCTCGATCGACGAAGCCATTGCGCATTATCTCGCGAACTATGGCGAGTTGCTCAAGAAATGGGACAGCGTTCTGGAAGAAAAGGGCGTGCAGAAGGTGATGATCGACGACGCGGTTCTGGCCGAGTTCCGGGCCAAGGCGGCCGACCCGATCCGCGAACAGTGGATCGCCGACATGTCGGCCCAGGGCCTTCCGGCGCAAGAGCTGTATGACCTGGTGCAATCCACGCTCAAGCAGCAGCGCGGCGGCAACTGACACCACTGACCGGGGGCGCATCGGCCCCCGGTTTTTTTCCAGATAGGGGACGACCGGATGGCAGGACAGGCCACCGTGCTGGAAGACGGCAGTTTGCTTAGTCGTCTTGACCGGCATTTGCTGAAACTCGAACGTTTTCTGGCCTTGCTCAGTGGGGTTGCCGTGTTCGGATTGATGGTACTGGCCGTGATTTCCGTCAGCGGCCGAAACGCGGTCAATGCCCCCTTGCCGGGCTATGTCGACTGGATCGAGCAGGCCATGCCGCTGATTGCCTTCCTTGGGATCTCGTATGTGCAGCGAGAGGGCGGGCATATCCGAATGGACATCGTCATTGCGCGCCTGCACGGTCGTGCACTGTGGCTGTTCGAACTCGTCTCGGTTGTTCTGATCCTTGTCCTTATGGTGGCGCTGGTCTGGGGCAGTTGGGCGCATTTCGACCGGTCCTTCGATTTCGGCGTCCCGATGTGGAGCCGCGACAGTTCAATCGACATCGGTATCCCGATCTGGCCCGCCAAGCTGTTGGCGCCCGTTGCGTTTTCCGTCCTC
>NZ_JBXWRV010000011.1:0-103767 GCF_059613065.1 Ruegeria sp. BHSC026 | reverse complement strand
ACGCGGTGCCTGTTGACGGGGATTCGCTGATGCTGATACCCCTGTTTTTGCTGAGGCTTTCGGCTGATGCGGTGCCTGTAGGGAGACCTGAACAGCCGTGTGGGGGCACCAGGATCTTTTCTCTGAGCCCCTGTACATATTGGCAACAACCTCCTGCTTTGTTGATGCCAAGCCATTTGGGAACATCTGCACTGCCTCCGAGCCGGCTTGCAGACCGGCAGTGATCTCCTCGACACTCAAGGTATTAAGCGCGGTCTTGCCCGTCGCGTTGACAATCGGCACGCTGCAAATTGCAGCATGCGTCACTACCCGGGTCTTGCCGGAGAATGGCTCAATCCGCTTTGGAAGATCCAATCCGGACAATTGGTTGACCACCATGTTCGAGGTGTGATTTTGGTTGCGTCGCATCCTATCCGGCAATTTGGCGGAGGGGAGAAAAAACGACGGTGGAGGGTCGGGCACATGAAACTTGTACGCTACGGAGATGCCGGGGCAGAAAAACCAGCGCTTTTGGACGGCGAAGGCAGATTGAGGGATCTTTCGGCGCATGTTGCGGACATCTCGGGGGACACTCTGGATGATGCCGGCCTGGCCCGGTTGCGCCGCCTGGACCCCGAGGCCCTCCCTTTGGTCGAGGGCAACCCGCGGATCGGCCCGTGCGTCGGGAATATCGGAAAATTCCTGTGCATTGGTCTGAACTACTCGGACCATGCCGCCGAAACCGGCGCAGCCATTCCCGAACATCCCATTCTGTTCCTCAAGGCAAATTCGGCCATCGTCGGTCCCTATGACGACGTGGTGATCCCGCGCGGGTCGACGCATACCGATTGGGAAATCGAGCTGGGCGTGGTGATCGGCAAGACGGCCAAATATGTTGACCGTGCAAACGCGCTGGACCACGTCGCCGGATATTGCATCGTCAATGACGTGTCCGAGCGCCATTTCCAGATGCAGTTGACCGGGCAGTGGACCAAAGGAAAATCCTGCGACACGTTCGGACCGACCGGCCCCTGGCTGGTGACGCGTGACGAAATCGCCGACCCGCAGACCTTGGGAATGGCGCTTGAAGTCAACGGCAAGCGCATGCAAACCGGAAACACGGCGACCATGATCTTTACAGTGGCCGAGATCATCGAGCATTTGAGCCAACTGTTCACTCTGCATCCGGGCGACGTGATCTCGACGGGTACGCCGCCGGGGGTCGGGATGGGAATGAAGCCTCAGCCGGTCTACCTGAGGGATGGAGACGTGATGGAACTGAGGATCGACGGTTTGGGGCATCAGCGTCAGAGGGTGCGCAGCGACGACTGATCCGGGCATGGATCAGCGCCGTGGCACGCGGGCGGCAGGCAGGGTACGCTTGCGCGCCGCAACCGGTCTGAACAAAGGCCCCTCTCGGACTGGCTTGGCCGGCGCGCGCTTCTCACGCGCCGGCGATCTTGGCTGTCACGCTGCGATGATGTTGTGTTCCGGTCCGTAAGGAAAGCCGGTGATGTTCTCGGCCCCATCCTCGTGCACCACCAGGATGTCATGCTCGCGATAGCCGCCCGCGCCGTGCTGACCTTCGGGAATCCACAGCATCGGCTCGATGGACACCACCATGCCCGGCTCGAGCACCGTGTCGATGTCCTCGCGCAGTTCAAGACCGGCCTCGCGGCCGTAATAGTGGCTGAGGATGCCGAAGGAATGCCCATATCCGAACGAGCGGTATTGCAGCAGACCCTGATCGGCGAAGAACCGATTGATCTCGGCGGTGATGCTGGAACAGGTGGCGCCGGGTTTGATCAAGCTCAGCCCCAGTTCGTGGGCAGCGACATTGGCCTGCCAAAGGCGCAGGCTGTCTGCGTCGGGCTCGCCCAGGAACAGGGTGCGTTCCAGCGCTGTGTAATAACCCGAGATCATCGGGAAGGTGTTGAGTGACAGAATATCGCCTTTCTGCAACGCCCGTTTTGTGACCGGGTTGTGCGCGCCGTCGGTGTTCAGCCCTGACTGGAACCAGACCCAGGTGTCGCGGTACTCGGCGTCGGGATAGGCGCGGGCGATCTCGATCTCCATCGCGTCGCGGCCCGCCATGGCAATCTCGATCTCGGTGGCACCTTCACGGATCGCGGCATGGATGGCCGCGCCGCCCACGTCCGCCGTGCGTGCACCGCCCTTGATCAACTCGATCTCTTCGGCCGATTTGACCATCCGCGCGGCCATCGTGTCGGGGGCGATGTCCACAAGCTCGGGCTGGTTCAGCATGGCCAGGGCCGTATCGCGTGCGGCCAGCGTCATGTGGTCGCTTTCGATGCCGATCCGGCGGGCATTCCCGATCAGGCTGGCTACGGCGCGCCAGTAGTTGTCGCGCTTCCAGTCGGTGTAGATCACGTTGTCCTCGACCGATCGGCGCCAGGGCTGGCCCGCGTCGATATTCGCCGACACGGTGGTGCAGCTGTCCTGCGTCACCACACAGCCATAGGGCCGGCCGAAGGCACAGTACAGAAAGCCCGAGTAATAGGCGATGTTCTGCATCGAGGTCAGCAAAACGACCGGGATGTCCCGCTGCGCCATGATGGCGCGCAGTTTGGTCAGCCGGCGGTCGTACTCGGCCCGGCTGAAGGGCAGGGGCGCCTTGTCGCCGTTGTGGCAGGTGAAGAATTCGGGGCGATTTGAAGGGTCTGTCATGTGCTCTCTCGTTTCTTTGCCGGACGTGCAAAGCCCGGCCACATGTCCCGGCGTACAGGACAGGCGGTCTCGGGGTCCGAGAGCCGATCACCCCTTTGGGTGCTGCGACGCCATCGCAGCAGAGGGTGAACAGAAAAATCGTTAGATCAGCAAATGCCGCCGGTCAAGCCGGTGTCAGCCCGCGCAGACGTTCTGACCGCCGCCGCAGCAGCTCGACCGTGGTCAGCAGCGCGATCGAGATGACGACGAGGATCGTGGCCACGGCCAGGATGGTGGGGCTGATCTGCTCGCGCAGGCCGGTGAACATCTGCCAGGGCAGGGTCTTCTGGCTGGCCGATCCGACGAACAGCACCACGACCACCTCATCGAACGAGGTGATGAAGGCGAACAGCCCGCCCGAGATCACACCGGGCAGGATCAGCGGCATCTGAATCTTGAAGAAGGTCCGCACCGGACCCGCGCCCATGTTCGCGGCGGCCCGCGTCAAAGACCGGTCAAAGCCCACCAGGGTGGCGGTCACGGTGATGATGACGAAGGGAATGCCCAGAACCGCGTGGGCCAGGATCACCTTGAGGTAGCCCACGAAGGTCTTGTTCATGCCCAGAGTGCCCTCGAGGAACCGCCCGATGTCGCTGTAGAAGAAGAACATGCCCGTGGCTGAGATGATCAGCGGCACGATCATCGGCGAAATCAGGATGGCCATGATCGCCCGCCGCCCGGGCACATGCGACTGGCTCAGACCGATGGCGGCCAGCGTGCCCAGCGAGACCGAGATGATCGTGGCGATGGGCGCGATGATCAGCGAGTTCTTGAAGCTGCGCTGCCATTCGTTGTTGGTAAAGAAGTCCTGATAATGCTTCAGCGAGTAGCCCTCGGGGTCCAGTCGCAGCATTTCCGGGGTGAAGGTAAAGAAGTCCTGCGCGTTGAACGACAATGGCAGTACTACCAGGATCGGAGTGATCAGGAATACGAAGATCGCGCCGCAGATCACCCGGAACAAGTAGTGATAGAACACCTGCTGCGCCGTCAGGTAAGGCAGCAGTTTGTGGCGATACCGGCCCTCGTACAGCCAGTACGTGAACCAGACAAAGAACCAGCCGCCCAGCAGACCCAGAATACCGCCCGCGATGCCCGCGAACAGAAAGCCAGCCAAGCCGAAGCCAAGGATGTTTATCCAATAGGCCAGCCGCTCGCTCTTCAGCAGCGCGATGTAGATCCAGGCAAGCCCGGCGATCAGAATGGCGCCGCCGATCATGCCGGTCGGCACCGAACCGTTGCCCGCGCCGACAAAGATACCGGCGAAGGCTCCGGCCAGGGCGACGCTGGGCAGGACCATCGACAGGGGTTTGCGCGAAATCGGAGTCAGAGCGGCCATGTCGATTATCCCAGCTTCACGTTGTCGATGCCCACGATCTTGTCATAGACCCAATAGAGGATCAGAACCACCGCCAGCAGGATCGTTCCCAGCGCCGCGGCCAGCCCCCAGTTCAGCGACGACGAGATGTGGTAGGCGATCCGGTTCGAGATGAAGACGCCCTTGGTGCCGCCGACGATTTCGGGTGTGATGTAATAGCCGATGGCCAGAATGAACACGAGGATCGAGCCCGCCCCGATGCCCGGAATGGACTGCGGGAAATAGATCCGCCAGAACGTGGTCCAGTTCGTCGCGCCCATGGATTTGGCCGCGCGAGTGTAGGATGGCGGGATCGTCTGCATCACCGAATACATCGGCAGGATCATGAACGGCAGCAGGATATGCGTCATCGCGATGATCGTGCCGATCTGGTTGTTGATGATGATCAATCGCGCGTCATCGGCCACAAGGCCCAGCCAGACCAGCGTGTCATTGATCACGCCCTGTTGTTGCAACATGACCTTCCAGGCGGAAGTTCGCACCAGAAGCGATGTCCAGAACGGCAGCAGAACCAGGATCATCAGCATGTTCGACACGCGCATCGGCAGCGTCGCCAGCAGGTAACTGACTGGATAGGCCAGCAGTATGCAGGCGCCGGTGATGACCAGCGACATGAACAATGTGCGGCCGAACAGTTTTACCAGAATGCGCTTGTCTTCGGGTTGAGCCTGCGCACCTTCGGGGGTACGTCGCATGTCAATTGCGTTCAGGAAATACCCATTGGTGATCGGCACCGCGTGGGTCTTGATCACCTGCCAAGTCTTCACGTCACCCCAGCCATCATGGATGTCGATCAGCTTGTCCTTGAACGGCCCGTCGGTTTCGGGGTCCAGCTTTTTGATTTGCCTGCCCGAACGACGGAACAGCGACGACATGCCGGTCTCTTCATAGTTCAACCGCGTGCCAAGACGGGTATGTTCCTTGTTGTCGATCGCGACGATCATGTCGCGGACAAAGGCTTCGTAAACGTTTTCGTCCGGCAGTTCACCGCTTTTTTCGTCCCAGCTTTGCAAGGCCTCGATGGTCAGCGGCAGCGTATCCTTGACGATGCTGTTTTCCACCGAACGGAACAGCATCGAGCCGATCGGAACGATAAACGAGACCAGAACGAAGATCAGCAAGGGGGCAATCAACAACAGTGCGCGCAGTTTCTGTCGCCTCAGCGAGCGCGCCAGAGACTGTTTCAGTGGCGTTCCATCCGCCGCCAGCATTGGCCCTGCGGTTTGGCTTGCGTCAGTCATTCGTGCCCCTTGGGTTAGCTTGGGTCGGGTTGGGGCGGCAGGCCGCCCCAACCGTTATTAGTTGTGTAAGCTGCGCTTACTGCGCCAGCCACGCCTGGAATTTGGCGTCGATGTCATCGCGGTAGTCGGCCCAGAACTCGTAGTTGTACAGGAAAGTGTTCTGGGCGTTGTTCGGATCGGTCGGCATGTGCGGCGCCATGTCGATGCCCAGTTCGGCGTGTTGACCGACCAACGGGGCCGACGATTTGCGTGCCGGGCCGTACGAGATGTACTTGGCCTGATCCGCCAGACGCTGCGTGTCGGTCGCGAAGTAGATAAAGTCCAACGCGCGCTGCTTACGCTCGTCGCTGAGGCCCGCGGGAATGATCCAGCCGTCCAGATCGAACACCTGCGCATCCCACAGCATGGCGACGGGCTGCTTCTGCTCTTCGATCAGGCTGAACAGACGGCCATTGTAAGTCGAGCCCATGACGACCTCGCCATCGGCCAGCAACTGCGGAGTGTCAGCCCCGGCTGACCACCACACGACGCTGTCCTTGATGGTGTCCAGCTTCTTGAGGGCACGGTCCTGACCTTCGTCGGTTGCCAGAACGTCATAAACTTCGTCCTTTGCCACGCCGTCGCACAGCAGCGCCCATTCCATGTTGTTGATCGGGCGCTTTTCCAGCGAGCGCTTGCCCGGGTAGGCCTCGAGGTCGAACACGTCGCAGATGTCGTCCGGCGGCGTGTCGCCGACCAGATCGGTGCGATAGCCGAAGGTGGTCGAATAGACGATCTGCGGGATGAAGCAATCACTGACCAGCAGGTCGCCGAAATCCTCGGATGCTGTGGTGCCATCGGGTGCCGGGGCCAGTTGGGTGTCCGGGTCGATTTCCATCGCCAGACCTTCGTCACACAGGCGAATGGCGTCCGAGGCGACCACGTCGACCACATCCCATGTGATGTTGCCCGCCTCGTTCATGGCGCGCAGCTTGGCCACGGCCTCGGCCGAGCTTTCATCCCAGACGATGTTCACGCCCGGGTTCATTTCCATGTACGGCTCGGCATAGGCTTTTTGCTGCGATGCCTGATAGGCGCCGCCCCAGGACACGAGGGCCATGTCCTGGGCCGAAGCCGCGCCGGCCGTGATGGCTGCGGCCGCAGCCGACAGCAGGAATTTTGTTGGTTTCATGTTCAGCTCCCAGTTTTCCCCGTTGTTGTCACTGGTCGACCGACGCACGGGTTTTCGTCGGCCGATCCTTCCAAGTTGACCGTCTGGCGCGGCAGGACGCTCACGCGTCCAGCGCGCGACAGTCTCGTGCCAGCCAGCCGATCTCGATCTCCTGGCCGGGTTGCAGGCGGACCGCATCCGGGGCGTTGCGGGTCTTGACGATGAACTCGTCATTGCCGGCCACCGACATGCGGAAACGGAATACGTCGCCCATATAGATGAACTCGCGAACCACCGCCTTGAGCGTATGCGCGTCCGGGCTCAGACGATCCTTGTTGAACTCGACCCGCTCGGGCCGGATCGACACCTTGGTGCGCTCGCCGGGCTGGCGGACGTTGATCGGCACCGCGTCGATTTCCGATCCGTCGTCCAGGGTCACGATGCAAGTGTCCCCGTTGATGGACTTCACCACACCTTCCAAGGTGTTGTTTTCGCCGATGAATTGCGCGACGAAACTGTTTTCCGGTTCCTCGTACAGTCGATCGGGCGGGGCCAGCTGCTGGATGCGGCCGTCATCGAAGACTGCGACACGATCCGACATCGTCAGCGCCTCGGTCTGGTCATGGGTCACATAGACCGTGGTGATGCCCAGCTCGTGTGCCAGGCGGGTAATCTCGAACTGCATGTGTTCGCGCAGTTGCTTATCCAACGCGCCCAGCGGCTCGTCCATCAGCACCAGTTCCGGCTCAAACACGAGCGCCCGCGCCAGGGCGATGCGCTGTTGTTGGCCCCCCGACAACTGCGCCGGCCGGCGATTGCCGAATGCGCCCATCTGTACCATGTCCAGCGCCCGCTGCACCTTCTGTTCGCGCTCGGATTTGCCGATCTTGCGCACTTCAAGCGGGAACGAGAGGTTCTCGGCCACGGTCATATGCGGAAACAGAGCGTAGTTTTGGAACACCATGCCGATCCCGCGCTTGTGCGGCGGAATGTTGTTGATCGGCTTGCCGCCCAGAAGAATTTCGCCATGGGTGGCGGTTTCGAACCCGGCCAGCATCATCAGGCAAGTCGTCTTGCCCGAGCCCGACGGGCCCAGCATGGTCAGAAATTCGCCTTTCGGCATGGCAAGATTGAGATCTTTCACGACGAGCGTTTCGCCGTCATATGATTTTTGCACGCGCCGAAATTCGACAAACGCGGCGTCGCTGGTTGTTTCGGTCACAAGACCCCCTGTCGCGTCAATTCCAGATCCGGTTGGCCCGGATTCCATTGATCCTGCACCAAATTAAAACGTAGCGTCCGGCGGCTTGCAACCAATTTAATCGTCCCAACGCAGAAACGACCGTGAGTTTCAGGGGGACCGATCATCGTTTAGCCGTGCCATATGCCATGCAAGCGCCGTGTTGCTGGACAGGACCGGCTTGCGGATGCGGGCCTGAACGTGAGGGATCGCATCCAGGGTTCGCAAGTTCGTGCAACTCAGAAATACCGCATCAACCGCGCTGTCTTGCCCAAGTGCAACCGCCGCCTCGACGATCGACGAACACGAAATCCGCGCCACTTTCGACTCTTCTGCCACGCAGAAAGTGCCGAATACATCGGTCGAAAGCCCGGCGGTCGAGAAGGCTGTTCGCAACGAGTCGCTGACTTCCTCGACATAGGGGGACAACAGGGCAAACCGCGAAACGCCCAAGTCGCAAGCGCGGGCGATCGTCGCACGCAGTGGGTCGGTTACCGAACGGGTGACGCAGGATCCGCGGACAAGAGATTCGACCTCGGCCGATCCGATCACCGAACTGGCCGACGTGCAGCCATAGCCCACAACGCCGTATTCGCGGCCCTTCGGAAACAGGTCCGCGGCCGCCGGCAGGGCCTGCTTCATTCGGCTCAGCGTCTGGGTCGTGACCTCCAGCCCGCTGGGGATGCGCGCAACATGAAGCGGTGCGGAGCTTTCCGCGAACAGACGCCTGAAGTCGCCTTCGATGGTTTCGTCGGCCTGCAGAACGATCAGGCCCATCGGTCGGTTGGCGTGGTCTTCCACGTCGAGTGCGTAGGGCAATGTGGTCATATCCGGCGCACCTCGCGCCCGGCGCGCGGGCTGAGAAACCGAGCGCCGTTCTCGGTGATCACGATGTTTTCTTCGTGAACGAGAATCCCGCCCGGGACGGCGATACCCGGTTCGAGCGTCAGCACCATCCCTGGCCGCAGAACCGTTGTGTCGGTGGGAATCAGCGATGGCCATTCGGTCAGGGACATGCCCAGCCCATGCCCCAGGCGCTCGGCTTGGGTGCCGGGTCCGCCATCGGTCAGAATGTCGTTCATCGCTTGGAACAGGTCTGCGGCCGTCGCTCCGGGCCGTGCCGCGTCAAAACCTGCTTCGATCGCGTCGACCAACCGCGCATGCGCCGTGCTGACGGCCGGTTCGGGCGGGCCGACCGACCAGTTGCGGTCGAAATCGCAAAAGTAGCCGTCCCATACCAGACCGGTGTCCAGCATCAGTATGCCCCCTGGCGCCAGGGGGCTCTCGGACGCGGGCGAGATCACGTCGCCATAGCCGCCATGGTCAGCCCCACCGGCAAGGTACGGCACCCAATCGGCCCCCTCCTCGAGGCACAGCATCTGGAAGGCGCGGAAAACCTGCGCCAGCGGCACACCTGCGGATGCAATTTCGGGCACCCGGTCGAAGGCGCGTCCGGCTATAGCGCAGGCGGTCTGGATCTTGGCGATTTCGGTGGCGGATTTAACCATCCGCAGGTCGCGCAGAATACCGTGATCGCCGGTGATCCGACGTTGGCCGATTTGGTCCTGCAACCGACGGAAATCGGACAGAGGCATGCGCAGATGGGTTTCGTGCCCGTCGGGGCAGCCGATCCGGCCCTTGTCGGCCACGACTTCGCGCAGCGTGTCGGCCAACAGCGATACGCCGTCGTCGGACAGGTCGGGTGCGCTCCAGGTGCGGATGTCTTTGATCCAGGTTCGCCCCATCAGCGCGGCCCCGATCGACGGGATCACGGCGACAGGGTCGCCCTGGGCCGGGATGACCAGAAACCATGGACGCGTGGGGCTTTCCCAGAACCGGGTAAGAAACCCCGAGAAATACCGGACTTCGGGCTCCGTGGTCAGAAGCAGAGCATCGACCTCGAGTTCTGCCATCCGACGTTGTGCGCGCTGGGTGCGGGCCTGGTATTCTGTTCGGTCGAACCCCCTCATGCGGGTCGCTCGGTCAGGATGCATAGTACGCGGTCATCGGTGCCGATTTCCAGGGCCGAGCGCATTGTGTCGTCCATGACCGCAGCAAGCCCCGCGCCGCCCGAAGCCGTGGTTGCAAGCCCGGCCCGCGCCATCGCTGGAAGCTGCGCGACGACGTCCTCGTCCGTCACAGTCAGGAACACATCAGCATCCCGCGCGAGACCGTTCAGTGCGATTAACGAAGGTTCCTTGCAGTCCAGCCGCCCCATGATGCTGTCCGGGCCGTCGGCAAACACGCATTGCCCGGCGGCGATACTTGCCTGAAGGGCAGGCGCGGCGTCAGGTTCCACCACGACGATCCTGGGGACATCACCCCAAACCTTGCGGAAATAGGCCGCCGCCGCGGCAGCCATGCCGCCGACCCCGGCCTGCAAAAGGATCACCGTCGGCACCTCGGGGCATTGCCCGACCGTTTCGACCGCCATCTGCAGATAGCCCTCCATCAGCAGATGAGGCAGGTCGGTGTATCCCTCCCAAGAACTGTCCGACAGCAGGGTCCAGCCATTCCGCGACGCGGCAGCGCTGGCGGCGGACATGCTGGCGGCATAGTCATTCCCCGCCCGGACGACACTGGCCCCTTGATCACGCAGGCGCTCGGCAAAGCTTTCGGGTACCGTGTCCGCGATGAAGACGACGGCCCGGGCGCCGAAGACGCGCGCACCGGCCGCCATGCTGAGCCCGTGATTGCCGGCGCTGGCGGTGACATAGGTGCGCCCATTCAGGGTGGTGCCGTCGGGTTGCCCGGACACAGCATTCGCGTGACTTGCGATCACGTAGGCTGCGCCCAAGGCTTTGAACGACCCAAGATTCATCCGCGCACGCTCGTCCTTGATCCAAAGGCTGGCCACGGGCGCCAGCGCGCTGCCGTCCACCAGAGGAGTGCGGGACGCGACCGGACACCGGGCGATCAGATCCGACACCTTTTCAGGATCGGTCGATGGGTATGGGGCCGATGGTATCAGCTTGGATCCGCCCCTATGTTCGTTCTTGGCGACTTGCATCTCGGTTTTCCAGCGTGTTCCGGATGACGAGATGCGACGCAGTTCGTTCTGTCAAGGCGACTTCAGCCTGCATATGCGGAAATCCTCGATCTGGCTGGGTTCGGGTGGGGGCCAAGGTTGATGCACCCACTACGCCGAGAACCCGCCGACGGTGCCCCTTCCCTCACGGGCTTTGCAATCCCGCAAGTTAGCTGTAAGTGTTCCGCAGTTCGGCCCTGGTGCTTCGCGCCTCTGGCCGTCTGCGGGCGTGATGGAATGGTAGACATATCGGACTTAAAATCCGAAGGCCTTTGTGCCGTGTGGGTTCGAGTCCCACCGCCCGCACCACCAACCGGTTTCTCTGTTTTTTGCCCTAGACAGGAAACCCTAGCCTGGAAATCAGGCTCCAGATGTCCCTGTTGGCGGCAGACAGTTGGGCCAGAACATCTTCGATGTCGGCCAACGCCTGATCGTCGACGGTGTCTTCCCGACCCAGCTTGATGTCGGTCTTGCGGTCGGCGATGCGCATCAGAATTGTTTTGGGGTTCCCGCTGTCCTGATCGAAAGAATAGATGCAGTGGTTGAACCGGTTGCGTATCGCCGACAACCGACCGAGGCGTCGGGTATGCAAAAGGATGGGGTCGCGCACGTCGGCCGGACGGCCGTCCATCTTGGCCAGACGTTCGACAAGGTCGATGCGCGCGCGGGTCGTGTTCAGAGTCAGAAAGATGATGACAGCCACATCTTTCGAAGTGCCCGACAGCCCCGCGATCAGGTGTATCAGCAGGCTTTCGGTGTTCGTCCACATGTAGTTCAACCGCCCGACCAGCAGGATCAGGCGATCGAATTTTTCTTCGAATCTGTCAGTCACGGCTGGCCTTTCCGTTCGCTTGTGGCGCGGCCTCGAAATAGAAATGCGCGGCGGCGGTCCGGTTGCTGACTCCGATCTTGCCCGAAACGTTGTGGACATGCAGTTTCACCGTGTGTTCGGTGATGCCGAGTTGCGCCGCGATTGCCTTGTTGCTCTTGCCTTGCGAGACGAGCTCCAAGACCTGCAATTCCCGAGGAGTCAGGGTGGAAAGCAGGTCACCGGGCGCATGTCCGGTCGAGCGCGCCGAGACCTGAGGCTTCTGCTTGTCGTCGGCATCGGAGCGGGCGGCAGGTTGGGTCATGCAGGTCGCGACAAAGCCGGGAAGGTACAGTTCCTCGTGCATCAGCAGCCTCAGGATTGCCCGCCAAGCATCCGGAGCGATGTTCATGGGAAGATAGCCGATCGGGCCATGTGTGTCGCGGAGCCAGTTGTTGAACAGGGTCAGCGCCATCTCCTCTTTGCGGTAGGCGAAAGCCAGGCACCCGGACCGCGCTGCTTCGGCATAGGCTTCGGGGCGGGTCAGCAGGTCATCAAGAAGGATCTGGTCGACCACAAGGATCTTGCCGGACCCAGAGGTCGCCTTTTCTGCTTCCGACAGGTAAGCGTCCAGGGTTTCGAAGCGATGGGCCGCGACGCCGAATTCGTTCTGGACGTTTCTGAGCGTTTGGTTGGAAAAAAACAGTTCTTTTCCAAGAAAGACAATCATGAAGTCTTCATTTTCAGAAATTGTGTCTGAAATCAGATTCCCGGAAGGCATTCGAAATTACCTCCTCAAACCAAGTGACCAGGCGGTTTCACAATATTTTGCGATCGGGCGCGTACGTAATTCGATTAGTCAAATTCAATGAATATCTTATACCAGAAGGTAGTGGTTTTTTCAACATTTTATGCCTGTTCAAATTAGGGTTTATAGAACTTTTGCATAGGATCTTTGGTGGGGTTTGTGGCATAAGTCGCGGGAAATAATGGGATAATTATTTACGCCTCGTTTCGGTCCTTCGTTCGTCTCGGGATCACGAAAAAAACCGGGTCTGTCTTGAAAAACATCATGAAAACAAAAGCTTGATCGAAACTGTGCTTTCGGCCAGCTAGTCATGCGCGCTCTTGTATGTAGGCTATTCGACGCCTCAATTACCGAGGCTCTGATACAGACGTGACTGCGCTGCGCAGTATTTCGCGCATCAAGGCAGTCCCGGATTCGGCTTGGCCGAGAAAGGGGGGCACGACATCCAAACACCACAGACGTGTATCCGCGCAGATTTGGCGGGACTACGCGAATTTTTGACTCAATCGCGCCGAATGCCGTTTTGTAGATGAATTGCGGTCTGGCGCTCCGAAAAAGGATATTGAAATGCGACGCAATGTTAACAATACCAACGTCACGACCGTCGACGAAATCAACGTTGAAAATCTGGACGCTCCGATCAACGCGGAAATTCCCGTCGAGGAAGCTTTCATCGAGGCCGACCTGACCGCGCAGCAACAGCAGCAGGGTCAGGATGTCTCGAATGCCGCGAACAATGCGGACAATCAGGACCAGTCTCAGACCTCTGACAATGACAATTCGCAGGGTCAGGACCAGGGTCAGGGCCAGGATCAGGGCCAGGATCAGGCCCAGCAGCAACAGAACACCAACGGCGGTGACGACAGCAACTCGAACTCCAACAACAATGCGATCAACATCGACTTCGGCGGTGGCGAATGGATCCCGCGCGATGATGACCAGGTTGATCTGGATGTCGGGGACTCGGCCTCGATCGGTGATGTGATCACCGGCGGCCGCGATGTGAACTATGATCCAGGCGACGATCTGAACCTGGACATCTCGCTGAACGGTCCGGGCAATGACATGTCGTCGATCAACAACCAGCTTGCCAACCTCAGCGACGACGACACGCTGGATTCGGTTTCGCTGTCCAATGACGGCGAGTTCTATCAGAACGGCAGCGCGACCGGCGGCAACGCCCATGCCGAAGAGGGCATCGGCTCGTCCGTGGCCGGTGGCGATTCCGGCGCAGGCGGCACCAACAACGGTGGCTCGGCGGATGGCGATACCAGCGGCAGCCACGCGTTTTCGATGGGTGGTCATACCGGCAGTGCCGACAGTGATGCGGCTGGCGGAACCGGTGGCGCAACCGGTGATGCAAGCAACGGCAGCATGGGTCTTGGAATGTCCGGTGCGCATGCCGACGGTGACAGTGCCGGTGGCGATGGCGGTGCTGCCGACAGTGCATCCAGCTCGGACAACGCAGGCACATCCAGCACCGATGGCGACTCGACCGGCGGTGACGGTGGAAGCGCCGATTCGACCTCGCACGCGGCAGGCATGGGCATGTCGGGCGCGAGCGCGTCGGGCGATGCCGATGGCGGTGACAGCGATTCGGATTCGACAGGAACCGGCGATGGCAATGCCGACAACTCGACCGATGCTTCCGGCGCCGATGGCGGTGACGGCGATGCCGCCGCCGACGGTTCGGCGTCGAACAGCAGTGATGCTGACACCGAAGCCAACGACGCGACCGCCGGCAGCAATGCCGCGGAAGGCGCGGCTGACAGCAGTTCCGACAGCTCGGCCGACGGCGATGGCGGTGATGGCACCGGCGGCGACGGCGATGGTGGAGATGGCACCGGCGGCGACGGCGACGGTGGAGATGGCACCGGCGGCGATGGTGAAGGTGGCTTCTCGGCCTTGGTCGAAGCCGCGATCATGGCGCTGCAGGAAGAGATCCTGGGTGTTGATGCCGAAGCTGGCGAAGGTGGCGACGGAACCGGCGGTGACGGCACCGGTGGTGACGGCGACGGCGGTGACGGAACCGGCGGCGCGGGCTCGGGTGGTCCGGGTACCGGCGGCAGTTCCGCGGCGGATGCCGACTCCCAAGGTGTTGGCGATCAGAGTGCCAGCGGGCCGGATATCGACCAGAGCCCGGGCGACGTGAATGGCGCGGCCAGCAACTCGCAAAACGCAAATGCCAATGGTGGTGCCGGTGGTACGAACGACGCTGACGGGTCCTCGACCGGAACCGGTACCGGGACTTCGGCTGCGGATGGCGACGGCGGAGCCGGTGGCACGACGACGCCCACGGCAAGCTCGTCCGGCAGCGGCGCAGGATCGGCGGATGCTGCGAACACCGCTGGAGCAGGCGGGGCGTCGGACGTCTTCGGCGACTCGGATGTGAACGGCGCGGCCGACAGCTTGGCCGAAGCCATCGCGGGTTACGGTGGCGCAGCCGACTCGGACAACGACGCCGACTCGGCCGGATCCGGCAGCGCCGATGGCGCAGCCGGCTCGGGCGCGGGCGGGGCCGGTGGCGCATCGGCCGCCAATGGCGGCACCAGCGGCTATGCCATGGGCCAGTCCACGGCGGGCGACACCATGGGCGGCACCGTCAACGGTGGCAGCGCAGCCGGCGCCTATTCGGGTGATGGCGGCGCGGCCGGCAACGGCGGCACCTGGGGTTCCAACAACGGCGGCGATGGCATCGTCACCGGTGAATCCTACGCATCGGCGGCTGCGGTGGTCGATACCTCGGCCTTCAACCAGTCGATCGTCATGGGTGCCAACGTGCTTGGCAACTCGGTGGACACGACGATGGTCGGCGGCTCGATGACCTCGAGCTACGCCAGCGACGACACCGAGGCATAAAGCCAACTTTGCCGAGGGCCGCTTTACCGGCCCTTGGGTTTTGACGACATTGCCGGGGCCGTTCAGGCGGCCCCGGCCCAGCACAGCCGAAACCGGAAATTTCCGCCGGTGAACGCGACAGGGAACATTCAGATGTCACTAGACAGCATTACTGAAACAATTGCCCATTTCATCGGAACCTTTGAACTGACCATTGAACAGGCCCGCCTGCGCGACCAATACGACGAATTTACCGCGCTGCGGCGGAAGGTGGACCTTGATGAACTGGAAGACCCGACGCGGATCCAGATCAAGGCCGAACTCGAACTGGCGCCCAGGGATTACGATGCGCTGCCGTTCCGCTTTCCCGCTCCTCCGGCCGACCCGCAACTGCCGCCGGCGCCGGATGGCCCCTCGATCAAGACCGAGATCACCATCGGTACCCCGCCCGCGCCCGGTCGCATTCTGCCGGACTCGGAACTGGCGGGCAGTGGCCCGGAATACATCGTGCTGCGGCCCGAGCTGACAAGCGAAGTGATTGGCTCGGCGGTGACCTACACGTTCCAGACCATCGTCCTGAGCGACAACGACACCGTTGGTGTCGGTGATTTTCGCGATGTGGGGCTGATGACTGCTCAGGCCGAGGCCGCGCTCGACACCGCGCTGTCGCTGCATGCGCTGGCCGCGCCGTCTTTTGCGATTTCCGACTATGCATCTGCGGAATATGTCCAGGACCTGGCCGCCCAGATGCAAGCGCCGCCCGGCACACATGTCGAAGGCGCCACGGTTCATCAGTTCCACGGAGACGACGCGCTGGGCGTCATCGTAAATGGGCAACACGTGGCCGAGGCACCCGTCTGGAGCGATCTTTTGCCGGCCTATCACCAGCCCGACGAGACGTCAGATGAATTGCCGCTCTCTGTGGCCGTTCCCGCCGAGTGGGACCAGTCGAAAGATCCCGAGTTCGACGACGGCCACACTGTCGTCGCCGGTGGAAACCTGGCCATCAACGAGGTCGCATTGACCGTGGGATGGGTGGATGCGCCCTTCATCGCAGTCGGAGGTCAGGCGGTCAGCCTGACGGCAATCAGCCAGGTCGCGCTTGTGTCCGACATGGATGTCGGCACGCCGGGCGGGGGCTCGGGCACGATGGTTGTCCAGTCGTCACAGATCGACACGCAGTCCAACCCGGCGCCCTGGCTGGCCGGAACCACCTCGGCCGCGGGCACCGGTAGCCAGCCGGCACAGATGACGGTCGACTGGATTCACGGCGACCTGGTGGTTGCGAACTTCTTTAAACAGGTCATCGACGCCACCGACATCGACCACATCCAGGCCGACATTTCAGCGTCTTCGACAATGTACGCCCTGGGGGCCAACCAGATGGTCAACGTGGCCGATGTGGTGCAACTGGGCAGCTTCTATGACCTGATCATGATCGGTGGCGACATGGTCTCGGTCGACATGCTGTTCCAGACGCTGGCGCTGGTGGATGACGACATCGTCTCGGGCGGGCTGGCGGAAGGCGCGTCCGCAGGCGCGGATGGCAACCTGTTGATGAACCAGGCCTCGGTCACGGGGCAGGGGCAGGATACCCAGCAGGCGCTGGACTTGGGCCTGGCCAATGCGTTGGCCATGGACAAGATGGACATGACCGCGCTCGAGGACGCACTGCTGAACGATCCGATGTTCGCCGGCATGGAACAGATGCGCGTGCTGAAGATCGACGGCGACCTGATGCAATTGAATATCGTCCAGCAGGTCACGATGCTGGCCGATCAAGACGATGTTTTCCTGTCCGGGCCGCATGCGGCCAGCACCGAAGTCATTGCCGGGTCAAATGCCATGTTGAACGCGGCCAATATCAACAAGCTGGGCGTCGACTCGACCGTCATGGCCGCTGGCGGCGCCTATTCCGATCTGTTGCTGCATCAGGCCAGCCTGATCGACACGCCCGACGACCAGATCAGCCCGGCCCTGGCCAACGAGGCGATCGCCATTCTGATGGATGACGCGATGACGGCGGCAGCGGGCGCTGGCGCCGTGACCGGGCCGGACCTGACGCCGACGGAGGTACTGAATTCTCATGATGGCCTGCAGACCATGCTGGCCTGATTTGCCTTTTTTGTAGCGAGTGACCGGAAGTTCAGTTCATGTCGATTGTATTTTCATCGTGCCGTCCCCGATATGCCAGCCCGCTCGACAGGTCAGGAGGTGGTCGGCCCCTGACCCTCAAACCGGCTGACAGAGTGCCCGACAAAAGCCGCAAGGAACCCGCTCCGATGTCCTGTCTGAGATTGGGAAAAGAAATGCGTGTCACAGGCGACCTGGCACCTGGGAGCGGCGGCGTCTCCGAAGGTGACGCGGCCGCGAAAAAAGAGCCCCGAGCGGCCAGCAAGTCCGGTGGGGAAACCACCCGGAAAACCGATCAGGCGACCCGGACCGATGCCGGCAGGGTTGCGCAAGACAAACACCGCGCCGGTCCTTCCCCTCGGCGCAACCTGTCGTCTCCTGCGGCTGTAACCGCCGGAGATGACGCTGGGGTGGCCGATGCCGACGGCCCCGATCCGCACCGTGTCCAGGCACCGACTGCGCGAATGACCCCCTCGACCCAGTCTGGTGAAACGGAGCGCATGGGCACCACGATCGAAGGCGAGGCCAACAAGCCGCTGCTGCGCACCGGAACCGGCGGCGGCGAAGGCAAAGGGCCACCCCAGACCTTCCACAAACGGACACCGCCGCAGGATTTTCAGCGCACGTTGCAGACGTCGATGCGCGCCATCTGGCGCAACCTTGCCTTCGTGTTGGTCCTGACCTGCGCGACAAACATCCTGATCCTGGCGATCCCGATCTATCTGTTCCAGATCAGCGACCGGGTCCTGACCAGCCGGTCGCTGGACACGTTGATCATGCTGACGGCGATCGTTGCCGGCGCGGTCATCTTCCAATCGGCTTTCGACGCCGTGCGCCGGTTCATGCTGATGCGCACGGGGGTCGAGGTCGCGGCCCGTCTGGGGGCACCGATTCTGAGTGCGGCGGCTCATGCTTCGCTGCACGGGACCGGGCGCGAATACCAGACCCTTGGTGATCTTCAGCAGTTGCGGGGCTTTCTGGTATCGGGAACCTTGATCTCGTTTCTGGACGTGCCGTTCGCGCCGCTGTTCATTCTGATGATCTTTCTTGTCCACCCCGAACTGGGAATGATCGTGGTGGTCACGGCGCTGATCCTGATGACGATCGCGCTGATTAACCAGAGAATGACGGCAAAACCCTTCGCCGAAGCCAATAAGGCGCAGTCCATGGCGAACCAGCACCTGGACTCGATGGCCCGGAACAGCCAGATCATCAACGCCTTGGCCATGATCCCCGAAGCGGTGCGCATCTGGGGCCGCGACACGGCGTCGTCGCTGACATGGCAGGTGCGCGCGCAGGATCGCAACGTGATCTTTGCCGCCATTTCGCGCACCGTACGCCTGTTGACCCAGATCGGCATACTGGGCTGGGGTGCCTTTCTGGCGCTGCAGGGCGAAATCACCGGGGGCATGGTCATCGCGGCCTCGATCATCGCGGGGCGGGCATTTGCCCCGATCGAAGGCTCAATCGAGGGCTGGAACACCTTCCTGTTGACCCGAGGCGCCTATGGCCGGATCCGAAACCTGTTGGCCAATTCGGCACTGCAGTTCGAAAAACTGCGCCTGCCGCGCCCCGAGGGCCGCCTGGATGTGGAAAGGCTTTTGTATGTGCCCGGCGGAACCAAGCGGGTGGTACTGAACGGGATCAACTGTTCGCTCAACCCCGGCGAGACGCTGGCGATCATCGGCAATTCGGGCGCGGGCAAGACGACGCTGGGCAAGACGCTGGTGGGGTCGATTCTTCCGACCTCGGGCAGCGTGCGCCTGGACCTGATGGACATCCGCAACTGGGATCCGCGCCAGTTCGGCGAAAGCATCGGGTACCTGCCTCAGGACGTTCAGCTGTTTCCGGGAACGATCAAGGACAATATCGGCCGTATGCGTGCGGATGCCACCGATGAACAGATCCACGACGCCGCGGTTCTGGCCGATGTGCACAACATGATCGCAACGCTGCCGCAGGGCTATGAGACTGTGGTCGCGGCCGATGGCTCGCCGCTGTCGGGCGGGCAGAAACAACGCATCGCCCTGGCGCGTGCGTTCTTCGGCAACCCAAGGCTGGTGGTTCTGGACGAGCCGAACTCGAACCTGGACGTGGCGGGCGACAAGGCGCTGGCGCGGGCCATCGAACAGGCCCGGTCCAACAAGATCACCGTTGTCGTGATCACGCAAAAACCTGCGCTGTTGAACGTGGTGGACAAGATCATGCTGCTGACCGACGGGCGCGTGGCGCTGTTCGGGCAGCGCGAACAGGTGTTGCAGCAATTGGCCGGGTCGCGAAAGCAGCCCGAGTTGAAAGGCTGACAGGGGGGCAACGATGAACGAAATCGCGAAGATCGATGATCCGACACTTTGGTATGCCGAGGTTCCCAGATCCATCAGCCGACTGATCGTATTGGGAATGATCCTTCTGGTCACCTGTTTCGGCGGATTTGGCGTCTGGGCGTTCAGTGCGCCACTGGCGGCGGCGGTCATCGCCCAGGGCAGTTTTGTGGCGACCGGGCGCAACAAGATCGTTCAGCACCTGGAAGGAGGAATCATCGAGGACATACTTGTGTCCGAAGGTCAGACAGTGAAGGCCGGTCAGGTGTTGATGACCCTTGACCAGACCTCGGCCGAGGCAAATCAGCGCGAGCTCTATGTGCGCAAGATGCGCCTGCAGGCGATGGTCGACCGTCTGCTGGCCGAATATGGAGAGCGCGAGAAGCTGGTATTCTCGCACGAGCTGATCGAAGCGTCGGACGATGTCGAGGTGATGACGATCCTCGACAACCAGCGCCTCAGCTTCGAGGTGTCGCGCAAGACCTTACTGAACGACATCGCACTGCTTGAACGCAACATCGAGGCGCTGAAGATCCGGGTCAGCGGGTTCCGTGCGCAACTTGAAAGCATGGAACGCCGCCGCGACATCCTTCAGGAAGAATACGAGACCAAGAAGTCGCTGTATGAAAAGGGCCTGGTCCGAAAAGGTGAACTGAACACGATCCGGCGCGTTCAAGCCGAGGCGGACGGCCAGTTGGCCCGGCTGCAGTCCGAGGCGTCGGAAATCGACCAGATGCTGCTGAAATACACCGAACAGATCGCCCGGACCCGGTCGGCCTATCGCGAGGCTGCCCTGGACGAGCTCAGCGTTGTCGAGGCCGACCTTGAAAGCGTGCGCGAAAAATCCCGGCAGGCCAGCAGCGTCCTTGCGCGCGCGGTTGTACGGGCGCCGGTGGACGGTACGGTCGTGCGTCTGCACTATCACACGCCGGGCGGCGTGATCGAAACCGGTGAGCCGATCGCCGAAATCCTGCCCGCGGATGCGCCCCTGATCATCGAGGCCCAGATTCCCCGCACCGACATCGACAGCGTTACGACGGGCCAAACCGCGACCGTGCGGCTTGTCGCGTTGAACCAGCGCACCACGCCTGTTCTGACCGGCGAGGTCTTCTATGTTTCGGCGGATGCGGTTCTGGAAGAGGCCGGCGGCATTCCCAAGGAAGTCTATCTGGCGCGGGTCTCGTTGCCGCCCGAGGAGTTGGATCGGATCCGTGGGTTTGTCCCGACACCGGGCATGCCGGCCGAGATCATGATCCAGACCGAGGAACGCACCTTTGCCTCCTACATTGCCAAGCCGGTGGTCGACAGCATGTCACGCGCCTTCCGCGAACAATGATGGGCCGCGCTTTTGGGATCTTGTTCCAGATCACGGTTTCCGTTTTCTGAATGTGTCATGATCGGCCTGATCGTTCACAAAGGGTGGTGACACATGTTGCGGCTTGCGTTCCTGCTGTATTCGCTGATTGCCACCGCGCTGGCGGGGTCGGCGGTCATTGCGGTTCTGGTGGCCGGTTTCGTCTCGGTTCAGACGATTCTTGCCGGTGCCGCCATCGGCGCGGTGGCGGCTGCGCCCGCGTCGTGGCCCGTGGCCAGGAAGCTGTATTGACCTAGGCGGTTGTCAGGCGTTGAGAAACGTCCTGACGGCGGCTTCGAACTCTCTGGGTTTCTCGGCGTGCAACCAGTGTCCCGCACCGGGTATCTTGGCGAAACGGGTGTTGGGGAACAGCGACCTGATCGTGTTGCGGTGTTCCGGCCGGACATAGTCCGACTCGGCGCCCGACAGGAACAGCGCCGGGCCATCCCAAACTGCGTCAATATCCGGAAAGCCCATGATTCTGGGCATTTCTTTTGCCAGCACGTCCAGGTTCAGCCGCCAGCGTTTACCGGCCACGTCCAGTGACTGCGTGAAAAAGCTTTGCAGGGCCTTTTCGACGCCCTGTTCGGCCAACAGCCGTTCGGCATCCGCCCGCCGATGGACCTGCGCCATGTCCACGGCGCGCATCGCTTCGATATAGGGCATCTGGCTGTGGCCGTAGGTCACCGGCGCGATGTCGGCCACCACCAGCTTGTTGACCCGTGCGCCATGGGTCAGGGCCAAGGTCATGGCCGCCTTGCCCCCCATCGAGTGCCCCAGCACGTCTGCCCGCCCGCCTAGGTTGTCGATGACCTCGGCCAGATCGTCGGCCAGGGCCTGATAGTCGTGCCGGTCATCCCATTTGCTGTAGGCGTGGTTGCGCATGTCCACGGCCACGACCTGCCGTTCGTCGGCCAGTCTTCGGGCAATAACCCCCCAGTTCCGGGCCGATCCGTACAGGCCGTGGGCAATCAGCAGGGGCGGGAGCGATGTCGGGTCGCCATGTATGATCGTGTTCAACATGGCGTACTGATACCGCCAGCCAAACCCGACAGCCAGCCCCATTGTCGCGCCGCATCGGCAAGGCTAGATTGTCGGCTCAGGAGGCGCGGATGTCGCAGGAAACCGAAATTCAAACCCTGATCGCCCAGACCATCGCCCTGCTGCGGAAAAAGCTGGGCACCCGGGGCAAGACGCTGGCCGAGTCGGTGCGGCGCGCAAAACGGCGACTGCCGCGTCGCGTCTACAAACAGGCGATGGAACTGGCCCGCGCCGAACCGATGGCCGCGCACCCCCGGTTGCGCCTGATCCTGGACACGCCTCGGCTGGAAAAAGCCGCGCACGAAGTCCAGGCACATCTGCGCTCGATCAGCCTGGCCGATCGCCGCTGGGGCTGGTTTCTGGACACCCTTGGGGCGTTGTCGTTCAACCTTTTGGCACTTGCCGTTCTGGTGCTGGTCTTTCTGCTGTGGCGCGGCCTGATCTAACGCGGACATCGCCACGAAAAATGGCGCCCAGCGGGGCGCCATTTCAGGTCAGGGTCGCTGACGAACTCAGAGGTTGGGATAGATCGGGAACCGGGCGCACAGCTCGGCCACCTGGGCCTTGACTTTGGCCTCGACCGCATCGTTGCCGTCCTCGCCGTTGACGGCTAGCCCGTCGACCACCTCGATGATCCAGTCGGCGATCTGACGAAACTCCGGCTCGCCAAAACCGCGTGTTGTGCCGGCAGGTGAACCCAGTCGGATCCCGCTGGTCACGGTCGGTTTTTCGGGGTCGAACGGCACGCCGTTCTTGTTGCAGGTGATGTGCGCGCGGCCCAATGCCTTTTCGGTCGCGTTGCCCTTGACGCCCTTGGGGCGCAGGTCGACCAGCACCACATGGGTGTCGGTGCCGTGGGTCACCGTGTCCAGACCGCCCTTGATCAGCTGATCCGACAGCGCCTGCGCGTTGGTGATCACCTGCTTGATGTAGTCTTTGAATTCCGGACGCAGCGCTTCGCCAAAGGCGACGGCCTTGGCCGCGATCACATGCATCAACGGGCCGCCCTGAATGCCGGGGAAGATGGCCGAGTTCACCTTCTTGGCGATCGTTTCGTCATTGGTCAGGATCATGCCGCCGCGGGGGCCGCGCAGGGTTTTGTGCGTGGTGGTCGTGGCCACATGCGCGTGCGGGAAGGGCGACGGGTGTTCGCCTGCTGCCACCAAGCCCGCGAAATGCGCCATATCCACATGCAGGTAGGCGCCGACCATGTCGGCAATCTGACGCATGCGGGCAAAGTCGATCTGGCGCGGAATGGCCGAGCCGCCGGCGATGATCAGCTTGGGCTGGTGTTCTTTCGCAAGCGCCTCGACCTGGTCATAGTCCAGCATGTTGTCCTGCTTGCGCACGCCGTATTGCACCGCGTTGAACCACTTGCCCGACTGGTTGGGCTTGGCACCATGGGTCAGGTGGCCGCCGGCATCCAGGCTCATGCCCAGGATGGTGTCGCCAGGTTGCAGCAGCGCCTGGAAGACGCCCTGATTGGCCTGCGACCCCGAATTCGGTTGAACATTGGCGAATTCGCAGCCGAACAATTGCTTGGCCCGGTCGATGGCCAGGTTCTCGGCGATGTCGACGAACTGGCAGCCGCCATAGTAGCGACGGCCGGGATAGCCTTCGGCATATTTGTTGGTCATCACCGAGCCCTGCGCCTCCATCACGGCGGCCGAGACGATGTTTTCCGAGGCGATCAGTTCGATCTCGTCGCGCTGACGGCCCAATTCAGACCGGATCGCGCCGTACAGTTCGGGGTCGCGCTCGGCAAGAGGCTGGGTGAAGAAACCGTTATCACGAAGGTTGGCGTTCATGGGCGCTCCGCATGGCTGAGGTTGGTTTGGCGGATTTCCTATAGGAAACCGCGCAAATGAAAAAGACTTTAAAGCGACGAATTGGCCATCTGCGGCGTCAAGTCTGGCCTAAGAGGGAAAGGTATGTTTGTTTCGGAACCAAATGCGCAGCACCGGAAACCAACAGAACATGACAAAGAGAATCGCTTTTCTCGCCAGCGACGCGGATGTCGCACAAACTGCGCGCAGCACGCTGGTGGACCGTTACGGCAACGCCGCGCCACGGGACGCGGATGTCATCGTGGCGCTGGGCGGGGACGGGTTCATGCTGCGCACGCTGCACAATACGCAGCATCTGGACGTGCCGGTCTATGGCATGAACCGCGGAACCATCGGTTTCTTGATGAATGAATATGACGACGCCAATCTGCTGGACCGTCTTGCCGCCGCCGAGGAAGAGGTGATCAATCCTCTGGCCATGCGCGCGATGGACCAGTCCGGCAAGCTGCACGAGGCCCTTGCGATCAACGAAGTATCACTGCTGCGGGCCGGACCGCAGGCCGCACGCCTGCGGATCAGCGTCGATGGGCGTCTGCGCCTGGCCGAACTGGTGTGCGATGGAGCACTGCTGTCCACGCCCGCCGGGTCCACTGCCTACAACTATTCGGCGCATGGGCCGATCCTGCCGATCGGTTCGGACGTTCTGGCCCTGACAGCGATCGCAGCCTTCCGGCCGCGCCGGTGGCGGGGGGCGCTGCTGCCGAAAACGGCGCATGTCCGGTTCGACGTGCTCGAGTCCGACAAGCGCCCGGTCATGGCCGATGCCGATTCGATCTCGTTCCCGGATATCGACTGGGTCGAGATCCGCTCCGAGCCCAAGGTGCGGCATCGCATTCTGTTCGATCCGGGCCACGGGCTGGAGGAACGCCTGATTTCCGAGCAATTCACCTGAAGGCATGGGAAAACAGAGATTTGGCCCGCTTGTGTGATGCAGTTCACAGGACGCGGCAGATCAATGTGATACTCTCAATTTGCCCGGAGAACGCGCCAAGGTGGAAGTGAGTGGCCGCCTGAAAATGGTGTTTTCGAATGATTGCGCAGATTATGCGCTGGCGAGAGTGGGTGGTGCTACGCTCGTCATCAAAAATCCGGGCTTATTTAAGTAGGCGGGCCCCGGGCACAATACCCCGGGGTCTATTTTTTTGGTGTCAGCCGGCATGATTGGTCGGGTCCATGCGGCCCCACAGAGTTTCGCACATCCGGCCCACGCGCGCCTCGATCGCGGCGGCGGCGTCAACGGCCAGATCCTCGCGCCAGCGGCGGGCTGCGATTTGAACATTGATGGGTTGCGGGCCGCTCGGCAATTCGGCCAGCCGTGCCGGCACGCTGGCGGCCGGAAGGCCCAAAAAGTTCATCGCATAGGAATAGACCGCGCAGCCCAGCACTTCGTGCACGCCTTCCGAGCCTTCCGTATCACGGTCGGGTCTGAAAAAGGGTTGCGGTAGGAAGGGCGACAGCACCAGCGGATAGTCCTCCATGAACAGCGCCCATTCCCGCGCATGGTGGCTGCGCTGCGCCAGTGCTCGGATCAGGTCCCGGCCCGTGATCGGGGGAAATTCCTGGAAGTAGGTGGCAAAGATGCGTTGGATGGTCTCGGATCCGGCCGCCTCGACATCGGCTTTCATCAGGGTCAGAACCTCGCCCATCAAGGCGCGATACCCGAGCCGTCCGCATTCGAAAACGTTCGGAGGGTCGATCTCATCAACGGTGTACCCAGCATCAACCAGTGCATCGCGGGCCGTGTTCAGCGCCTTGTCGACCTCGGGGTGGAGATCGTAACCAAAAGTGTTCTTGGTGAAAGCCACCCTCGGCTGCTGGTCAGGCTCGGCCATGCGCCATGGCAGCGGAACGTGAAACGGATCGCGCGGATCCGAAGCGATCAGGCTGGGCATTGCCAGGTGCAGGTCAGTTGTGCTGCGGGTGATCAGTCCTTGCACCGACATCAGTTGCGCCAGCAGACCGCGTTCGGCGGTTTGGCTTGGGTTCCATGCTGGGACGCGGCCAAGGCCCGGCTTGACCGTCACCGCGCCAACGGCCGCGGCCGGGAACCGCAGGCTGCCGCCGATATCGTTGCCATGCGCCAGGGCACCCATGCCGGTCATCACAGCCACGCCGGCCCCGCCCGAGGAGCCGCCGGCCGAGATATGTCGGCCCCAGGGGTTGTGCGTGCGCCCATACAGCGGGTTGTCGGTATCGGCGCGGAATGAAAACTCGGGCGTGTTGGTCCGGCCGATCACCACCGCGCCGGCCTTCAGCAGGTTCGACACGACGGGCGCATCGTCGGGGGCAATCACATCTTTCAGAGCGGCCACACCATTGGTCGTGGCATGGCCTTTTTGGTCGATATTGACTTTGATCGTGACGGGAACGCCGTGCAGAGGGCCGGTCGGTTCGCCGCGCGCCCGCGCGGCGTCCAGCGTCCGGGCGCGCTCCTGCGCCTCGGTGCTAAGGTCTTCGACGACGGCATTCAACGCCGGGTTCAGCGCGTGCATCCGGTCGATCGCGCCTTGTACAGCCTCAGTTGCGCTCAGGTCCCCGGAACGGGTGCGGTCTGCCAGTTCGGTGGCGCTCAGGCGCCAGATGTCGTCATTTGCCATATGCCCTCCGTCAAGGGCACAGTAGGCGGTCTGCCAAAGGTTGCAAGCCCGCAGGGCAGGGCGGGCGGCCCAAGGCCGCCCGATGCCCGGTTACTGGGCGTAACCGATTGATTTCAGGGCTTCGGTGATTTCGTCCAGAATGGCCGGGTCGTCGATTGTGGCAGGCATCTTGTAGTCCTTGCCATCGGCGATCGCCACCATCGTTCCGCGTAGGATCTTGCCCGAGCGGGTCTTGGGCAGGCGGTCCACCACAACGGCTTTCTTGAAGGCGGCGACGGGGCCGATCTTGTCGCGCACCATCTGCACGACCTCTTGCGCGATCTCGGCATTGTCACGCTTGCATCCGGCGTTCAGGCACAGGAAGCCGACCGGTGCCTGCCCCTTCAAATCATCCGATACGCCGATGACCGCGCATTCAGCCACGTCGGGATGGGCGGCCAGAACCTCCTCCATCGCGCCGGTGGACAGGCGGTGTCCTGCCACGTTGATCACGTCATCGGTGCGCGCCATGATATAAAGGTAACCGTCCTCGTCGATCATCCCGGCATCGCCGGTTTCGTAGTAACCCGGGAAGTGCTCAAGATAGGATTTCCTGAACCGCTCCTCGGCATTCCACAGGGTTGGCAGCGTCCCCGGGGGCAGCGGCAGCTTGACCGCGATCGCGCCCAGCTCGCCCGGTTTCATCGGGTGGCCGCCTTCGTCGAGGATCTGCACGTCATAGCCGGGCATCGGCTTGGCGGGCGAGCCCAGCTTGATCGGCAGTTCCTCGATCCCCAGCGGGTTGCCGGCGATGGTCCAGCCGGTTTCGGTCTGCCACCAATGGTCGACGACCGGAACCTTCAACGCGTCCTGCGCCCAAGTGATCGTATCGGGGTCGGCGCGTTCACCGGCCAGGAACAGGGCCTTGAGGCAGGACAGGTCGTATTTCGCCAGCATTTCGCCCTTGGGGTCCTCGCGCTTGACCGCGCGGATCGCCGTTGGGGCGGTGAAAAAGCTTTTGACCTTGTGCTCGGAAATCACCCGCCAGAAGGTGCCCGCATCGGGGGTGCCGACGGGCTTGCCCTCGAACACGATGGTGGTGTTGCCGTGGATCAGCGGGCCATAGCAGATGTAGGAATGCCCCACGACCCAGCCCACGTCCGAGGCCGCCCAGAACACATCGCCGGGATCGACGTTGTAGATGTTCTTCATCGTCCAGTTCAGCGCCACAAGGTGCCCGGCCGTGGGTCGTACGACGCCCTTGGGCGCGCCGGTGGTGCCCGAGGTGTATAGGATGTAGGCCGGATCATTGCCTTCAACCGGGACACATTCGGCCGGCTCAACGCCGTACTGGAAGCCGTGCCAGTTGAAGTCGCGCCCCTCGACCAGCTTGGCCACTTCCTGTTCGCGCTGAAAGATCACGCAGAACTCCGGCTTGTGGCTGGCCATCTCAATGGCGCCGTCCAGCAGCGGCTTGTATTGCACCACGCGACCGGGTTCCAGCCCGCACGACGCCGCGATGATCGCCTTGGGTTTGGCGTCGTCGATCCGCACCGCCAGTTCGTTGCTGGCAAACCCGCCAAAGACCACCGAATGCACCGCTCCCAGCCGCGCACACGCCAGCATCGCCTCGAGCGCCTCGGGGATCATCGGCATGTAGATGATGACGCGGTCGCCCTTTTCGACCCCCTTGGCCCGCAGCGCGCCGGCGAGGGTCGCCACGCGATTGCGCAGCTCCATGTAGGAGATCTCGCGCTTGGTGTGGGTGATCGGGCTGTCATAGATGATGGCGGTCTGCTCGCCCCGACCGTTTTCCACGTGGCGGTCCACGGCGTTCCAGCAGGTATTCACCTTGGCATCGCAGAACCATTCATACAGCGGCGCGTTGTCGTCAAACAGGGCCTTGCTGGGTTTCTCGATCCAGTCGATGCCTTCGGCCGCCTGCATCCAGAATGCTTCGGGATCTTTTTTCCAGCTCTCGTATACGTCCTGATACGCCATTTGTCCTCCTCCAGACAGTCTTGGGGAATGTGTTAGGCGCCTGTGTCCAGCCGAGCAAGCGGCGCGCATGACGGCGCGTCAGTTTATCGCGAAATCTTTGCAGAAGCGTGCCAAAAGGTCTGCAAATTTTTGCAAATATACAGAATATTAACCCCTTGAGTGGGGCATTTTTCTGTTGTTGCAAATCAGCAAACCCCTGGGTGCAAACGCGCGTCCGTCAGATTCGGATCAGGTCGCCGTTCCGGCAAATCGGGGCAGGCTGTCCTCGATGTTCAGCCAGTGCAGATGCTCGGCGTGAAAAACGTGAAAGCGGGGTGCGGCATCTTCGGGGTTTTCCAAGGTGGCGGTATAGAGGTGAATGTTCGCCCGGTCTCGGGCATTGCGATATGCCATCGGTGTGCCGCAGGTGCCGCAGAACAGGCGTTCGACATCCTCGGACGATCTGTATACGCGCGGCGCATCCCCCGACCACGTTACAGAACCATGGGGCAACCCGATGAACGCCGTAACCGGGGCAGCGCAGTTACGGCGACAATCCGCGCAATGACAGTAGCAGCCCCACGCGATCTCGGCATCGCTGGCCCATCGCACGGCGCCACAATGGCAGTGACCTTTCATGATGACCTCCCTCGGCGGGGCGGCCAGACCGGTCGGGCCGCCGTGTTCAACCGTAATGCGCGACGGGTGTTCCGGCAATTGCCGCCATGTTCAGCAGCCCGCGTGCGGTGATCGAGGGTGTTACGATATGCGCCTTGTTGCCCATGCCCATCAGGATGGGGCCGACCTCGATGCCGTCGGCCTTCATCTTCAGAATATTGCGCACACCGCTGGCCGCGTCCGCATGGGCAAAGATCAGAACGTTGGCAGCCCCCTCCAGGCGCGAGTTGGGGAAAATACGCTCGCGCAACTCGGGGTCCAGGGCCACGTCCAGGTTCATTTCGCCTTCATAGATGAAATCCCGGGGCTTGCTGTCCAATATCGCGATCGCTTCGCGCAGGCGTTTTCCCGAACCCTCGGCCTGATTGCCGAATTGCGATTGCGAGCAGAAGGCGATCTTGGGTTCAACCCCAAAGCGCCGCGCATGCCGCGCCGCGCCGATCGAGATCTCGGCCAATTCCGCCGGGGAAGGCAGTTGATGCACATGGGTATCGGCGATGAATAGAGGCCCGTCTTCGAGGATCATCAGCGACAGCGCGCCATGCGGGCGCAGATCGCCATCGCCCAGAACCTGTCCGACATAGTTCAGGTGCCAGCGATACTCGCCGAAGGTGCCGCAGATCAGGCTGTCTGCCTCGCCGCGATGCACCATGATGGCGCCGATGGCGGTGGTGTTGGTGCGCATGATGGCCTTGGCCAGGTCGGGCGTCACGCCGCGGCGCTGCATGATCTGGTGATAAGAGTTCCAGTAGTCATAGTACCGCGGGTCGTTTTCCGGGTTCACGATCTGGCAATCCTGACCGGGGCGTATGGACAGCCCCAGCTTTTCGCAGCGGGCCTCGATCACCTCGGGGCGACCGATCAGAATGGGCGTTTCGGTGGTTTCCTCCAGAATGGCCTGGGCGGCGCGCAGCACGCGCTCGTCCTCGCCCTCGGCAAAGACGATGCGGCGCGAGGCGGCCTTGGCGGCCTCGAACACCGGCCGCATCAGCAGGGCCGATTTGAACACGGTCTGGTTCAGGCGCTCCTTGTAGGCTTCGAGGTCTGCGATCGGGCGCCTGGCCACGCCGCTTTCCATCGCGGCGCGGGCCACAGCCGAGGACACCACGCCCACCAGCCGCGGATCGAATGGCTTGGGGATCAAGTAGTCGGGGCCAAAGGTCAACTGCTCGCCCTTGTAGGCGGCTGCGGCCTCGGCGCTGGTGGTGGCGCGTGCCATTTCGGCGATGCCTTCGACGCAAGCGATCTGCATGGCATCGTTGATCTCGGTCGCGCCCACGTCCAGCGCGCCGCGGAAGATGAACGGGAAACACAGGACGTTGTTCACCTGGTTCGGGAAATCGCTGCGCCCGGTGGCGATGATGGCGTCGGGGGCTACTTCGCGCGCGGCATCGGGCAAGATCTCCGGGGACGGGTTCGCCAGCGCAAAGATGATCGGCTGTTTGGCCATGCGCGCGACCATCTGTGGCTTCAGCACGTTCGGCCCGCTGAGGCCCAGAAACAGGTCGGCGCCGTCGATCACCTGATCCAGCGTGCGCAGGTCGGTCTTTTGGGCGAATTGGTCCTTGTGCGGGTTCATGTCCTCGTCCCGGCCTTCATAGACCAGCCCGTGAATGTCGCACAACCAGATGTTCTCGCGCTTGACCCCCAGCTTGACCAGCATGTTCAGGCAAGCGATCCCCGCCGCGCCGCCGCCGGTGGAAACCACCTTGATATCCTCGAACCGCTTGCCGGCTACGTGCAGCGCGTTGCGCGCAGCGGCCCCCACCACGATGGCGGTGCCGTGCTGGTCGTCGTGGAAGACAGGAATGTTCATCCGCTCGCGGCACAGTTTCTCGACGATAAAGCAGTCGGGCGCCTTGATGTCTTCGAGGTTGATAGCGCCGAAGGTAGGCTCCAGCGCGCAGACGATATCGGCCAGTTTCTCGGGATCGGGTTCGTTCAACTCGATGTCGAAACAGTCGATGCCGGCGAATTTCTTGAACAGGACGGCCTTGCCCTCCATCACCGGCTTGGAGGCCAGCGCGCCGATATTGCCCAGCCCCAGCACCGCAGTGCCGTTCGAGACGACGGCCACAAGATTGCCGCGCGCGGTGTACATCTCGGCTGTCGTCGGGTCGTTTTTGATCTCCAGGCTGGCCTCGGCCACGCCGGGTGAGTAGGCGCGCGCGAGGTCGCGGCCGTTGGCCATGGGTTTGGTCGCCTTGACCTCCAGTTTCCCAGGCTTCGGATGCGCGTGGTAATCAAGTGCGGCCTGGCGCAGGCTGGGTTTGTCGGACATGTCAAAACTTCCCGTTTTGGAATTTAGTTTAGTGTTAAACTATTTCTTACGCAGGGGAAACCACGAATTCGCGTGTCGGCCGGTTCGACCCTGGCTTGCAAATTTCCGAAACGCCCCCCACTGTCCCGCGCAGAGGAGACCAGCATGACCGACACCATAGCCGAATTCCGCATTCCGACCCAAGAGTTGCGAGACGACATTCCGTTCTACACCAAGGTTTTGGGCATGCGGATGGACATGATCTATCCGGCGGATGACCCTCGGGTTGCGGTGTTTTCCGGGCATGGACTGCGCCTGCGTGTGGAAAAGGACGCGCCCGAGGCGCCGGGCACCTTGCGTATCCTCACCGAAGACCCGGACGGGTTCGCCGGCGGTCAGCGCAGCCTGGTCGCCCCCAACGGCACCCGCATCGAGATCGAGGAGCGCAACCCGCCCCTGGTGATGCCCGAGACGGTTCATTCCTTCGTCGTCCGCAGGCTCAAGGATCAGGCGCCCTGGATCATCGGGCGCGCGGGCATGCATTACCGCGATCTGGTGCCCGACCGGCTGGGCGGGTCGATCATTGCCAGCCACATCCGCATTCCCGACGGCGGCCCGGTCCCGGACATGGTCCATTTCCACAAGGTCGGGTTCCAGCTCATCTTCTGCATCCACGGCTGGGTCGATGTCGTCTACGAAGATCAGGGCGACAAGATGCGCCTGACCGCCGGTGATTGTTTCATCCAGCCGCCTGAGATCCGGCACCGCGTACTCGAAGCGTCGGACAACGTGCAGGTAATCGAAATCGGCGTTCCGGCCGAGCATGTCACCGAGATCGACCACGACATGCAACTGCCCACGCCGCATTACCGCCCCGAGCGGGAATGGCAGGGGCAGCGGTTCGTCTACAACCGGGCCGAAGGGGCAGAGTGGCAGCCATTCCGCCTGCCGGGCTATCAATGCCGCGACACGACGATTGCCGAAAACACCAAGGGCGTGGCAGGCGTTCAGGTGGTGCGCCGGGGGCAGGGCGACCCGGTCTGGGCCAGCCATGATGCCGATATCCACTTTACCTTCGTGATGAATGGGGCCGTCACCTTGGAAGGTGAAGGCCGCGAACCCTATCGCCTGGAGCAGGGCGACGCCTTTGTCATCCCACCCGGAATGCGCACGCGGCTGGCCGATCCGAGCGACGATGTCGAACTGCTTGAAGTGACGCTGCCGGGGTATTTCAAGACCGATCTGGGCTGACGCGCGGGCGCGCCGACATTCCGTGCAGATGGGGCTTCAATTCCCCGGCGGATTTCCAGTAGGGTATGGCATTCTGACCAGTTGATCAAAAAATCGGGGAATCGCCATGTCGTTGAAAGAAGCAGCCCTCAAGGTGCGTGAAAACGCCTATGCGCCCTACTCGAATTTCAAAGTGGGCGCCGCGGTCCGCACCCCGTCGGGTGCGGTGTTCGCGGGCTGCAACGTGGAAAACGTGGCCTATCCTGAAGGCACCTGCGCCGAGGCCGGGGCGATCGCCGCGATGGTCGCCGCCGGAGAAAACAAGCTGGCCGAGGTCTATGTCGTGGCCTCGAGCCCGCAACCGGTGCCGCCCTGCGGCGGGTGCCGGCAGAAACTGGCCGAGTTCGGGGACAAGGACGTGGTGGTCACCATGGCGACGGTGGATGGGGTTGAGACCCGCACGACCATCGGCGAGCTGCTGCCCGGCGCTTTCGACGCTTCGTTCATTTAAGGGCCGCGCCCATGGACGCCCGTTCGATCATCGCGAAACTACGCCGCCGCGAGGTGCCGGATGCCGGCGAACTGGCGTGGTTTGCCCAAGGTCTGGCCGATGGAAGCGTCAGCGACGCCCAGGCCGGAGCCTTTGCTATGGCCGTCTGCATGGGCGGGCTGGGTCCCGAGGGCCGCGCCGCGCTGACGCTGGCCATGCGGGACAGCGGTGAAGTTCTGACCTGGGATCTGGACGGTCCGGTGATCGACAAGCATTCGACCGGCGGTGTGGGGGATTGCGTCAGCCTCGTGCTGGCCCCGGCGCTGGCGGAATGCGGAGCCTATGTGCCGATGATCTCGGGCCGCGGTCTGGGCCATACCGGCGGGACGCTCGACAAGCTCGAGGCGATCCCCGGCGTGTCGACCCAGATCGGCCAGGACCGGTTGGCCCAGATTTTGGCCGAGACCGGTGCCGCCATCGTCGGCGCGACCGCCCAGATCGCCCCGGCGGACAAGCGGCTCTATGCCATACGCGACGTCACCGCCACGGTCGAAAGCCTCGATCTGATCACGGCCTCGATCCTGTCCAAGAAACTAGCGGCCAGCCCCGATGCGCTGGTGCTGGACGTCAAGGTTGGCAGCGGGGCCTTCATGAAAACGCTGGACGAGGCGCGCATGCTGGCGCAGGCCCTGACCGAAACGGCCAATGCGGCCGGGTGCCGGACCTCGGCCCTGATCACTGACATGAATCAGCCGCTGGCGCCCGCGCTGGGCAACGCCTTGGAAATCGCCGAAGTGATGAAGGTGCTGACCGGTGGGGAGCCCTCGCCTCTGGCCGAGATTTCGGCCGAGCTGGGCGGTGTTCTGCTGTCTGACGCTGGTATGGTCGCCGACGCGCAGGCCGGGCGGGACATGATCGCCGAGGTGATCCGCGATGGCCGCGCAGCCGAGCGGTTCGGCCGGATGATGGCCGCTGTGGGCGGACCGCTGGGCCTGGTCGAGGACTGGACGCGCTATCTGCCCGAGGCCAGCGTGATCCTCGAGGTGACGGCGCAGGACGAAGGCTATGTCACCGCGATGGATGGCGAGGCGCTGGGCCTTGCGGTCGTGGCGTTGGGCGGTGGCCGGCAGGTGGAAAGCGACGTGATCGACCCGGCGGTGGGCCTGTCGGCGCTGGTGCGGCTGGGCGACAAGGTCTCGGCCGGAACGCCGTTGGCCGTGGTCCATGCCGCGCGCGAGGATGCCGCACAGCGGGCCGCGCAAACCGTGCGCGCCGCAATCACCATCGGCCCGGCGGCCGTTCCGGTGCCGGAGCTCGTACAGGAAAGGATCCTTGCATGAGGCGCGCGTTCCTTGTGGTGATGGACTCGGTGGGCATCGGCGGCGCGCCGGATGCCGACCGGTTCTTCAATGGCGACGTGCCGGACACGGGCGCCAATACGGTGGCCCATATCGCGCAGGCCTGCGCCGAAGGGCGGGCCGAGGATGGCCGGTCCGGGCCGTTGCGCCTGCCCAACCTCGATGCGCTGGGGCTTGGGGCGGCGGTGCGACTGGCTTCGGGCGCGGATGCGCCGGGGTTGGAGGCCGACCCGACCGGCCTGTGGGGCTGCGCGCGCGAGCATTCGCCGGGCAAGGACACACCTTCGGGCCATTGGGAACTGGCCGGGCTGCCGGTGCCGTGGGACTGGCACTATTTCCCCGACACGGTTCCCGCGTTCCCTAAGGATCTGACCCGCGCCGCCGCACAGGCCGCCGGAACCGAGGGCATTCTGGGCAATTGCCATGCCTCGGGCACCACGATCATCGCCGAACTGGGCGCGGAACACATGCGCACCGGCTGGCCGATCTGCTATACCTCGGCCGACAGTGTGTTCCAGATTGCTGCGCATGAGGAGACTTTCGGGTTGGAGCGCCTGTACCAGATGTGCCGGACCCTCGCCCCCATTCTGCACAAGATGAAGGTGGGCCGGGTGATCGCCCGCCCCTTCGTGGGATCGCCCGAACAGGGGTTTGTCCGCACCACCAACCGCAAGGATTTTGCCATCACGCCGCCCGCACCGGTGCTGACCAACTGGGCGCAGGATGCCGGGCGCAATGTGCATGGCGTGGGCAAGATCGGTGACATCTTCTCGATGCAGGGGATCGACACGCTGGACAAGGGCTCGGACGCCGATCTGATGGGTCACCTGTCGCGCCTCGTGGACAGCGCCGAGGACGGCAGCCTGACATTCGCAAATTTCGTCGAGTTTGACAGCCAGTACGGCCACCGGCGCGACATCTCGGGCTATGCCCGCGCTTTGGAATGGTTCGACGCCGAGATCGGGCGTATCCTGCCCCGGCTGCGCCCGGGCGACCTGTTTCTGCTGACCGCCGACCACGGCAATGACCCCAGCTGGGTCGGCACCGACCACACCCGCGAACAGGTGCCGGTGCTGATCGCCGGCCAGGGGGGCGGACAGATCGGGCAGGTCAATTTCGCCGACGTGGCCGCCAGCATCGCACATCACCTGAGCATTCCGGCGCAAGGGCCGGGAAGGACCTTTCTATGACCGTCGCAGACCTGCCCAAGATCGAACTGCACCTGCATCACGAAGGCGCGGCTCCGCCCGGCTTCATCCGCCAGCTGGCGCATGAAAAGAAGGTTGACCTGAGCGGAATCTTCAAGCCTGACGGCAGCTATGACTTCCGTGATTTCGCGCATTTCCTCAGCGTCTACGAGGCCGCCTGCGAAGTCTTGAAAACGCCCGAGGATTTCCGCCGCCTGACGCTGGCGATCCTGGAAGAAAGCGCGGCGAACGGGGTGGTCTATTCCGAAACCTTCCTCAGCCCCGATTTCTGCGGCGGGGGCGATCTGCATGCCTGGCGCGACTATCTGGCCGCCATTCAGGATGCCGCCGACGAGGCCGAGCGCAAGTTCGACATCACTCTGCGCGGTGTGGTGACTTGCGTGCGCCATTTCGGGCCCGACAAGGCCAAGCGCAGCGCGCTGTGCGCCGCCGAAACCGCGGGCGACTGGATCACCGGGTTCGGCATGGGCGGGAACGAGGCCATGGGCCAGCAGGCCGATTTCAAATGGGCCTTCGACTGCGCGCGCGAGGCCGGATTGCGCCTGACCACCCATGCCGGCGAATTCGGCGGCCCCGAAAGCGTGCGCGATGCCGTACGCGCGCTGGGGGTCGAACGGGTGGGCCACGGCGTGCGAGCTATCGAAGACCCCGATCTGGTGCATGAACTGGCCGACCGGGGCGTTACGCTCGAGGTCTGCCCGGGCTCGAACGTGGTGCTGGGCTTGTACCCGGATTTCGCGACCCATCCGATCGCGCGGCTGCGCGAGGCGGGCGTGAAGGTCACGGTTTCCACCGATGACCCGCCGTTTTTTCATACCAACATGCGCCGCGAATATGAGATGCTGGCCCAGGCCTTCGGCTGGGACGCCGAGGATTTCGCCGCGCTGAACGACACCGCCCTGAACGCCGCATTCTGCGATGAAGAGACCCGCGCAAGGGTTAGAAAAAGACTGGAGAACACATGAGCGAACATCTGACCGTCGTCGACCACCCACTGGTTCAGCACAAACTGACGCTCATGCGGGACAAGGGCACCTCGACCGCCTCGTTCCGGCAACTGCTGCGCGAGATCACGCTGCTGCTGGCCTATGAGGTGACCCGCGATCTGCCGCTGACCACGCGCAACATCGAGACCCCGATGGAGGAGATGGACGCGCCAATCCTGGCGGGCAAGAAGCTGGCGCTGGTGTCGATCCTGCGTGCGGGCAACGGGATGCTGGACGGCGTTCTGGAATTGGTGCCCTCGGCCCGGGTCGGATTTGTGGGCCTGTATCGCGATGAAGAAACGCTGCAGCCGGTGCAGTACTATTTCAAGGTTCCCGAGGGGCTGAAAGACCGGCTGGTGATCGCGGTTGACCCGATGCTGGCCACGGGTAACAGCTCGGCCGCGGCGGTTGACCTGCTGAAACAGGCCGGCGCCACCGACATCCGGTTCCTGTGCCTGTTGGCCGCCCCCGAAGGTGTGGCGCGCATGAAAGAGGCACATCCCGATGTCAAAATCGTGACCGCCGCGCTGGACCGCGAGCTGAATTCCAAGGGCTACATCATGCCCGGCCTCGGCGATGCCGGCGACCGGATGTTCGGCACGAAATAGGCGCCTAGTCGCTGCAGATGTTCTGCAGCCGCACCCAGTCGCGGTCGGGCAGGACCTGGTCTAGAGGCTCAGTTGCCATCGGGTCGGCCTCGATCAGGGGCAGAACCGTTTCGCCGGTGATGTCGCGCGCATAGGCATAAGGCGTCGAAGGCAGTCGGGCCTGGGCAAAGCTCTGCAGCAGGGTTTCATCCGCGATTTCCGGGCGCGGGTCCGACAGGACCTGCTCGGAATAGGCGTCGATCTGCCCGGTCGTCAGCCCGCCGGTGGTCAACAGGTGAAACGCGGCGGCGCTGCCCGTCCGGTCCAGCAGTTCGTCCAGAGGGTCCTGCTGTGCGGCTCGGGCGCGCTCAGCGATTATGTATCCCGCGGCGACGGCCGGGTCCTCGTAATCTTCGACAAGCGCCCGGTTCAGCAGCACGATGCCACCGGGCAGGCCTAGGCTGTCTTGCACGCCCGCGGGCAAGATCACGACCCGGCGCACCCCGGTCCGCTGCGCAAGCGCCCGCAGCGACGCCTGCGCGTCGCGCGTGTTGCAGGCCCGACCCGAAACGCGTTCGATCCGGCGCAGGACCATCTCGCCGATTTCCTGGCGCTTGATCTGCGGCAGAACGCTCACGACATGGGATTGCAGCGCGCCCGGTAACCAGAAAACAAGCAGCGCCACCACCGCGGCCGCGACGCCGCCGACGCTGGCCCAGCGCAGGCGTCCGGGGTGGGGACGGGCACGTTCGATGGCACGCTGCAGCTTGTCGATGGCCTCGATCATGGTCGTTTCCGACTGGTCGAGCTCCAGCGTCTCGCCCGGGTCGCCGTCGGGGTTGTAGATGGCCGGAAAGACGCCGGGGTTCTGGCGCTCCAATGCGGCCAGAGACCAATGGGTCAGCGGTCGGTCGTTGAAGTCGGAAATCGTCAGTGTCGCTTCGCCGATCGACACCACGACCTCGCGCCGTTGTTCGTCCGGCGACGGGCGCCACAGACCGGTGGCTTCGATCCGTTGGTATTGTTTGAATGCCGTCTTCACGGTGGGCTGCTCGTTATGGTTTGGCCAAGTCCTATCACGTTCGGACCGAACGGCGCAAACCTGTTGCACAACCGGTGCCGGGCATGTTCCACTGAACCACTTGAAAGTACCAGAATACCAAAGGGGCCAGGGTGATCCTATCGACAGGGCGGTCTTTCATCTTCATTCATATCCCGAAAACCGGGGGAACGTCGCTGGCGCTTGCGCTCGAGGCGCGTGCGATGAAGGACGACATTCTGGTGGGAGACACGCCCAAGGCGCAACGGCGACGGCGGCGTCAGCAGTCGCTTGTGACCGCGGGCCGCCTGTGGAAACACGCGCGTCTGTCCGATATCGAGGGGCTTGTACCGCCCGACCTAATGCCCGCCATGTTCATCTTTACTCTGGTGCGCAACCCCTGGGATCGGATGGTCAGCTACTATCACTGGCTGCGCACACAGACGTTTTCGCACCCGGCAGTCGGCTTGGCCCGGACGCTGGATTTCGCTGGTTTCGTACAGCACCCGGACATCCGCCGATCGTTCCGGCAGAACCCGGCGCGTAGCTACGTCACCACCGCCAAGGGGCAGGATCTGTGCAAGGCTTATGTTCGGCTCGAGCATTTCCACGAAGATGCCTGCCCCTTGTTCGATCATCTTGGGTTTGAATTCTGTCTGCCGCATGCAAACCCGTCGAACCGATCGGCAGACTATCGGGACTATTATTGCGCCCAGACCCGCGATGCCGTGGCCGAGGCCTGTTCAGAAGATATCGAGAGATTCGGGTATCACTTCGAATAAGGTAACTGTTTCCCATTTACGTTCAACGGCGGGGCTGTTGGCGGAACTGTTCCTGAAACTTGGCCTGATGCTCGGTGTGATGGCGTAAAGCCGGCGGAAAAAAGGCAGAAATGAGGCGTCGCTTGGCCTGCCGTGCTACACCTGTTTCAGTTGACAGGTGCCAGAAAGGGGGGCGGCGCATGTTTGAAGTAGTGAGTGTTTCAGCGGACGAGATGTCCTTTGAAAAAGGGGTTGCAACAACGACGCGCAAGGCTGTTTCGGTGCGGCGCGGAGGGTTGGTGCATGGAACGCGGGTTCTGACCTATGGCGGGTGGGTGCCCGTCGAGGCGCTGAAACCCGGAGATCCGGTACGCACGGCGGACAACGGGTTCCAGCCCGTGCGGCGGGTGTCACAAGACCTGATTTCGGTGCCGGCTGATGAAACCCGTCCGGACTTCCTGCCGGTCCGGGTGCCGGCCGGCGCGGCTTACAACAAGCGGCCGGTCTGGCTCATGCCCGAGCAGGGGATTGCCGTCGCCGCGTCCTGGCTGGATGCGCCGCCGACGGACAGCGCCATCGTCGCCGCGCGGTTGCTCAGCGGGTCTTTTGCCTTTGGTTCGGCGATGCCGGCCACCCGTTTCCCGGTGACTACATTGTTTTTCGATCAGGACGAGATCATTTGCATCGAAGGCGGTCTGAGGGCCTATTTCCCGGCCTGCCGTATCGGGGGCAGAGGGCGTGTAGCGGGGCAAAGCGGTTACCCGGTTCTGGATGCAGAGAGTGGCGCGGCACTGGTAGCGTCCGTCGCGGCGGCGCGCGATCTGTCAGCGCTGGCCTGCCCGGTGTCGGCTTCGGCTGTTGCGGTTCCCGGGGCGCCGGTGGTTCCGGTCAGACCCCTCCGGGGCGAGCGGCGCCCCGGACGCCCGGGGCGGCCCAGACAGCCGGTCCTGCTGTTGCGCGCCGACTGGCAGAGCTGACCCGGTCGAGCCAGCGGGCGGCTGGCGCGTTCAACCACGCGCCAGCACCTGTACGTCAGGCCGCTTTGGCCTCGGGGGCGAAGCGGCCATAGAAGGTCTGACCCTTCTCGGCCATCTCGCGCAGCAGCGGCGGGCAAGCGAAGCGGTCGCCATATTTCTCGGTCAACTGGTCGCAACGCTCGGCGGCGTAGGGCGCGCCGATCATGTCGAGCCAGCTGAACGGACCACCCGACCACGGCGCAAAGCCCCAGGCCAGGATGGCGCCAACATCGCCTTCGCGGATGTCTTCCAGAACGCCTTCCTCCAACGCGCGCACGGCTTCCAGAACCTGTGCGAACATCAGGCGGTCCTGCACTTCCTGCAGCGAGGGCTGCTGTTCGGCCAGCCGATATTTCTCGTGCAGACCGTGCCAGTAGCCGATGCGCTTGCCGTTCTCGTCATAGTCGAAGAACCCGGCCTTGGCCTTGCGGCCCAGACGGCCTTGCTCCTCCATCCAAAAGATCAGCTCGTCGGCGGGGCTTTCGGGATAGGCGTCGCCCATCGCGGCCTTGGTCGCCCGCGCGATCTTGGCACCCAGGTCGATCGAAGTTTCGTCGGTCAGCTGTATCGGACCAACCGGGAAACCCAGCTGACGCGCCGCGTTGTCGATCAACACCGGCTGGACGCCCTCGGTGATCATCCGCGCGCCTTCGTTGATGTAGGGGATGATGCAGCGGTTGCAGTAGAAGAACCGCGCGTCATTGACCACGATCGGCGTCTTGCGGATCTGGCGGACATAGTCCAGCGCCTTGGCCACGGCGCGGTCACCGGTTTCCTTGCCCTTGATGATTTCCACCAGGAACATCTTCTCGACCGGCGAGAAGAAGTGGATTCCGATGAACTGATCTGGCCGCTTGCTGGCCTTGGCCAGTTCGGTGATCGGTAGGGTCGAGGTATTCGAGGCAAAGATGCAGTCCTCGGGGATGATCGCCTCGACCTTCTGGGTCATCTCGGCCTTGACCTTGGGGTCCTCGAACACGGCTTCGATGATCAGATCGCAGCCCGCCAGCTTTTCAAGATCAGGCGTGGCGGTGATGCGGCTCAGCATGGCCTCTTTCTTCTCGGCCGTGACCTTGCCACGCTTCATGCCCTTGTCCAGATAGGCTTCGGTATAGGCCTTGCCCTTGTCTGCGGCGGCCTGATCGCGGTCGATCAGCACGACCTCCATACCGGCCTGCGCCGAGACCAGCGCGATGCCCGCGCCCATCATGCCGGCACCTAGAACGCCGATCTTCTTGACCGACTGGTCCGGAATGCCCTTCGGACGAACGGCGCCTTTTTCCAGCGCTTCCTTGTTCAGGAACAGCGAACGGATCATCGCGCCCGAGGACGGGTTCATCAACACCGAGGTGAACCAGCGCGCCTCGATCTTCAGCGCGGTGTCGAAATCGACCAGTGCGCCCTCATAGACCGCGCTCAGCAAGGCTTTGGCCGCCGGGAAGGCGCCCTGGGTCTTGCCGTTCACCATCGCCGAGGCACCCACGAAGTTCATGAACCCCGCCGGGTGATAGGGCGCGCCGCCGGGCATCTTGTAGCCCTTGGCGTCCCACGGCTTGACCAGATCGGCATCCTTGGCGTTCAGCACCCATTCCTTGGCCGCGGCCAGCGGATCGGCTGCGATCTCGTCGATGTAACCTGCGCCCTTGGCCTTTTTCACGTCCAGCATCTTGCCTTCCAGCAGCAGCGGAGCCGCAGCGATGGCGCCCACCTTGCGGACCATACGCGTGGTGCCGCCTGCGCCGGGAAAGATGCCGACCATGATTTCCGGCAGGCCGTATTTGGCCTTGGGGTTCTCGGCGGCAAAGATGCGATGGGTCGCCAGCGGCAGCTCCATGCCGATGCCGGCGGCAGTGCCGGGCAGGGCGGCCGCGATCGGTTTGCCACCTTTCTTGGTCTTGGGGTCCATGCCGGCCAGTTCGATCTTGCGCAGCAGAGCGTGCATCTTCATAGTGCCTTCGAACAGGCCCTTGGCCGGGTCGTCACCCGCCTGTTCCTTCATCACCGCCAGCAGATTCAGGTCCATGCCGCCGGCAAACGATCCTTCCTTGCCGCTGGTAATCACGATGCCTTTGATCTCGTCATCGGCGAGGGCCTGATCGATGCAGTCGTTCAGTTCGGACAGGCCGTCAAACGACATCACGTTCATGGTCTTGCCGGGGACGTCCCAGGTGATGATGCCAACGCCGTCGGCGTCTTTGGTCAGTGTAAAATCAGCCATTTTTCTTCTCCTGATCCCCGCCGTTACACACGTTCGATTATGGTTGCCGCGCCCATGCCGGATGCGATGCACAAGGTGGCCAGACCGGTTTCCTTGTCCTGACGCTCCAGCTCGTCCAGCAGGGTGCCGATGATGATCGCGCCGGTGGCGCCCAGCGGGTGGCCCATGGCGATCGAGCCGCCATTGACGTTGACCAGCGCCGGATCGACGTCAAATGCCTGCTGGAACCGCAGCACGACCGAGGCAAAGGCCTCGTTGACCTCGAACAGGTCCAGATCGCTGATCGTCATGCCGGTTTCGGCCAGGATCTTTTCGGTCACCGGAACCGGGCCGGTCAGCATGATGGTCGGGTCGGTGCCGATCTTGGCGGTGGCCTTGATGCGGGCGCGCGGCTTCAGGCCGTATTTCTCGCCGAATTCCTTGTTGCCGATCAGAACGGCCGCTGCGCCATCCACGATGCCCGAGCTGTTGCCGGCGTGGTGGATGTGGTTGATCTTTTCCAGATGGGGGTATTTCAGCATCGCCACCTTGTCGAAACCCGGCATCTGCTCGCCCATCATCTGGAACGAGGGGTTCAGCGCGCCGAGGCTCTGCATGTCGGTGCCGGGGCGCATGTATTCGTCGCGGTCCAGAATGGTCAGGCCGTTGCGGTCCTTGACGGTGATCACCGACTTGGCAAAGCGGTTCTCTTCCCACGCCTTGGCCGCGCGTTTCTGCGATTCAACGGCCAGCGCGTCGGCTTGATCGCGGGTAAAGCCGTATTCGGTGGCGATGATGTCGGCCGAGATGCCCTGCGGTACGAAATAGGTCTCCATCGCCAGCGACGGATCGACCGCGATGGCGGCGCCATCGCTGCCCATGGGCACGCGGCCCATCATTTCGACGCCACCGGCGATATAGGCCTCGCCCGCGCCGCCCTTGACCTGGTTGGCGGCTAGGTTCACGGCCTCCATGCCGGATGCGCAGAAACGGTTGATCGCAAGGCCGGGGATCGATTCATCCAAGTCCGAGGCCAGAACCGCGGACCGCGCCAGGCATCCGCCCTGTTCCATCACCTGGGTGACGTTGCCCCAGATCACGTCCTCGACGGCGTGGCCTTCCAGGTTGTTGCGTTCCTTGATGGCGTTCAGCGTCACCGCCGACAGGTGCACCGAGGTCACCTCGTGCAGGCTGCCGTCCTTGCGGCCCTTGCCGCGCGGGGTGCGCAGGGCATCATAAATGTAAGCTTCGGTCATACTTCTCTCCTCAAGCTCGATCCGACGGATTGCCGGGCATCAGGTCATAGGGGTGTTTCCAGCCGGGCTGCTCGGACAGGCGGGTCAGCCAGGCGTCGATATGGGGCCATTCGGAGCGGTCAAAGCCGAACGGTTCGGGGTAATACAGGTAACCGCAGCAGCTGAGATCGGCGTTGGTCACGCTGTCGCCGACGATCCAGTCGCGGCCCTCCAGATGGGCGTTCAGCACCTGATAGGCGGCCTTCAGGCGGCCTTGATTGAAGGCGATCACATCCGGGTTGCGGTGCCGTTCGGGCAGGAAGTTCATCAGGAAACGGGTCAGGCCCGCCATCGAGCTGAGCTTGTGGTTGTCCCACAGCACCCAGCGTAGGATGTCATAGTTCTCCTCCCGTGTCTTTCCGCCGAACTTGCCCGACTTTTCGGTGACATAGGCCTGAATCGCGCCCGACTGGCTGATCCGGAAATCTCCGTCGATCAGCACCGGCGCTTCGCCCATTTCGTTCACTTCGGCGCGGTATTCGGGGGTTCGGGTCTGGCCGTTGAAGAAATCGACAAAGACCGACTCCCATTCCAGCCCTGACATCTCAAGCGCAAGGGCGGCCTTGTACGAGTTTCCGCTTTCTCCGAAGCAATGCAGTTTTATCGTCATGCACTCACCCCTCCCAAGGCGGTTTGTACGGTTTCGTCACGCACGTGTCTTAAGAAAGACCTGACCGCCGGCCGCAGCCGCGTTCGGACTTGTCTTGCTGAAAACACGACGGGCCTGGGCCAGGCATCGGGGTCGTCTAGCGTTTGCGCGCCTCAAGCTCGGAATTGAAGATGCGCAGCCGGTGGGTCAGGTTCTCCTCGTCGATCACGCTGTTGAAATTCTCGAACAGGAATGACAGCGCCTCTCCTTCGTCCAGCCCAGCCTCGCGGGCAAACCCCTTTAGTTTTCGATATCCGTCCTCGGTCATGGCGACGGGAAAGCGGCGGGTCAGGCGAAAGCGTTTGGGCATGTCAACTCCTCGGTGAGCGCTGGTTCCGGGCGGGGTCGCCCGGAACCAGACTGGGATCAGAAGTTCGCCGCGTCCAGTGCCATCACCGTGTCGGCGCCGGTCTGGATCCGCGCCAGGTGCATGCCCGTGGCCGGTAGACGGCGTGCCATGTAGTAGCGGCCGGTGGCGATTTTTGTCTCGTAGAAGTCCTTGTCGGACGCGCCGGCATCCAGCGCCTCTTGCGCGGCCTTTGCCATCTGCGCCCACATCAGGCCCAAGCAGACATGGCCGAACATGTGCATGAAGTCATAAGAACCCGACAGGGCGTTGTTCGGGTTGGTCATGCCGTTCTGCATGAAATACATGCCGGCGGCCTGCAGCTCCTTCGAGGCGGCCTTCAGCGGTTCGATGAACGCCTTGTCATAGGCTTCGTCTTTGCCGCTGTTTTCCTTACAGAAGGTTTTGACCATGTCGAAGAAGGCCATGACATGCTTGCCGCCGTCCTGCGCCAGCTTGCGGCCGACGAGATCTAGCGCCTGAACGCCGTTGGCGCCTTCGTAGATCATGGCGATGCGGGCGTCGCGGGTGTATTGCGACATGCCCCATTCCTCGATGTAGCCATGGCCGCCATAGACCTGCTGGGCCCGAACGGTCATGTCGTAACCTTCATCGGTCAGGAAGCCCTTGATGACCGGGGTCATCAGCGAGATCAGCCCGTCGGCGTCCTTGTCACCTGCGCGGTGCGCCCTGTCGATCAGAGTCGCACCCCACAGAATGAAAGCCCGCGCGCCTTCCACAAAGCTTTTCTGGTCCATCAGGCTGCGGCGGATGTCGGGATGCACGATCAGCGGATCGGCCGGGCCATCGGGGTTCTTGGCGCCGGTCACGTCACGGCCCTGCAGGCGGTCCTTGGCGTATTCCAGCGCGTTCTGATAGGCGGCCTCGGCCTGGGCCAGACCTTGCATGCCCACACCCAGACGCGCTTCGTTCATCATGGTGAACATGGCGCGCATACCCTTGTGTTCCTGCCCCAGCAGCCAGCCGGTCGCGCCGTCATAGTTCATCACGCAGGTCGAGTTGCCGTGGATACCCATCTTTTCTTCGATCTTGCCGACCGAAACGCCGTTGCGCTCACCAAGGCTGCCGTCTTCGTTCACCAGGAACTTGGGGACGATGAACAGCGACACGCCCTTGATGCCCTCGGGGCCGCCGGGGATCTTGGCCAGCACCAGGTGGATGATGTTGTCGGCCATGTCGTGATCGCCGGACGAGATAAAGATCTTCTGGCCGGTAATCTTGTAGCTGCCATCACCCTGCGGCTCGGCCTTGGTTCGCATCAGGCCCAGATCGGTGCCGCAATGCGGCTCGGTCAGATTCATGGTGCCGGTCCATTCGCAGCTGACCATTTTGGGCAGATATTTGTTTTTCTGTTCGTCGGTGCCATGCGCCAGGATGGCCGAGGCAGCGCCGTGGGTCAGGCCCTGATACATGGTGAAGGCCTGGTTCGCGGCCGAGAACATCTCGCCCACGGCCGTGCCAAGAACATAAGGCATGTTCTGGCCGCCATATTCCTCGGGCATGTCCAGACCGGTCCAGCCGCCTTCCTTGACCTGCTCGAACGCGTCCTTGAACCCGGTCGGGGTATAGACCACACCGTTTTCGAACCGGCAGCCTTCCTTGTCACCGACCACGTTCAGCGGGTGCAGCAGGTTGACGGCGACCTTGCCGGCCTCTTCCAGAACGGCGCCGGTGAAATCGGGCTCAAGCTCGGCATAGCCCGGAATGTCGGATTGCGAGACCTTGAGAACGTCGTGAAGAACGAATTGCGTGTCTTTGGTAGGCGCGTTGTAGACGGGCATTTGAAGCTCCCTTAATTCAGATGTCCGGGTGGCAGGCGGCCGGGTAGATCACTCGGCAGCCTTCTTTTCCTGTTTCATCGAGGCGATGACCTTTTCGCCCCAGCGCAACTGTTCCTTCAGATCGTCGATCGCCTGGGTCAGTTCCTCGCGGCGGGCTTCCATGTCCGCCAGACGCTCGCACGCGATTTCATAGGTGCGGGTCATCTGGGTCAGTTGCTGGTCGCCGACATGGTACAGATCCAGAAGCTGACGAATCTCCTCCAGGCTGAAGCCAAAGCGCTTGCCGCGCAGGATCAGCTTGAGCCGCGCCCGGTCACGTTTGGTGAACAACCGTTTCTGACCTTCCCGGATCGGAAACAGAAGCTCCTTGGCCTCGTAGAACCGCAGGGTCCGCGGCGTGACGTCATACGCCTCGCACATTTCGCGGATCGTCATCAGGTCTTCGGTCATGGGTCATCCCCCCTCGTCACTGGCGTCTTGAGGTATGAGTTGCGCAGTCGATGGCCGCTTTACAACATGAGAGTGACGTTGACGTAATTCAGACGCTGCGTCATTTCAAAATTGACGTAACATCCGCCCGCGTAAAGCGGGGTTCCGGCGATTTCCGTGCCCCGTTTCAGGCGAAATCAAGAGTGGCGGCGACAAAAAAGACAGCCGCGCGGGGCAACGCGCGGCTGTCTGTTTCGATGATCGGGCCGGGGATCAGCTCAGCATTTTTGCGGTCTGGTCGCGCAGGCGTTGCAATTCGTCCATGGCTTCGTCCAGTTGCTGGCGCTGCTGGCGCAGCTCTTCCATCTGGCGGTCGGCCATCTCGACGAAGGTCGCCATCTGGGCCTCGTTGCCCTGATCCTCGTAGATCAGCAGCCATTGCCGGATCTCTTCCAGCGGAAAGCCGAACTTGCGGCCGCGCATGATCAGCTTCATCCGCGCCCGTTCGCGCGGGCCATAGAACCGCGACCGGCCCTCGCGGTCGGGTTGCAGAAGCTCGATATATTCATAGTAGCGCAGGGTGCGCGGAGTCACGTCGAACTCGGCGCACATCTCTTTGAATGACAAACGATCGTCGGACATTCCTGTTCTCCTCGGCTGCAACCTAGGGCGTTGCGCGGACAAGCGCAACAGGCGGGCTTGCCCTTTGCGTCAACACCAGACCATAAAGAAGGCAACGAAAAAGGACAGAGCACCAATGGTCGACAAGACAGTACTCGCCCGCCAGTTCATCGAAGCGATCCCCCATGCGCGGGCCTTGGGCCTGACCCTGACGCATATCGGCGAGGGCGAGGCCGAGATCACCATGCCCTACAACGAGGATCTGATCGGCGATCCCCGCACGGGCGTGATTCACGGAGGAGCGGTGTCGGCCAGCCTTGATACTTGCTGCGGGGCCGCGGTCATGAGCCACCCGGCAGCCCCCGGCGGTACCGCCACCATCGACCTTCGCATCGACTACATGCGCGCCGCAACGCCCGGCCAGACGATCACCACCCGGGCGACCTGCTATCACATCACACGCAACGTAGCCTTCGTGCGCGCCACCGCCATGGACGACGATCAGGACCGCCCGGTGGCCACCGCCTCGGGCGCCTTCACGGTCGAGGGGAAGTGAGATGACAAGACCCCGTCCCGAACCGATGCAGGTGGTGAAGCAGCGGCGCGACGCGGCCCTCAAGGCGCTGGTCGAGGGGGTTCCGTATATCCGGTTCCTCAACATCAGCTTCGACCGGCGCGGAGACGAACTGACCAGCGTTCTGAATTTCGACGAAAAGCTGATCGGCAACCCGTTCCTGCCGGCGATTCATGGCGGCGTCACGGCGGCCTTTCTCGAGGTGACGGCGGTGATCACGCTCAGCTGGGAGCACCTGTTCCCGCGCATCGAAAGCGGTGAGATCGACGCCGATGACATCATCTCTGATCACAGTATCCGCTTTCCCAAGACCATCGACTTCACGGTGGATTATCTGCGCTCGGGCCTGCCGCGCGATGCCTATGCGCGCGCTTTCATCAGCCGGGCGGGACGGCGGTATGCCTCGGTTCGCGTCGAGGCCTGGCAGGACAACCACGCCAAGCTGTTCGCGCAGGCCAGCGGGCATTTCCTGATGCCGCAAGAGCCTTCGGCCAAAGGCTGAGCAAAATGCGGGACGCCTCGGCACCCATCACGCACAGGCGGGTGCTGAAGATCGCGGTGCCGATTGTGCTGTCCAACGCGACGGTGCCGATTTTGGGCGCGGTGGATACCGGCGTGGTCGGCCAGATGGGGCAGGCCGCCCCGATCGGAGCGGTTGGCATCGGCGCGGTTATTCTGGCCACGATCTATTGGGTGTTCGGCTTTCTGCGCATGGGCACGACCGGATTGGCGGCGCAGGCCCGAGGCGCAGGGGACACGGCTGAAACCGGAGCTCTGCTCATGCGCGGTCTGCTCTTGGGCGGCGCTGCGGGACTTTTCTTTGTCGTAGCGCAGGTGGCGGTATTTGCAGGGGCCTTCGCCCTGTCGCCCGCAAGCCCCGAGGTCGAGGCGCTGACGCGCGATTACCTCGAGATTCGCATCTGGGGCGCACCGGCGACCATTGCGCTTTATGCGGTGACGGGCTGGCTGATCGCGGTCGAGCGCACGCGCGGCGTGTTCGTCCTGCAGGTTTGGATGAACGGGCTGAACATCCTTCTGGACCTGTGGTTCGTGCTGGGTCTGGGCTGGGGCGTCGAAGGTGTGGCGGTAGCCACGCTGATCGCCGAATGGACCGGTCTGGCGCTGGGCCTGTGGCTGTGCCGCGATGCGTTCGGTGGCAATCAATGGCGCGATTGGGCGCGGATCTTCGACCCCGCCCGCCTGCGCCGGATGATGCAGGTCAATGGCGACATCATGATCCGGTCGGTCCTGCTGACCGGGTCCTTCACCACCTTTCTGTTCGTGGGCGCCGATCTGGGCGATGTGACGCTGGCTGCCAACCAGGTGCTGCTGCAGTTCCTGGAAATCACCGCTTTTGCATTGGACGGGTTCGCCTTTTCCGCCGAGGCGCTGGTGGGCAGCGCCGTCGGGGCCAAGGACCGATACCAGGTCCGGCGCGCCTCGGTCATGGCGTCGCAATGGGGCGTCGGTGGGGCTCTGGTGCTGGGGGTCACGTTCTTCGTGGCGGGGCCCGCGTTGATCGACCTGATGGCCACAGCGCCCGAGGTGCGGATCGCGGCGCGCGAATACCTGATCTGGGCTGCGCTGGCCCCGGTGATCGGCGTCGCCAGCTGGATGTTCGACGGCATCTATATCGGCGCCACCTGGACCCGCGCCATGCGCACCGCCATGGTCCAGTCGGTGGCGATCTATGTGGTGGCGCTGTTCCTGCTGGTGCCGAGCTTTGGCAATCACGGGCTGTGGGCCGCGCTGATGGTGCTGAACACCGCCCGCGCGGTGACGCTGGGCCTGCGCTATCCCCGGCTCGAGGCGCAGGTGGCCTAGAGAAGGGTCAGCAGGTGCTCGGGCGGCCGACCGATGGCGGCCTTGTCGGCAGTGATCCCGACGGGGCGTTCGATGAGGATCGGGTTCTCGGCCATGGCATGAATCAGGGCTTCCTCGGGCGAATTCTTGCTCAGCCCCAGTTCCTTGAACCGCGCCTCGCCCCGGCGCATCATCTCGATCGCCGGGATGCCCAGCCGGGACAGCACCGCCCGCAGCTCATCCGCGCCGGGCGCGTCCTCGAGGTATTTGCGAATGGTGACTTCGGCGCCGCGGTCCTGCAGCAGGGCCAGCCCGGCGCGCGATTTTGAACAGCGTGGGTTGTGCCAGTATTCGATCACAGCCAATCCTCTCGTTTGCTGCCGACGGCGTCGGCCACCGACTTGAACCCGTCCCGCGCCAGCAGGGCATCCAGCCCCCGCGCGATCTCGGCCGCCAGCGACAGGCCGCCATAGACCATCGCGGTATAGAACTGTACGGCCGAGGCACCGGCGCAGATCTTGGCATAGGCCTGTTCGGCGGTGCCGATGCCGCCCACGCCGATCAGCGGAATCTGCCCGTCGGTCAATTGGCTCAGCCGGGCCAGAACGCGGGTCGATTTCTCGAACAGAGGCGCGCCGGACAATCCGCCGGCCTGATCCTTGTGCGGGCTGCGCAGTCCTTCGCGTGACAAGGTCGTGTTGGTGGCGATGACACCGTCGATGCCCGTGTCACGGGCGACATCGGCGATGTCCCGCAGTTCGTCATCCGTAAGGTCGGGGGCGATTTTCAGAAACACCGGGATCGGCCGCGCCAAGGCTTCGCGGGTGTCCAGCACACCTGCCAGCAAGGCGCTCAGCGCCTTTTTTCCCTGCAGGTCGCGCAGCTTTTCGGTGTTGGGCGACGAGACATTCACCGTCGCGAAATCCAGCCATTGCGCGCAATGGGCCAGCACCTGCGCGAAGTCCCGCGCCCGGTCGGTGCTGTCTTTGTTGGCGCCCAGGTTCAGGCCGATCACCGCGTCCTTGGGGCGATGCGCCAGACGCCGGGCCATCGCCTCCATCCCTTCGTTGTTGAAGCCGAACCGGTTGATGGCGGCGCGGTCCTCGGTCAGGCGGAAGAGGCGCGGCTTGGGGTTGCCCGGCTGCGGGCGCGGTGTGACGGCACCCACCTCGATAAACCCAAAGCCCGCGCGTGACAGCGGGCCCAGGACTTCGCCATTCTTGTCGAACCCGGCGGCCAGACCTACCGGGTTGGGCAGGTCGAGCCCGGCCAGCTGCGTGCGCAGGCACATTGAGGTGACGGGACCGGGCGCTGGGGTCAGCCCCGATTTCAGCGCCTTGATCGACAGGCCGTGCGCGGTTTCGGGGTCGAAACGATGCAGTGCGGCCAGGGCCAGTTTCTCGGTCAGTTTCATCCGAAGGACGCTCCGTTTGGGCTAGGGGCGGTGCGGATCAGGCGCGAGTCGGCCACCGCCGCCTGCCGGTGAATCACCGCCGCACGATAGGCCGGGTCGGTCACCATCTCCAGGAACGCATGGGCCGAGGGGTAACGGGCGATGAACATCTCGTCCCACACTTCGCCCTGCGGGCCGATCAGCGTTGTCTGGAACGTGCCGCGCCAGATGATCGAGGCCCCCAGCCGCGCGATGATCGGCGCCGTTTCGGCCCCATACCGGCGATAGGCTTCGGCGCCGCTCAGCCCCGCGGCGGCCAGGTCGTGGCTTTCGGGATAGGCCGCCTTGGCGCGGAACCTCACAAGGTTCAGCATCTCGATCGGGTGATCGCGGTCCAGCGCCTTGAACGCCTCGAACTGGGCGCGGTCGGGGTCGATATGGCCGGTCATTGCATTTCCTCGGGGAAGCGGTGCGCGCCGTTTTCCAGCGGCAGCGGCTTGGCCCAGACCACATCCGCCATGCGCATGTTGCGATAGAGATGCGGGAACAAGGCACCCCCGCGCGAGACCTCCCATTTCAAATCATCGCCCATTTTCCGGGCATCGCAGGCCACGAGTGTCAGGTTTTCGGCCCCGGCAAAGTGTTTGGCCGCGGTTTCCGCGGCCTGTTCGGCGGTGGAAAAATGCACGAACCCATCCGCCACATCGACCGGCGCGCCCCGGGTTTCGCCCTGTGCCTGCAGGGCCGCCCATTCCTCGGCCCGGAATATCTTGTAGATCAGCATGGCGCCGTGATGCCCCGCGCGCGGGGTAGAATCAAGCCGCATTTCCCCCTTTGACTCTTTGCCGCCCTCGGCGCACGATCTTGGCAATCAATAACAGGGAGTTTCAAATGATTACACGTTTCCTGACATCCGTCGCGGCCCTTGGCCTGACTGCAGGCATGGCGGCGGCCGACTACAAGCTGACCATTCTGCACACCAACGACTTCCATTCCCGGTTCGAGCCGATCAACAAATATGACAGCGGCTGCAGCGCCGAGGACAATGCCGAGGGCAAGTGCTTCGGCGGTTCGGCGCGCCTGGTCACCGCGGTCAACGATGCGCGCGCGCGGGCCGAGAACTCGATCCTCGTGGACGGCGGCGATCAGTTCCAGGGGTCGTTGTTCTATACCTACTACAAGGGCAAGGTCGCGGCCGAGTTCATGAACAAGCTGGGCTATGACGCGATGACCGTGGGCAACCACGAATTCGACGACGGCCCCGAGGTTCTGGCGGGCTTCATCGACACCGTCGATTTCCCGGTTCTGATGTCGAACGCGAATATCGAGAACGAGGAACTGCTGACCGACAGGATCATGCCTTCGACCGTGATCGAAGTGGGGGGCGAAAAGATCGGCCTGATTGGCCTGACCCCCGAGGATACGGATGAGTTGGCCTCGCCCGGCCCCAACATCACCTTCTCGGACCCGGTGCCCGCAGTTCAGGCGCAGGTCGACAAGCTGACGGCCGACGGCGTCAACAAGATCATCGTGCTCAGCCACTCGGGCTATGGCGTCGACCAACGGGTCGCGCAGGAAACCACGGGCGTCGACGTGATCGTGGGCGGACACTCGAACACCTATCTGTCGAACACGTCGGACAAGGCGGTTGGGCCGTATCCGACGGTTGTGAACGGTGTGCAGATCGTTCAGGCCTATGCCTACGGCAAGTTCCTGGGCGAGCTGAACGTGACCTTCAATGACGACGGCAACGTGGTCGAGGCGGTGGGTGAGCCGCTGATCATGGACAACACCGTGACCGAGGATCAGGCGGCCCTTGATCGCATCGCAGAACTGGCCAAACCGCTGGAGGAGATCCGCAACAAGGTCGTGGCCAGCGCCGCGGCACCGATCGAAGGTGACCGGTCAATCTGCCGCGTGCAGGAATGCGAAATGGGCAACCTGGTAGCCGATGCCATGCTGGCGCGGGTCGCCGATCAGGGCGTTCAGATCGCCATCGCCAACTCGGGCGGCCTGCGGGCTTCGATCGACGCGGGCGACGTGACCATGGGCGAGGTGCTGACCGTTCTGCCCTTCCAGAACACGCTTTCGACCTTCGAGATCAGCGGTCAGGGCATCATCGATGCGCTGGAAAACGGGGTCAGCCAGGTGGAAGAGGTCAAGGGCCGCTTCCCTCAGGTGGCTGGGTTGAAATTCACCTGGGATCCGTCGGTTGCCCCCAACGAAGGCCGCGTGACCGAGGTCATGGTGGCCGAGGGTGATGGCTATGTGCCAATCGATCCGGCCAAAACCTATCTGGTGGTCACCAACAACTATGTCCGTAATGGCGGGGACGGGTACAAGATGTTCACGGGCGACGACAAGAACGCCTATGATTTCGGCCCTGATCTTGCGGATGTGACTGCTGAATATCTGGAGGCGAATGCACCCTACACGCCTTACCTCGACGGTCGTATTCAGAAGAAGTGATTATTTGCTAAAAGAAGAAAGGCCGCATCCGGGGATGCGGCCTTTTTTCGTTGGCGGGTCTCAGTCGAACTCGTATTCCGGCCACAGTTCTGGGTCGAACCCGTCCAGCATGGAGCGGACGTGATCGGCGACCTTGCGCCAGCCGCCGATCGACTTGGTCGAGATTTTTTTGCGTACCTGGTCGATACTGGCAGTGCGCACCTGTTTCTTGTTTTCCTCCGGGTGCATCATGCTTTCTTGCCAATCGATCCCGCAGAACGCGGCCACCTGCTTGCTGTAGGTCTCAGGGTCGGCCACCAGTTTTTCGTAGGGCACCGTCAGGATGCGATCCCCGAAGATGGCATCCCAATGCTGCATGTAGCGCCGATACAGGTTGGCCGAATGCGCGATGGAGTCCAAGTTTGACGCGTAGCGCATTCCACTCGCGGGAAAACGGCGAATCCATTTTGACAGACCTACGTCGCGCGGGTCGCGTAGCATGTGCACGATCTTGGCATTCGGGAAGGCCGAGAGGATGAAGCCCACGCGCTGATAGTTGTGAGGCATCTTGTCTACAAAGGCGATGGAGCCGTTAGGGATTGGCGGCATCAGTTCGCGGAACTCTTCGGCGAATTTGCGGGCCTCGGTATCGCCGAACGGCTGATTTTCATCCGAGTAGACCGCCGACAGATCGGCGGCAAGGGTCAGTTCTCCGCAACCGGCGACATCCGGGACCGCACTCAGCATCATCTCCATCAGCGTGGTACCCGAGCGCGGCTGTCCGACTACGAAGATGGGCAAAGGTACGTCTTCGACGCCGGAACTGGGAACGGCCTCCGGGGAGGGGAACAGGAACTTGATCCGCTCGAGTTTCTTCTCCTCGGCGCCGAAGTCGTAAGGGTTTTCCGCGTGTTGGGCGGCATTGGCGCGCGCGAACTGCGGGAGTGCGGCCTCCAGGCCCTCGATTTTCGACTCAAGCTGGGCCTTGGCGAATTCCAACGTCGAATCCCTGTGGTTGAGCTCGGCCATCGCCGCCTCGACCTGCGGCATCAGTGACTTGGCCTGCTCCCGGTCGACCATCGAAGACAGCTGATACAAGGCCGAAATGTGGTGCGGTTCCTGTTCCAGAATGCGCCGGAGAATCTCGGTACACCCCGTCTTGTCACCCGCCTGATGCAGATCGACCGCCTTTCGGAAGGCGATCCCCATGTCGTCTGGCGCCAGTTCATACGCCCGCGTGATGTCGCGCGAACTGTCATCGACAAAGCCAATCCGGCCATAAGCCCGGGCGCGCATGGCCAGAAGTTTGGGATTGTCGGGGTCGCTGGCCAGTCTTTGCGTGGCATGCTCGACGATACTGCGCCAGTTTTGTCCCTTGAGTTTTATCTCATCTATGACGCGGATGATTTCTTTGTTGCCCGGAAATTTGTCCAACATCCGTTCGGAATAGGCCAGGGCCTGGGCGATCTGCCCGGTCTGCATCAGCGCATTGGCGATGTTTTCAACGAATTGCGGGTCATCCGGCTTCAGACGTGACGCCTCCTGAAAATGAGGGATGGATCTCTTGTACTGCTTCATTTCAGTCAGCACGAAACCCGCAATGGCGAAAAAGTCTGCGTCCTTCGGAAATTTCTTGGTGCCCAGCGTCGCTTTTTTCAAAGCCTGGGGCAGTTTGCCTGTTTCCAGATCGGCCAATGCCTTGGCCTTGAGGGAATTTGGTGCTTGAGTTGCCATGAAACTTTGCGTCGCCCGATCCTGTTTTTCCGGTGTTAGGTTCATTACCCATGTGTGGACGGTTTGCAATAACTCTTCCCAATGATGCCATGGCGCAGCTGTTTGCCGCGCGCCCGGCGAATGACTTGCCGCCGGTGCCCAACTTCAATGTGTGTCCCACCAACCCGGTGCATGTGGTCCGCGCCGGGGAAACGGGGCGCAGGCTGGATCCGTTGCGATGGGGGTTTCTGCCCCATTGGTACAAGTCCGAAAATGACGGCCCGCTTCTAATCAATGCGCGCGCAGAGACCCTGGCGGACAAGCCGGCCTTTCGCGCCGCCTGCCGGGATCGGCGCTGCATCGTCGTCGCCACGGGTTTCTATGAATGGACCAAGGACGCGGACGGCGCGCGCCTGCCGTGGTATTTCTACCGCCGCGACGGTGCCCCCATCGCCTTTGCTGGGATCTGGCAGGAGTGGGGGCCGCCTGACGCCCGCCGCGTCACCTGCGCCATCGTGACCACCGCCGCAAACACACGGGTCAAGGCCATCCATCACCGCATGCCACTGATACTCGAGCCGAAAGACTGGGCGCTGTGGCTGGGCGAAGTGGGCAAGGGGGCCGCACGCCTTATGCGCCCCGGCCCCGGGGACCTGCTGGAGTTCTACAGGGTCAGCACCGCAGTCAACTCGAACCGGGCCAGCGGCCCGCAGCTGATCGCGCCGATCGCCGAGGGCTGATCGCTCGGTCGCGGGTTTCCATTGAGCCCCGGCAGCGCTAGACCTTGTCCATGGCAATCGAATTCCCAGACCTGACCGCGTTCTACACCCACGGGTTCGACACGGTGATCGACGTGCGCAGCCCGGCGGAATATGCCGAAGACCACGCGCCCGGCGCCATCAACCTGCCGGTTCTGAACAACGAAGAGCGCGCTCGGGTCGGCACCATCTATGTGCAGCAAAGCCCGTTTCTGGCCCGCAAGCTGGGCGCGGCGCTGGTGTTCCGCAATGCCGCCGACCATATCGAAAACCGCCTGAGCCATCACGATGGCGGTTGGCGCCCCCTGGTCTATTGCTGGCGCGGGGGGCAGCGATCGGGGTCGTTCACCTGGATGCTGCAGCAGATCGGCTGGCGCGCCGAGGTCGTCTCGGGCGGGTACCGCACCTATCGGCGGCTTGTGAACCGGTTTCTGTATGACGACCCGCTGCCGCACCGGCTGGTGGCGTTGGACGGATATACCGGCACCGCCAAGACCGAGCTTCTGGAGCGCTTGCGCCAGAGGGGCGTGCAGGTTCTGGACCTCGAGGCGCTGGCCAATCACCGGGGCTCGCTTCTGGGCGAGCAACCGGGCGGCCAACCCAGTCAAAAGGCTTTCGAATCCTCACTCGCCGCGGCGCTGATTGCGCTGGACCCTTCGCGCCCGGTCGTGGTCGAGGCCGAATCCTCGAAGATCGGTACGCTGATCCTGCCGCCCTCGGTTTGGAAGGCGCTGCGGATCGCGCCGCGTATCCGGATCACCGCACCCATCGAGGCGCGCACGGCTTATCTGGTGTCGTCCTATGACGACATCCTGTCCGATGCCGAGCGGCTTAAAGAGCGTCTGTCACCGCTGCGCCATCACCGCGGCCATGACGTGGTGGATAGCTGGTTCGATCTGATCGCCCAAGGCGACAAGCCCGGGCTGACCCGTGCCCTGATGGAGCAGCACTATGACCCGGCCTATGAAAAATCGCGCCGGGTCCACAAGGTGGACTTGATGGCGCAACTGCAGGCGGAGTCGCTCACCGCAACAGCGCTGGACAGTCTGGCATCGCAAATCGAAGAGCTGTTGGTTCAACCCCGAAGCTTCAGCCCCGGATCCTCGATCAGTTCACCCACGATTTCGGCCGGATAACCCGCAGCCCGCAGCCGGTCGCGCAGGGCCTTGGCGGCGTCGGGTTGGACGGCAGCCAGCAGGCCTCCGGCGGTCTGGGGGTCGAACAGCAGATCGGCTTTGTTGCCTTCGGGCAATTCGGGAACGATCGCACGGTTGTCGGCAAACAGGGTCGAGCGGATGCCGGCGCGGCTCAGCTGGTCCGCCCCATCCATGACCGGCACCGCGTTCAGGTCCAGAATTGCGCCGCAACCCGAGGCCTCGCACAGCCCGGCCAGATGCCCGGCCAGCCCAAAGCCGGTGACGTCGGTCATTGCATGCGCCGCGCTCAGTATACGCGCCGCCTCGCCCTGGGGCTGCGTCATCAGATCATATGCCGCCTGCACCCAGTCGCCGCGTGCATCACCGGACATTTCGGCGGCCATGAGGACCCCGCTGCCCAACGGTTTGGTCAGCAACAGCGCGTCGCCCGGCCGTCCGCCGGACAGGGTGATCGGGTCGGTGTCGCACAGGCCGGTCACCGTGAAGCCGATGGTCATCTCGTCGCCCATCGAGCTGTGGCCGCCGACGATCTCGGCCCCGGCCTGCCGCATGGCCTGGGTCGCGGTCTCCATGATTTCCGCCATCGTCCGGTTCTGCAGTTGCGTGGACATGCGCGGCAGGATCAGGGTTGCCGTGGCGGCGTAGGGCGCGGCGCCCATTGCCCACACATCCCCCAACGCATGCACCGCGGCGATCCGGGTCATCAACACCGGGTCGGCAACGAAGGCCCTGAGGTGGTCGGTGGTCATCACCATCCGGGCCGTGCCGACGGTCAGCAGCGCGGCGTCATCTCCGGGCAGAGGCGTGACATCCGGGCGGTCGCTGCCGGGCAGGACCGACAGGGCCGCGCGCAGCGCGCCGCGCCCGACCTTGGCCCCGCAGCCGCCGCACATCGGCTTTTCTCCCAACGTCTCGCGCAGGCCGGCGGCGTGGTGACGCGGCAGGGGCGGGGCTTTCATACGTGGCAGGTCGCGAAACCGATCCATGAACTTCTGGTCGATGTGGTCCTTCCATCTCCACACCAGCGGGCCGCTGAAAGATGTACCCAGCCGCTCGGCCAGCGCCGATTTCTCGCCCATTGAAATCAGTTTGAGGTAGTCCTTCTGCGGCCGATAACTCCGCATCCGCCCGGCCCCCAGCGCGGCGCGCAGGTTGTCGAACAACACTGGTGCTTCGCGGACCGCAAAGACTCCCGCCTTTGGCCGGGGATCTTCGGACAGGTGCGCGCAGTCCCCGGCCGCAAAGATCAACGGATCGCTGGACTGTAGGTGGCTGTTCACGCGGATGAACCCCTCGTGCAGGGCCAGACCGGTCTGCGCGATCCAGTCATAGGGGCGGGCGCCTGCGGCTCCGGTCACGAAATCTGCGGCGATGTGGCGACCATCTGCCAGTTCCAGGTAATCCGGTCCGACGCGAAGAATGCCGGCTTGTTCGATGCAGTCGATACCCAGGTCGTGCATGGTTCGACGAAGGGTCGCCGCCGCCTTGGAACCAACCGCCGACAAGGCCTGGTCGCGGTCGATAAGCGTCACTAGCGCCTTGCGGTTGCGCGCACGCAAGGCATGGGCCATGGCCATGACCAGTTCAACCCCGGCGACCCCGCCGCCGATGACCGCAACCGAGGCCGGGCCCGAGCCGTTCAGATAACCGGCCCAGTGCGCGGCAAACGGACCCAGAGGCTTGGCCGGCACTGCATGTTCTGCAAAACCGGGCAGGTCGGGCATGTCGGACGTGATCCCCACATTGACCGAGGCCACGTCAAAACCGATCTCGGGGTGGTCGGGCACCTGAACGACGCGACGTTCGGGATCAAGCCCGGTGGCGGGGCCAAGGATGAGCCGAGCGCCCGCGAACCGCGCCAGGCGCACCAGGTCGATATCGAGATCTTCCCGTGCGTAGTGCCCCGCGACAAATCCCGGCAACATGCCAGAATAGGGGGCCGTCGGCCCCGGGTTTATCACGGTTAAACGCACGCCTGGCAGCGGGTTCATGCCCCATTTGCGCAGCACCAGGGCATGGGTGTGGCCTCCGCCGATCAGAACCAGATCGCGGGTCAGGGGCAGGGACGGCGTTTGCATGCGGCTCAGTTCTTGCTGTGGTCCGGGACGTCTTCCATCTGCTCGACCGCGTGGGTGGCCCACAGGCCATCCTCGCCGGCATCGGGCAGGTTCTCGGGCTTTTCATGGCGGTGAATATGCCATTTGGCAATGAACAGGGCCGTGATCGGCGCGGTCAGGAACAGAAACAGGGTAATCAGCAGTTCGTGCATCGACAGGCGCCCCTCGATCAGAACCGAATGGAAGATAGAGGCCAGCAGAACGCCGCCCACGCCCAGCGTGGTTGCCTTGGTGGGCGCATGCAAGCGCGACATCGGGTCTTTCAGCTTGATCATCCCGAATGAGCCGACAAAGCCGAAGATGCCTGACACGATCAGGAAAAAAGCGATCAGCAGTTCAAACAGAAACTCCATGCCGGCCTCACTCGATGATGTTTCCGCGCAGCATGAAGCGCGCGTAGGCCACGGTCGAGACAAAGCCCAGCATGGCGATGATCATCGCGGATTCAAAGAAGATCTCGGTTCCGACGGCAAGGCCAAACAGAATCATCAAGGCGATGGTGTTGATGACCATGGTGTCAAGCGCCAGTACGCGGGTTCCGACGCCGTCGGCGGTGATGATCCTCCAAAGGCACATCATGATCGCGGCGCCGAAACAGGCAAAGGCAAAGTATATTGCATACTCGATCATTCGAAGATCTCCTTCAGGCGGCGCTCGTACCGCTGTTTGATCTGGTCGCGGACGGCGCCCGGATCGGGGGAATCCAGACAATGCACCAGCAGGCAGTGGCCCTGGGCGGACAGGTCGCAGCTGACGGTCCCGGGTGTCATCGTGATGGTACCGGCCAGAACGGTAATCGCCTCGGGGGTGCGCAGTTCAAGCGGGATCGAGACCCAGTTGGGCTGGCGCTCAGCATCCGGCTTGAACAGGATTATCCGGGCGACGGTGATGTTGGCCACCACGATGTCCCACAGCACGACGAGGATGTATTCCACCACCATCGGCCAGTTGCGCAGCACTGGACGGTCGGGCCAGTAGGGCTGCGTAATGAAGGGGATGACGATACCCAGAAGCAACCCGAAAACCAGCGAATTCAGCGACGGCGCGTTGGCCAGCAGCACCCAGACGATCGTCAGCAGAAAGCTCAGATGCGGGTGGGGAAATATCCGGCGCAATAGTTTCATCAGTCTTCCCTTCCCAATACGGCCGAGATGTACTGTTCCGGCGCAAACAACTGCGCCGCCGTGCTGCGAGTGTAGTCCAGCGCCGGCCCGGCGAACAGGGTCAGCAGGACCAGCCCCGCGACGAGGCCGAAGACCGAAGTGAAGGCAAGGCCGGGCTGCGGCTCGGGCGGCGGCGGTGGCGCGGGGTCTGCGTCTTCGGGGGCGGTTTCCGCTTCGGGCGTCGGATCATCCTGCGTGCTGGCGTCGTGGCTTTTCCAGAAGATCAACGAGCCGGCACGCGCAAGCCCCACGATGGTGACGAACGAGCCGATCAGGACCACGGCCCAGATGGCGGTGGCATCAGGCGCGTTCCGCGCGGCATCCAGCACCAGCAGTTTTCCGATGAAGCCTGACAGGGGCGGCATGCCGGCCATGGCGATTGCGCCGACGAAAAACAGAGAAGCTATCAGCCCGTTCTGCGGCATCGGCGGCCGCGGCGCGATTGCCCCGCTGCGGCGTTGCATGACCAGATCGGCCACAAGAAACAGCAAGGCGGTGGCTAGGGTGGAGTGGTAGACATAGTACAAGGCCGCGGCGGTCGCCGACTCGGTGAACAGCGATATGGCGACCAGCAGCGTTCCCATCGAGGCTATGGCGCAGAAGGCCACCATTCGGGCGATATGCTGGGTTCCCAATATGCCGATGGATCCGATGGCCAGCGTCACCAATGCGGCGGGTTGCAGCCAGTCGCCGACCAGTCCCTGCGAGGCCGGGACGTCCGGGCCGAAGACCAGTGTATAGACCCGCAGGATCGAGTAGGCCCCCACTTTGGTCATGATCGCGAACAAGGCGGCCACCGGCAATGGAGCATTGGCATAGCTGGCCGGCAGCCAGAAATGCAGCGGCAGGACGGCGGCCTTGATGCAGAAGACCAGCAGCAGCAGAACCGCGCCCACGCGCAACAGGGCGGTGTCTTCGGCCGGCATCTCGGCCACGCGCAAGGCCAGATCAGCCATGTTCAACGTTCCGGTCACCGAATAGATCGTGCCCAATGCAAACAGGAACAGGGTCGACCCCAGCAGGTTGTAGGTGACGTATTGAACGCCGGCCTTCAGACGCACAGCGCCGCCGCCATGGGTCATCAGACCGTATGATGCGATCAGCAGCACCTCGAAGAACACGAACAGGTTGAAGGCGTCCCCCGTCAGGAAGGCGCCGCAAACCCCCATCAGCTGAAATTGGAACAGCGGGTGGAAATGATCACCGCGCTCATCCCATCCGGACGCGATGGCGTACAGCACGATGGGCAAGGCCAGCAAGGCGGTCAGCAGCACCATCATCGCCGAGAGCCGGTCAAGCACCAGCACGATGCCGAACGGGGCGGGCCAGTTGCCAAGCTCGTAGACATGGATGTCGCCACCCGCCGCCTGCGCGGTGATGGTCAACGCGATACCCAGCAGGCCCACCACGCCCGCTACCGAAAAGATGCGCTGCAGGTCCAGATGATAGCGCAGGACCATGATGATGAACGGGGCCAGGATCGCGGGCAGGACGATCGGCGCAACGATCCAGTGGTTCATGCGTCTTCTCCCGCGCCGTCCACGCTGTCGCGCGCGGCCATGTCGATGTGGTCATCCTTGGCCGAGAGATAGGCGCCCAAGGCGATCATCACGATCACCGCCGTCATCCCGAACGAGATCACGATGGCCGTCAGCACCAGCGCCTGCGGCAGCGGGTCGGTGTAGGGAACCTCTTCGTATTTGTTCAGAACCGCAGGAGCATTCACGGCCAGCCGTCCCGTGGCGAATAGAAATACGTTGACCGCATAGGTCAGCAAGGACAGGCCCAGGATGACCGGAAAGGTCCGACGGCGCAGGATCAGAAAAATCCCGGCGGCGGTCAGCACGCCAACGGCCGAGGCGACGAGAGCTTCCATCAGCCCTGCTCCTTCTTTTCTTGTTCTTCTTCGATCGGGTCATCGCGCAAAGGGTTGATGTCCATCGGGAATTCTTGCGCCATGCCCGGCCGCCACGCAAAGCGCGACAGGCTGTCCAGAGCCAACATCACAGCGCCCAGAACGGCAAGGAACACGCCTGTGTCGAACAGCATGGCAGTGGCCCATTCGAACTCTTCCAGTGGTGGCCAATGCAGATAGCCGAAATCGCTGGTCAGGAAGGGCCGCTCGTTGAACCAGGCGCCCAAACCAGTAGCCGCAGCGATCAATACGCCCCAGCCGATGGTGCCATGGTAGTAGAACCGTTGCCGCTCGATCGCCCAGGTGTAGCCGCTGGCCATGTACTGCATCAGGAAGGCGATCGCGACTATGAGACCGGCGATGAACCCGCCTCCGGGTTGGTTGTGTCCCCGGAAGAAGATATAGGCACCCACCATAAGGGCAATCGGCATCATCACACGTGTCGCAACAACCATCATCAGCGGGTGAGAGTCGCCCGATTGGGGCCAATGTGGCTTGCGGTTCAGCAGGTAGGCGCGAACACTGGTGCCTAGCACGGCCTCGGTCAAAGCAAAGATGATCAGTGCCGCGATCCCCAGCACGATGATCTCGCCGAAGGTATCAAATCCCCGGAAGTCCACCAGGATCACGTTGACCACATTGGTGCCGCCGCCACCCTTGTAGGAATTGGCCAGGTGGAATTCCGAAATCGTCGGGAAGGCGAAATCGCGCAGCATGAGCGCATAGATCAAGCCCCCAGCTCCGATACCGGCCACCACCGAAATGGCAGCATCACGCCAGCGCCGTGCCGTGCTGCTGTCCCATGGGGTCTCGGTCGGCAGGAAGTTCAGCGAAAGCAGCAGGAGGATCATCGTGACAACTTCGACCGAGATCTGTGTCAGAGCCAGATCAGGCGCGGACAGATAGTTGAAGGCCATCGACACGATCAGCCCCACCACCCCGATCAGGACCAGAGACAGCAGACGGTTGCGGTGGAACCACATGATGCCCATCGTCGCTACGATCAGGCACAGCCAGCCGATGATCGGGATGATGGGGGCCTCCAGCGGAACCCGCGTTTCCAACCCGATCGTGCCGGTTGCGAAAGCATAGTACCCCAGCCCGACGGTGAAGGCGATCAGGATGATCGCATAGCGGCTGATGACACCGTTGTGCAGCTCGTCCGTGATCCAGCGACTGGCGGCGGTCAGCGCACCGATGACGGCGTCGAAGATGGACTTGGCCTCGGGGCGGGGGAGGGCGTTCCAGGCAGTTTCGCCGCGACGGTGCAGGGCCAGCAGAAACAGACCGCCCAGCGTAGCGATGACCGACATATACAGCGCCGGCGTAAACCCGTGCCACAGTTTCAATGAATAATAAGGCAGCTTCTCGCCGCCGATCACCGCGGAAGACACAACCGCGACCAAGGGGCCGACGATGACAGCCGAGTTCAGGCCGATCAGGACGACCAGAACCACCAGGAACGCGGGGGCCAACCACAGGCCTGCAGGGGGGTCGTGTGGATGGGCGGGATAGTCGTCACGCTCGGGGCCCAGAAACACGTGGCTGATGAAGCGGAAGGAATAGGCCGCGGAAAAGATCGCTGCCAGCAGAGCCAGACCTGGCACCAGATAGTGGGAATTGCGCCAGACGGTGTGGACCGTCTCTTCCAACATCATCTCTTTCGACAGGAAGCCGTTCAGCGGCGGAATGCCGGCCATCGACAGCGCGGCGATGGTGCCGATGGTGAACGTAATCGGCATCAGGTGGCGCAATCCTCCCAGCCGCTTGATGTTCCTAGTGCCGGTTTCATGGTCGACGATCCCCGCGGTCATGAACAGGGCGGCCTTGAAGGTGGCGTGGTTGATGATGTGGAAGATGGCGGCCACGACGGCGATCTTGGTGCCGAACCCCAGCAGCATCGTGACCAGTCCCAGATGCGAAACCGTCGAAAAGGCCAGCAACGCCTTGAGGTCATCCTTGAACAGCGCGATCACTGCACCGATCAGCATTGTTACAAGACCGGTGGTTGCGACGATGTAGAACCACGCCTCGGTCCCCGCCAGAACCGGCCACATGCGTGCCATCAGGAACAGGCCGGCCTTCACCATCGTGGCCGAGTGCAGATAGGCCGAAACCGGCGTTGGCGCGGCCATGGCATGAGGCAGCCAGAAATGAAACGGGAACTGGGCCGACTTGGTGAAACACCCCAGCAGGATCAGCACCAGCGCCGGCAGGTAATAAGGCGAGGCCTGGATCAGTTCGCGGTTTTGCAAGATCACGCTCAGGTCATAGGATCCCACGATGTTGCCAAGGATCAGCATACCTGCGATCATCGCCAGCCCTCCGGACCCGGTCACGGCCAGCGCCATTCGCGCGCCCTGGCGACCTTCGGGCAGGTGTTTCCAATAGCCGATGAGCAGAAACGAGCTGAGCGAGGTCAGCTCCCAGAAAATCAGCAAAAGCAGGATGTTGTCCGACAGAACGATGCCAACCATCGCGCCTTGGAACAGCAGCAGATAGGTATAGAACTGCCCCATCGGATCCTCGCGCGACAGGTAGAACCGCGCGTACAGGATGATCAACAGACCGATGCCAAGGATCAGCAGGGCAAACAGGAACCCCAGCCCGTCCAGCATGAAGTTGGCGTTTAGCCCCAGCCCGGGAATCCAGTCGAAACGGGCGGTCACGACCTCACCCTGCATGACGGCGGGGATGTGGATCAACAGCCCCATGAGCGCCAGGAAGGTGGTCAGCCCGGCGGCCGAGGCTGCCGCATTGCGACCGGCCCGGACCAGTAAGGCCGGAAAGACAGCGCCAAGAAACGGAAGGGCCGCGATGAGGAATAGGGACAAGTGCGATACTCCGGGCTGAGCGGTCAGTGTGGGCTTGAATTTGTAAGGATAATTTATTGGCTGTCCAGCTATTGCAAGTTTTTCACCTTGCCCTAACGCCCGTGGATTCCGCCGGCCCAAATGCGAAAAAATGACGCAAACTTGATTTCCGCGCGCGAATTTGGCGCGGCGGTGAAAGGGCCCTTGTGCTAGAAACGGGCCATCCCAACCGGAGGGTTCGAGTTGGCAGAGCAGAGGTTGAAACGGCGCAGATGGGTGTTGCTGGCTGGAACGGCCGCTTTGGCCGTGGGGTTTGCGATCCGCGAGTACCGTCTGATCCCCGAGGAGTTTTCCGGCGGCAAGCTGAGCGTCGCGCAGGCGCAGGCCAGCGCCGTGTCCGGCGACGTTCTTCTGATCGACATCCGTACACCGCGGGAATGGCGGGCGACGGGTATCGGGCGGGGCGCGATCCCCTTGGATATGCGGCGCGACGATTTCGTGGCCGCACTCGACCGTCTGACCGGCGGCGACCGCAGCCGTCCGGTTGCCCTGATCTGCGCGCGCGGTGTCCGGTCGGCCCGGCTGAGCAACGCCCTGACCCGCGCCGGGTTTTCCAACATCATCGACGTCCCCGAGGGCATGTTGGGCTCGGCGGCCGGGCCGGGCTGGATCCGGGCCGGGTTGCCGGTCGACCCCTACGAGGTGCAATCGTGAGTGCCGTTGCCCGGTGGCTGTCGGTCTGGGCCGCGTTGCTTGCCGGACCGGCGCTGGCGGCCTGCGATGGGGTCGAAGGGGCGTGTGAAACCGCGCGGGGTACCTATCTGATCGAGGTCCCCGACCAGGACCATCCGCCCTTGGTAGTGTTCCTGCATGGTTACGGCGGCAGCGCGTCGGGGACCCTCAGGAACCGCGGAATGGTCGAACCGCTGCTGGCGCGCGGATACGCGGTGATGGCACCCGATGGCGCGCTGCGCAACGGGCGCAAAAGCTGGAACTTCTATCCCGGTTGGGAGGGCCGCGACGAAGCCGCATTCCTGGCCGAAGTGGTCCGGGATGCCGTCCGCCGGTTTGACATCGACCCCGACCGCGTCATCCTTGGCGGGTTTTCGGGCGGCGGGTTCATGGTGAACTACCTGGCCTGCGCCACGCCCGACGCGTTTTCGGCCTTTGTTCCGGTATCGGGCGGGTTCTGGCGCCCGCATCCCGACGGCTGCGCCGGGCCTGTCCGCCTGTTCCACACCCATGGCTGGACCGACAACGTGGTACCGCTCGAGGGGCGGGCGCTGGGTGGCGGCCGGTTCCTGCAGGGTGATATTTTTGCCGGTCTGGAAATCTGGCGGCAGGCCAATGGTTGCGCCGATAACCGCCCGGACGGGATTTCCACTACGGGGCCGTTCCTGCGCCGCAAATGGACCCGCTGCGCCGATGGCAGCGCGCTTGAATTCGCCCTGTTCCCCGGTGGCCACACTGTGCCCGCAGGCTGGGCCGACATGATGCTGGATTGGTACGAAGGCCTACCGGGCGGCTGATCATTCCGCCGCGGTCAGCGTTCGTTTGCCCTTGATCAGGCGCTTCAACTCGTTGCGGTGGGCACGGGCGGCGCGGCTGATCGCTGGTTCCTTGACATCCTCAGGCATCCGCAGCAACCGCCGCGCCCGGGCCGCCGAGACCCCGCTGAGCGCCGAGAGCGGCACCGCGAAGGTCAGGCTGACGGCGATCGGGGCCAGCCAGACCGAGACCAGCCCGGACAGGATGCCGACGCTCAGCGCCACGCCGCTGACCGTTTCCAGCGCATGAAACAGGATCAGCGTGCGCAGACCGTACCGGCCACCCGCGCGCGCCTGGGGCGCCCAGCCCTTTTGCACCCCGAACATCGTGCGGAATACCGCGATCATCTGCTGGACCATCAGGATGGGGGCAAACAGGATCGACAGGATGACCTCGAACAGGAAGGACGCAAAGAACCGCCCGGCGCCGCCGAAATCGGAGTAGCGGACCCCGCTCAGCGGCAGGGCCAGCGCACCAAGGATCTTGGGCGCCAGCAGCATCGCGTACATCACCAGGATGATCAGAACGTGGCGCGTCTCGGTCATTTCCGGCCATTGCGGGAACAGGGGATTGTCGGGGCTGAAGTAATGCAGGACCGAGGCGTCCTTGCCCTGGCCGATCAGCGCCCACATGAGAAGCAGAGCGAACCACAGGGGTGACATCAGATATCCGACGGCCCCGTGGAACAGGTGAAAACGCGATACGGCCTTGAAACCCGCCGACCCCAGCAGCCGCAGATGCTGCAGGTTGCCCTGGCACCAGCGACGGTCGCGTAGGGCATGGTCGATCAGGGTAGGGGGTGTTTCCTCGTAGGACCCGCGGATGCGGGGCAGGAACCGGACCCCCCATCCGGCCCGGCGCAGCAGGCCGGCCTCCACGAAATCGTGGCTCATGATCAATTGCTCGCGTCCGTTGAGAGCGCGCAGTTTTGGCAGGCCTGCGCAGGCCGCAAAGGCCTTGGTGCGGATGATCGCGTTGTGGCCCCAGTAATTGCCTTCTTGCCCGCACCAGCGGGCCAGCCCCTCGGCAAAGGCGATGCCATAGACGCCGTTGGCGAATTGCTGCATCCGGGCAAAGACCGACTGGGCGCCGATCAACTGCGGATAGCTTTGGATCAGCCCGGCGCCGGGGTCACGGGCCAATGCGTCGGTCAGCCGCGCGATGGCGCGCCCGGTCATCAGGCTGTCGGCATCCAAAACCAGCATCGCATCCCAGGCGCCGCCCCAGCGGCTGACCCAATCGGCGATGTTGCCCACCTTGCGGTCGGTGTTTTCGGCGCGGCGGCGGTAATACAGTTCAAGCCCCGGGGCCAGCGTGGTGCGCAGCGCCTCGACGCTGGCCTGTTCCTGGGCGGCGATATCGGGATCGCGCGTGTCAGACAGGATGAACATCGCATAGTGATGCTGACCGCCGCGCGCGCGCAGGTCTTCCAGCATCGTGCGCGCATTGCCCAGAACGTTCCACGGCACTTCGTTGTAGACCGGCATCAGCAGGGCCACGCGCAACGGCTGCGGCCGGGCCGCGCGCCGGGGCCGGTCTTGGCGGGACAAGGAAACCATTCCCAGCAGAACCGTACTGACGGTGAATGCGATCCAGAAGAAGTTGAACGAAATAAGCGTTAGCAGAATGGCCTCGACCAGGTTGATGCCCTCGGTGTCGAACCAGTCCACCAGAAACCACAACAGGGCCAGCGTCGCGCCCATGGCGGGGGAAAACGCCATTGCCCGCCACAGGCCCGCAGACCGGTCGCCGGGCCGTTCGGGCACTTTCGCGTCGCGAAACCCGGCGCGGAAGTCCTGCGCGGGCATCGGCAGGGGGGCCTCGGGCGGCATGATATGAAGATCGGGGCTCATGCGGTCCACCGGTAAAGCCAGACCTCGGAGGCCGGGGCCTCGCCCAGACGCAGCTGCGCCCGCAATTCGACATGGTCGCGGTCGCCCGGCTGGAAGGAAAATGCCAGCCGCAGCCCGCCGGTGTCGGGGTTGCGCTGCAGTACGCCATCCGACGTTTCGGCATGGGGTGACTGCACGAAGACGCTCAGCGCGTCGGGGTCTTCGAACAATTCGCTGGGCTCGAAGTCGATCACGGCCAGCCGGCCCTCGCCAAAGGTGTTCTCGCCCATGGCCGTGCGGATCACCCGGGGCATGGCCGTGCGCTGTGGCTGCTCGCCCCAAGTCAGGCGATAGGCCAGATCGACCTGCGTGCCCGCCGCCATCGGCTCGGCCGGGCGCCAATAGGCGACGATGTTGTCATAGATCTCCTGGTCTGCCGGAATTTCCACCAGCGTCACGGTGCCCTTGCCCCAATCGCCGATCGGTTCGACCCACAGACCCGGGCGTTTGTGGTATTGCGCCTCGAGATCGGCATAGTCGGAAAAGGCGCGCTTGCGCTGCATCAGGCCAAAGCCGCGCGGGTTCATGTCGACGAATGATGAAATCTGCAGCCGCGTGGGGTTGGCCAGTGGCCGCCAGATCACTTCGCCGGCGCCATTGCGGATCATCAGCCCGTCGCTGTCATGCACGGCGGGGCGGAAATCGTCGAACCGGTTGTGATTGGTCTGGTCGAACAGGAACATCGAGGTGCCCGGCGCGATGCCCACATGGGTCAGGTCGGTGCGCGGGAACAGGGTCGCCTCGACCTGCATCTGGCAGTCTTCGCCGGCGGTAATGTCAAACCGGTAGGCCCCGGCCACGCTGGGGCTGTCCATCAGCGCATGCACGACCATGTTGCGTTGGCCGGGCCTGGGCCGTTCCAGCCAGAACCGGATGAATTCGGGGAATTCCTCGCCCTCGGGGTCGCCGGTTTTCAGCGCCAAACCACGCGCCGACAGGCCATAGACCTCGTGCAGCCCGATGGCGCGGAAATAGCTGGCGCCCTGGAACACGCAGAACTCGTCGGTCTTGCCGGGGCGGTGCATCTCGGTGCGCAGACGGAACCCCGAGAAGCCAAGTGTGTCGCTGACAGGCAAGGGCGGGACGTCCTCGGCCCGGTCGAACATCTCGAGATCGAAGGGTACGGCCTCGACCCGGCCGCCCTCGACGGTCGAGATCTGGACCGGGCGGGGGAAGTACAGGCCGGGTGCAAAGAAATCCGCGTTGAACGGGGTGTCGGTCCCGAACCAAAGCCCGTGATCCAGCCGGAACCGGATCGACCGGTACTGCTCATAGGTCAGGTCCAGCCACTCTTGCGGAACCTGGGCGCGCGCCTGATAGGGGCGGCTGGCCAGGTCTCGGGCCATGGCGATGACATCGGCCCGGTCAAACGCAACGTCGCCGCCCGTGGCCCATGCGGCCCGGGCGAAGGCGAGCGCCGTTGTCGACGCCAGAAAGGAACGACGCGTAAGCTTCATGTCTTCGACTTCCACGGGTGTGATTTGAACCAAGCGGCCAGATAGGCAACGCCGATCAGCATTGCAAATCCAAAAAGATTGGCGGTCAGAACGGCGGCGAAATCCCGCCCGAATTCATCCAGGAAAACGCCGATAAGTCGTGCCACTGCCATGGAAAATACGAACACGGCAAGCGATTGCTGGCCGACTTTGGTGATCAGCTTCAGGACCACTTGCCAGATCCGCGCGTAGGCGCCGTGTCCCGTTGCGATTAGCCGGTGCCCATGGGTGCCCGCCGCGACCCAGCCCAGATAGGCCAGCGACAGAAAGTGCACATAGCGGAACAGGCCGAAATCCGTCTTTTCGCGCAGTTCGGCCGTCAGCGGCCAGACCTTGCGGATTTCGGCCGCCAGGTCGGGGGCTGCGGCCTGAACCCACAGAAACACTTTCCATGATCCGAAGGGCGCAGACAGGACCAGAAACGCCACCGCCGCCCAGATCAGGGTCTTGGACACCGGGGGCGCCGGCAGCCAGCCGCGCATAAAGGCAAAGCCTGTGAAGAACAGAAGCTGCCAGCCGAACGGGTTGAAGAACCACTGCCGGTCCGACCACGGCTCGGCCGGCAAGGCCAACGCGCCGGTTTGCGCGACCAGCCAGATCGCGACCGAAACCAGCCCGACCGCCCAGACCCCGACCCGAGACAGCCCCATGAACAGCGGCATCATCGCCAGAACCACCAGGTACATGGGCAGGATGTCGAAATAGTTCGGAACATATGTCAGCGTGAAAAGACCCACCATCTGCGGCGCCGGGTCGTTGAAGAAATGCTGCAGGTTCAGAGCGTTGACATAGCTTTTGTCGAAGGTACCCGACAGATCCAAGGCCGCCATGGACATGGCGACGAAGAAGAACAGGCAGATATGCGCCCAGTAGACCTGCCAGATGCGGAAGCTGACCCGCGCCGTGCCCATCCACCAGCCCTTGCGCAGGAACGCTCCGCCAAAGGCGATGGCCGAGGCCATGCCCGAACAGAAGACGAAAATCTCTGTGGCATCGGAAAAGCCGAACCGCGCCGGAATCCAGCGCGACCACGGGTTGTTGGGAATATGTGCGATCAGGATGATGAACATCGCGATGCCGCGATAGAAATCCAGCCGCGGGTCCCGCGTCGTGGAGCGGGCTGCGGCGGGGGTTTCCACCGGGGCGAAATCAGAAACGGGCGATGCGGTCGCCATGCGGTCTCGGGTCCTTCTTGGTCTTGTCGTTATTCTGCAGGCACGCTTTGCGCATCCGACTGGTCGCGCGCGGCGTCGATCAGCGCACGCCGGGCTAGGGCATAATTGTCCTCGGCGCCTCCGCGCTTGGCCCGCCTGTCGTCCAAAATGCGCTCGACCGCGTCGAACCGCCCCGCGCGCAGGCCGGAATCGATGGTGATGCGTTCGAAGACGTCGCGTTGCGCGTGGCTGCCGCCCGCCAGCTGCATGCTGTCGCGCGCGGCCAGCAGGTGGTCAAAGGCGCGGGCATGGTCGCCCTCTCCGAACGCCTCGAGTCCCTTGGCAGCCGCTAGGCCGGGATCGGCCATGCGCCTTGCCGTGTCGGTCTCGGGGGTCTGGGCATCCTTGTGAATGCGCCCCAGCAACTTGGCCGTGGCATCGGCGCGGCTGTCTCCGGTAAGGGCCAGCAGATAGTGCAGATCGGCAAAGATCAGGCAACCGTCCTCGGTGCGCGCCGCGCTCAGATCGGCCAGTTCTTCCCACCTGCTGCCGACATCGACGCCTTCCAGTTCAAGCCGCGACAGCAGCGAAGTCGCGTTCGAGATGTCGCGGTAATCATCCGTCTTGTCCTTGCGGATCTCGTGATCGTAGAGCGCGATCACCTGATCGACCTGACCCAGATCCAGATGCATCAGCGCCTTGTGCCACCAGACGTGATAGCGGAAATTGTTGCAATGCGCCCAGGCTGCCTCGCGCCCCGCGAACCAGTCCAGGCCGGCCTTGGCGTTGCCGGTCATCTCGTGCACATGCGCCACCGCGTGCAGGCCCCAGGCATCGTCCGACACCATCCATAGCGCCTGCCGGCCCGCGATCTCGGCCTTGTCGTAGTCGCCGGTTTCCTCGAGCGCGAAGGAATGGCAGCCCAGAAGGTAGCCGCGGCCCGGATGATCGGGCGCATAGGCGGGCAGGACCCGCTCGATCGAGCGGCGCATGCCAGCCGCGTCGCCCAGAACGAACCGGGTGGCATGGCTGAGCTTCATGGCCAGCGCGTCCTCGGGGTGGGCGCGCAGGATGGTCTCGAACGTCTGGATCGCGCGCGACGGATGACCCGCCAGCCAATGATCCAGGGCGTCCAGATACAACGCCTCGCGCGGGGTGATCGGCTGGTGATCGGCAGCGGCGCGGGCGGTTGCGGCGGCCTCGTGGGCGACGGCCGTCATTTCGCGCCGGCCCAGCAGCACCATGAACAACCCCTTGACCGCATGGCCCAGCGCAAATTCCGGTTCCAGTTCCAGCACTCTGCCCAGATGCTGGGGTGTTACGGCCGCGTGGGCCAGGAAACCAAGCAGCACACCGTTCCACGCCTCGACCGCAGCCGGGTCGATGAGGGTGTTCATCTGTCCAAAAAGGTCTTGTTTCATGCTTGGGTCCAATCCGGTTGCGCAAAGTGACACCTCTGGGCTTAGCAGAGTGTTCGGGTGCGACGTACCAGTATCGGGCCTGCTCTCGAATTGGTGAAAGCCCGTGTGCGGCAAACGCGAAAAAATCCGCCTGTTCCGGCACATTTTCAGCAACTTGCCGCCGAAACGGGCCAGAGTGTTTCAGTTGCAGGCTGTGTTTGCCGCGCGATCACCCAGAGGTATCTCGCAAGGGACGGTCGGTTTGCCTTTCGGGGCCACAGTTGCCACAGTACGGCGCATAACATGGAGGTGCCCCGTGACAAACGACCTGACCCGCAAGGATTTTGCCGTTGCAATCTGCAAGCAGGCCGGTGAACTCGCCATGCGCTATTTTGCGGATCGCAGTGCGCTGGTCGTCGACCGGAAGGGCGCGCAGGACTGGGTCAGCGAGGCCGACCGGAATGTCGAGACCTTCATTCGCCAGAAAATCGCAGAGACATGGCCCGAGGATGGGGTGGTGGGCGAGGAACACGGCCGCACGCCGGGGACCAGCGGCTTTGACTGGGTGATCGACCCGATAGACGGCACAACGAATTTCGTCAATGGAATCCCGGTCTGGACGGTGGTTCTGGCCGGGGTCGCTGATGGGCGGACCCAGATCGGCGTGATCCATGATCCGAATGTGCACGAAACCTTTGCGGCCGCGCGCGGTGGCGGCGCCACGCTGAACGGAGCACCGATGCAGGTTGCTTCCGGCGTCGCGTTGAACTCGGGCACGGTGGCGGTGGGCTATTCGAACCGGATCGAGGCGCGCCATGTCGTGCCGATCGTGTCAGACCTGATTGCGCGCGGGGCGATGTTTCACCGCAATGCCAGTGGGGCCTTGTCCCTGGCCTATGTCGCGGCGGGGCGGTTGTTGGGCTATGTCGAAGAGCACATGAACGCCTGGGACTGCCTGGCGGGGCAACTGATGATCGCCGAGGCCGGTGGCTGTGTCGAAGATCAGGATGCCGATGCCATGATCCGCCAGGGCGGCCGCGTGATCGCGGGCACGCCCGACGTGTTCGACACCCTGCGCGAGATCGCCGAGCAGGCCTGGGCGGACTGACCGCTAGCCGATCGAGCGCCACCCGGTCCGAGGCCGCAAGGTTGCCAGATCCGCGCGCCAGAAATGTCCTTGGAAAGGTTGGTCGAATTGGCGGTCGATGGGCCGGTGCGACAAGGCACACCACAATAGCGTGCCGACGGCCCCATGGGTCACGACCGCAAGATCCGCCCCGTCATGCGTTGCGACAATCCGGGAAACGGCACCGAGCATCCGGGTCTGCGCGGCGCGAGCGGTTTCCCATCCGCAAAAGCTCTGGTCGGGCTGGGCAAAAAACGCGTCGGCCGCGCTTTCGAACACGGTGTGGGGCAAATATCCTGTGGCGCTGCGATCATTTTCGCCCAAGGCCGCGTTTTGTGCCACAGGCAAGGCGCGAGGCGCCGCAAGGATCGCAGCGGTTTCGCGGGCCTTTCTTTCGGTGCTGACCCATATATGTGAAACTTTGTCCATTTCGGGGCTGGCGGCGAATGTCTTGGCTCGGCGGCGGCCCCGGTCGCACAGAGGCCAGTCCACCACCAGGATGTCGGAGTCGACGACGACTTCGGGATGCGTGATCACCAGCAGGTCGGGCATCTATGCCTCGGGCAGCAGGACCGGGCCTTTGTCGGCGAAGGCCATCCGCACCTGCGCGCCGGGGGCCAGCGGGGTGTCCACGTCTTCGTGCACCGCGAAGACCTGGCCGAAATTGCCGGTCAGCGTGTATTCCATCCGCACACCGACATAGGTTGCTTTGGCCACCGTGGCCGGAATTCCCCGCTCGGCCCCGATCACCAGCCGCGACGGGCGGACGGCGACGGTGCCCGGCCCTTGGGGCAGCCCGCGGGATGGCAGGCAATGGCGATAGCCTTCGATTTCGATCGTTGCGGTTTCGCCTTCGATGGCAACGATCTGACAGGCCAGCAGGTTGGCCTCGCCGATGAAATCGGCCACGAAGCGGTCGTTGGGGGCATCATAAAGCTGTCGGGGCGTTCCGATCTGGGCAATGGCGGCGTTGCGCATCACCACGATCTCGTCCGATACGGCCAGTGCCTCTTCCTGGTCATGGGTGACATAGACCACTGTCAGGCCGAGATCCTGCTGGATGGCGCGGATGTCCTCGCGCACCTGGCGGCGCAGCTTGGCATCCAGATTCGACAGCGGCTCGTCGAACAACAGTACTTGCGGTTCCAGAACCAGCGCACGCGCCACGGCGACCCGCTGCTGCTGACCGCCCGACAGTTCCGATGGCAACCGCGCGTCAAACCCCTTGAGGCCCACCAGATCCAGCCCCTGCAACGCGCGGCTGCGGGCCTCGTCCTTGCCGAAGCCCGAAAAGGTCAGGCCATACATGACGTTTTCCAGCACGCTCATGTGCGGGAACAGGGCATAGGACTGGAACACCATCGACACGTCGCGGTCGGTCGCCGGTAGCTTTGTCACGTCGCGGTCGCCGATAAGGATGCGGCCCGAACTGGCCATCTCGAGCCCCGCGATCATGCGCAGGGTCGTGGTCTTGCCGCAGCCCGACGGACCCAGCAACGTGACCAGCTTGCCCGCTTCGACATGCAGGTCGATGGCGTCGACGGCGACGACATCCTTTCCGAAAACCTTGGACACGCGTTCAAAGCGGACCGGGGCGGCCTTCGAGCCGATATGAGTGTCGGTCATGGCAATGTCTCCGTTTCGTGCACTGTGCGCCGCCCGATGCGGACCCGGCCCACCAGAAGTTGCAGCAGCCCGACCGCCGCTAGCATCACGAAGATCAGGGTCGTGGAATAAGCGATGGCCAGGCCATAATCGTTGTTCTCGACCCGCCCGATGATATAGCTGGTGGCCATGTCATATTCGGCACTGACCAGGAAGATCACGGCCGAGATGGCGGTCATCGCGCGGACGAAGCTGTAGACCAGCGCAGCCAGGATCGCCGGCCGCAGCAGCGGCAGGATGACCCGCCGGAAGGTCTGCCAGGAATTCGCCCCCAGCGTCAGCGAGGATTCATCCAGGCTGCGGTCCAGCTGTGACATGCTGGCGATGCCGGCGCGCACACCCACCGGCATGTTGCGAAAGATGAAGCTGACCACCAGGATGACACCGGTTCCCGTGATCTCGATCGGGGGCACGTTGAACGCCAGAATATAACTGACGCCGATCACCGTGCCGGGAATGGCAAAGGACAGCATGGTGCCGAATTCGAAGGCGTTCTTGCCCGCAAAATTCTGCCGGGTCAGAAGGTAGGCCGTCACCAGACCCACGGCGGCGGTCAGCGGGGCGGCGATGGCGGCGATGGTTATGGTGGTCCAGAAACTGTCCCAGGCGGCGCCGGTCCAGCGGATGCCTTCCGCATCCAGCCGCACCGAGAAGGCGGTGACGTAGTGCTTGAAGGTCAGCGTGTTGTTGACCCCCCACAGCTCGACCACGCTGCCATAGACGATCATCGCATAGACGACTACCGTGAACAGCGCCCAGCCCAGCGCGATTACCGCTACCGGGATCGACAGGCCCGTGGGCATCAGCGGATGCACACCGGAATCGCCCTTGCCGGTCACGGTGGTATAGCTTTTCTTGCCCAGCCACACGCGCTGAGCGTAGAAGGCCGACAGGGTAAAGAACAAAAGCACCATCGCCAGCACCGCCGCGCGGCCCTGATCGTACTGGGCGCCGACGATGGCAAAGAAGATCTCGGTCGACAGCACGTCGAAATTGCCGCCAAGAACCAGCGGGTTGCCGAAATCGGCCATGCTCTCGATGAAGCCCAGCAGGAAGGCGTTCGCCAGGCCCGGTCGCATCAAGGGCAGCGAGACGGTTCTGAAGGTCTGCCACCGGTTGGCCCGCAAGGTCTGTGCGGCCTCCTCCATCGAGGGCGAGACACCCTCGACCACGCCGATCAGCACCAGGAAGGCGATGGGCGTGAAGGCAAGGGTCTGTGCGATCAGGATGCCGGGCATCCCGTACAGCCAGCGCGTGGGCTGGGTGCCGAACAGATCGGCGACGAAGCGCGTTACCGATCCGGACAGGCCGAACAGCAGGATCAGCGCCAGTCCGATCACGAAGGGCGGGGTGATGATAGGCAGCACCGTCAGGGCGCGCAGCGCTCGTTTGTAGCGAAAGCCCGACCGGGTGACGACCAGCGCGAAACACAGGCCCAACGCGGTGGTAAGCAGCCCGACCAGAACCGCCAGCACCAGCGAATTCCAGGCCGCACCGCATTTCGCGCCCCATAGGCACCCTAGCCCCCACAGCCGGTCGTCGAAGAATTTCGAGAAGAAGACCGCCACCGAATAGGCCCCGTCCTCGGTCACGAAGGCGGCAAACAGCATTCTGGCGATCGGGAAGAAGACAAAGGCGGTGACGATGGTGATGACGCCGCCGATGGCGCTGACGACGAACACGTCTCCGTTCACGGCGCCGCGCGCGGCGATCCCTTGGGTCAGCAAAAACAGAAAGCTCGAGGCGCAGATCATCGCGCCATAGCCCATGCCGAACTGCCGGTCGCCCAGCTCTCCGAACAGGGCGGTGAGCCAGTCGAAGTTGAACCCACGGATGCCGATGCCGAACCCCTGCGCGATCAGCCAGGCAAAGCCGAACGCCCCCGACAGGATCAGGATGCGGGCGTGCAGCGGGTCGGATTTCGGCCGGCCCAGCGCCAGCAGTGGCAAGGCCAGCGCAAGGACCATCGGCGCCAGCCAAAGCTTCTTGCCCTGTGCAATCAGAAAGGCCGCAGGGGCATAGTCGTCGTCAAACGGATAGCCATCGACCAGCCAGTGGAACGACCAGAAGCCGTCCTCGACCATGTACCACGGCAGCAGGCAATAGCCGACCCACCCGGCGGCGATCCAGAAGATCAGCACCGAATGGGCCGTTTTTGTGGTGGAACGCGTCATTTACTGCGGCAGAACCGAAACCTCTTCGTCCCATTTCTGCAGCAGGCGTTTGCGTTCGTCGGACGAGCCGTATTTCTTGAAATCATAGTCGATCAGCTTGATCTGGCTCATGTCCGGCGCGCTGTCCGAGGTCTTGGCCGCCTTGTTCGACGGTACTTGAAAAGCGTTGACCTCGAGCGCCAGGTTCTGCGCCTCAGCGCTCAAGGCCCAGTCATAGAATTTCTTGGCTTCTTCGACGTTGCGGGCGCCGTCGATGATCGACATCGACCCGATCTCGTAGCCGGTGCCTTCGCACGGGGCGACCACCTGGATGGGAAAGCCCGCCACGGCTTGTTTTACCGCGTCATGCATGAAGACGATCCCGATGGTCGTCTCGCCACGGGCCGCCGCCTTGATCGGGGCCGAGCCCGATTTGGTGTATTGATTGATGTTCTTGTGCAGGCCCTTCATGAAGTCGAACCCTTCGTCCTCGCCGAAGATCTGCACCATCGAGGCCAGCGTCGTGTAGGCGGTCCCCGACGAGTTCGGGTTCGCCATCTGGATATGGCCCTTGTATTCGGGCTTCAGCAGATCCTTCCAGCAGGACGGCTCGGCCAGGTTGTTGGCTGCCAGCAACTCGGTGTTGTAGCCATAGCCCAGCGCGCCCGAATAGATGCCGATCGTCCGGTTTCCGGCACTTTCGGCCTGCGCGAGCGCCCAGTCATGCAACTGGTCGCGCATGGGCGAGAGATACTCCATCGTCAGGCCCTCTTCTGCGGCCTGCAAGTGCGGATCACCCGTACCGCCCCACCACACGTCGCCCTTGGGGTTGGACGCCTCGGCGCGGATCTGGGCAAAGGTCTCGCCCGAGGATTTGCGGGTCATGTTGACATCGATGCCGGTGGCGTCCTCGAAGCTGCGCGCCATCAGCTGGCACCAGTCTTCCTGCGCCGAGCAGTACAGGGTCAGCTTGTCCGCGTAGGAGGCCGAGACCGAGGTGGTCAGGGCCACGAGTGAACCTGCGAATGTCAGTGTGAGTCGTTTCATGTCTTTCCTCCCAGTTGCATGTCGGTGGCCGGGTTGGCCGCCTCGTACTCGTCCTCACACGGTCTTGCGCCGCTTTGTTTCAGTCCGCTTCCTTCAGGATGCGCCTCCGATCTTGCGGGGGCGGGCCAGTCGGCTGCCCAGCAGATCACCGGTTTCCTCGGCGATCGGATAGGCCACGAAGGCGAGGGCCGCGTTCACCTGCTTGAGCAGGCGCAGTGTTTCTTGATGGATGTTCGTGGTTTCAATGCTGGCCGCCGCGCCGTTCTGCAGACGTTTCAGGTGCCGTTCCTGCAGGTTCTGTTCCTCGATCCGGATCCGGTCCTTCTCGGCCACCAACTGACGAGCGGCCTCGGCGTCGCCGGTTGTCAGAACGCTTAGCGCCAACTGGCCGTTCGTAACGACCTGATCGTGGAAATGTTCGATGTCGGCCAACCCTTCCTTGGAAAAGGTCAACGCTTCGTCGGCCAGTTTTTGCGCCACCGCCACCAGGTTGACCGCGAGCCGGTCGGCGGCCTCTTCCAGGTTGTTGGCCGTGGCCACAATGCCCAGCGATTTCTTTTCCTGCTCCGGCGTCAGGTCGTTTTCGCGCATGCGCGAGATGTAGATCTTGATGGCGAAGTGCATCCGGTCGACGTCGTCCTCGCGCAGCTGGATCACCCGGACTAGTTCCGGATTCCAGTTCCGAAACAGTTGAACCACCGGCACCAGCATGGCCTGCACCGTTTCTGCCATACGCAGCAGCTCGCGCTGTGCGCAGGCCATTGCCAGAGGCGGGTGGTCGAGGGCGCCGGGATCCAGCGCCGAAACGCTTTCGGTGGTTGACGCCGCGTGGCGCGGCAGAAACCTGTCGACCAATGCAACCAGAGGTTCGGTCAGCGGCAGTGCGACCACCAGAAGGATGGCGTTCAGCAGGATATGCAGCAGGACAACCTGCTGGCCCGGCGCAGCAGCGAGCATGTCCATGTTCAGTATCCCGGCCAGCAGCAGTGTCAGGGCAACCAGCGTCAGACCCGCACGTGCCACGAGGTTCGACAGAACCACCAGCCTGGCCGGGCGCTCGTGTCCCCACAGCAGGGCTACCGGAATCACCGCTCCGCCCAGATTGGCCCCGATCACCAGTGCGGCCGCGACCGGGGCGGCGATCAGTCCCGATGCAGTGAAAGTTGCGAACGTCAGTACCGAGGCCAGGCTGGAATGCATCACCCAGGCCAGCAATGCGCCGATCACATAGGCGCTGAGCAGATCGTTCTCAAAATAGGCGGCAATGCTCTGGACGATCGGGTTGGCCCCGATCGACGCGGTGGCCTCGCGGATCATGCCAAGCGACAGCAGCACCAGGGCAAATCCGATCACGATGCGGCCGACCTGTTTGGTCTTGCGGCGCTGCGCCTTCAAGAAGGTGACCACGCCCGCAAGCAAGGCAAAGGGTATCACCGCCTCGACCGGCAGGAACAGAACCTGCGTCATCAAGGCCGAGCCCAACTCGGCCCCCAGAATCAAGGCCAGAGCCGATTGCGCCGCCAACATCCCCGATACGGCGAATCCCGCGCCGATCAGGGCCACCGCAGTCGCGCTTTGCATCAGCATGGCCGTCAGGCTGCCGCCAAGTGCGGCCGACAGCTTGCGTTCGGACAAGGTTTTCAGCCCACGCTTCAGTTCCGGCAGAAAGGCGCGTTCGATGCCCGTTCGGATCAGCCGGACTGACCACAACAGCAGCGCCACCGCCGCCGCGAGATGTGTGGCAAGTACGATCATGTGGAAGTCGCCCGCTTCAGTCTTTGGTGGCGCATTGTTGACCAACCGCGTTTGTATTCTCGAAGTTTGGCAAGTGTCACCACCAATTTGAGGGTTTTGCAACAAAATATTTGCAAAAATGCTGGAAAGCCCACAGTTTTGCCATGTTGACCGGGCCGGAGTTCAAGATGTCAAACACCAAGGCAAAACAGAAAGACGCCAGGAAGGGAAAGGACCGGCTGAAGAAATCAGACCGGCGGCGACAGATCCTGCTCGAGCTGAAATTGCGGCCGCATGTCCGGATCAGCGATCTGGCCCGCAGCTTCAACGTCTCGACCGAGACCGTCCGGCGGGATTTTGACGCCCTCGCCAAGGATGGCCTGCTGGCGCGCGCGCATGGCGGGGCCTCGACCGCGTCGCAAGGCCATTACCCCAGCCTTGACGAGCGTACGGCCGCCCGTGCCGCCGAGCGTACGCGTATCGGGGAAACGGCGGCTGCGCTGGTGCAGGAGGGCGACACGGTAATGATCGACTCCGGGTCAACAACGATTCAACTGGCCCGCGCTCTGGCGTTGCAGGGGCGGTCTTGTACGGTGATAACGAACTCGATTCCGGTCGCCGCAGCGCTGGGTGACAGCGCGGCCGACGTGATCCTCTGTCCGGGGGAATTCCTGCCGGCTGAATCGGCCGTGATCGGCGCCGATACGCTCGAGTATCTCTCGCGGTTCAATGTCGATCGCTGCCTGATCGGCGCGACGGGCCTGACCGACGAGGGGGTGTCGGAGGCGATCAGCGGCTTTGCGGCGATCAAGAGGACGATGCTGCAGCGCGCGGCCAACAGGCACCTGCTGATCGATGCGCAGAAATTCGGCTGCAAGGGTTTGGTCCGCGCCGGCGCGCTGGCCGATTTGGACAGCGTCGTGGTCGATACCGCGCCGACGGGGCCGTTGCGCGCGGCGCTCGACGCTGCAAACGTGGAAATCGTGTTGGCGGACTTTGGCTGAAACCGGCAAGCTCTGGTCCAAGAAGGGCCGCACAGAGCCGCGCCAAACTTCCGTTGTCCAAATTTGCGCCCAGTTCAGTGTGATCGTCGGGGCGATGGCCCCACATATGCCCGATCAAGGCAGTTCCTGGTCATGCCTCGAACGGGTCGTCCGCGTCCAGGACGGCTTGGGTATCCGCCCCAAAGGTCGGAGGTGCCGTTCGATAGGTCACGGGCGTGCGGGACAGCTTCAGCGGGTTTCCGATCAGACTGACGGGGGCGGGGCCGGCCTGCATGTCGATCTGCATCTGCCGCGCGGCCACCTGGTCCGAGGCAAAGACCTGATCCAGCGTCTGAACCGGGCCGACCGGCACTTTCAGCGCCTCGAGGCCATCGATGACGGCCTTGGTGTCCAGCCGCTGCAGCGCGGGCCGCAGTACCGCGTTCAGGGCATCGCGGTGTTCCAGCCGGGCCGGGTTGGTGGCGAACCGCGCATCGTCGGGCAGGTGATCGAGGTTCAGAAAGCCGCAGAAGCGCCGGAACTGGCTGTCATTTCCCACGGCCAGAATGACGTGGCCGTCGGCGGTTTCATAAACATCGTAGGGCACGATGTTGGGGTGCCCATTGCCGCGCCGCTGTGGAACCTGGCCCGAGGTCAGATAATTCACGCCCTCGTTGATCAGCCATGCGATCTGGCTGTCGACCAGTGCGATGTCGATCTGCTGGCCTTCGCCGGTTTGATCCCGGTGGCGCAGCGCCGCCAGAATGCCGACGATCGCGTACATGCCGCACATTACGTCGGCGATGCCCACGCCCACTTTCATCGGGGCTCCGTCCGGTTCGCCCGTCAGCGACATGATCCCGCCATAGCCCTGCGCCATCAGGTCATAGCCAGGCTTGGCCGCGTTCGGGCCGGTCTGGCCGTAGCCCGAGATCGAACAGTAGATCAGCCCCGGAAAGTCGCGCGAGAGGGTTTCATGGTCCAGCCCGTATTTGGCCAGCCCGCCGGGTTTGAAGTTTTCTATGAAGATGTCGGCATGGGAAGCCAGCCGCCGGATCTGTTCCTGCCCCTCTGGCGTGGCGATATCGATGGCGACGGACTTCTTGTTGCGGTTCGCGGCCATGAAATAGGCGCTCAGATCGGTCGGGTTGCCATCCGCATCGGTGACATAGGGCGGCCCCCACTGGCGGGTGTCGTCGCCACCGGTGGCCGGATTTTCCACCTTGATCACGCTAGCGCCTAGATCGCCCAGCAGCTGCGTACAGGTCGGGCCGGCCAGAATGCGCGACAGATCCAGAACCTTGACGCCCTTCAGCGGCCCTTCAGATGCGGCCATCATAGCCTCCGCGGTCGATCTCGGCGGCGATCACGGTGAACGTGTCGGCGGCCATCGCGGCCTTCAGCGCCGCCCGCAGTTCGGCGCGGTTGCGCACGGTGTGGCCGTTGCCGCCGAACGCCCGGCCCATCGCGGCATAGTCATGCCGGTCGAAATCTACGCCCCGGTTGCCCATCTGGCGCTGGCGTTGTTTCAATTCGATCAGTGCCAGGCTGGCATCGACAAAGACCAGAAAGATCGGGTTTCCGCCCATTTCTGCGGCGGTCGACAACTCACCGGCCACCATCAGGAACCCGGCATCGCCGGAAAAACTGATCACCGGTCGGTCTGGTTCGGCCAGTTTCAAGCCGATCGCCATTGGAACGGCGCAACCCATCGTGCACAGCGCCGACGACTGGATCAGGCCGCGCGCTTCGGAGCATCGCCACATCTGGCTAAGGAGGATGCGGTGCGCGCCGCTGTCGGCGGTGGCCAGTGTTTCGGGGGGCAGGGTGTCGCGGGCCTCGGCGATCACGGCGGCGGGGCCCCAGTCGTCATCGGTCGGAAAGGCCGCAGCCAATGCGGCCTTGACCTGCGCCGGTTGGCCTTGGGGCCAAGTCGGTCGTGCAGGGTTGCCCTTGGCGATCGCCTCAAGCGTGGCGCCGGTATCGGCCACCAGGTTCAGCCCCGCCTGGTGCATGTAGTGGTCATTCGCTACGGCCGAGATGTCGATCACGCGTTTCTCGTCCGGGTCCCAGATCTCGCGCCAACCTGGGCGCATCTCGATCGGGTCGTAGCCCAGACACAGGATCAGGTCGGCCTGTTCGACCAGCGGCACAAGGAGCGTGTCGGCCAGGGGCGACAGGCCCGCACCGCCCAGGCACAGCGGGTGATCCTCGGGCACCACGCCCTTGGCCTTGTAGGTCGTGACGAACGGGATGCCGAAATGTTCCAGAAACGCCCGCACAACGCTGCGCGAGTCGTCATACAGCACGTCCAGCCCGATGATCGCCAGCGGACGCTCGGCCTCGGCCACCCAGCGGCGGGCCTTCTCCAGGCATGTCCCCTCGGGCGCGACGCGGGCGGCCCGGGTCAGCCGTCGGCGTTTGGTGACCGACACCCGGGTATCGGCGACGGAAATCGGCACGTCGATATGCACCGGCCCCGGTCGCGGCTGGGTGGCCAGCGACACGGCCTTGTCGGCGATGATGTCGGCGCCCATGGCCGTCAGGGTGAACGTGCCCTTGGTGATCGAGCGATAGACCTGCGCGTGATCCATGACCTGATGGGTATAGGTCAGCGCCTCGTCGGCATCGACGCAGCCGGTCAGCACGATCATCGGCACCCGATCCTGCAGCGCGTTGGCCACGACATTGATGCCGTTCATTGCCCCCGGCCCCAGAGTCGCCACCAGAATCGCTGGCGCGCCGTCGCGGTGGTGCACCGCCTCGGCCATGAAACCAGCGGAGTTTTCGTGCTTGGTCAGGTGAAAGGTGATCCCGGCCTTTTCCAGCGCATCGACCAAGGTCAATACCTCGCCCCCGGGCATGCCGAAAGCGTGGCGGCACCCGGCCTCGTACAGCCGTTTCGCCAGAAGGTCCGCAGCGCGGGGGGACAGGTCCTGCATCGAACAAGCTCCGTAAGTTCCGTTGCGCAGCAGATTGCGGAGGTTCCGGGCCGGCGCAAGCCGCATCACGTCAGTGTGACTAATTGACAGCCATCTCGGCGATGGCGGCGAACTTGGCGTCCAACTCTGCGGCGATCGCGGTCAGGGCGCCGGTGCCATCGGTGTAAGGGGTAAAGACCAGGCTGGGCGTCTTGTAGGACAGCGTAGCGGTTCCGTCCTCGTTTTCCGTGACATACAGGCGGATCGGCGCCTCGATCATCGCGGGCACCGATTGTTCCAGAACCCGCACCGCATAGTCGTTGTTGAAGACGCCGATCACCCGGTTGCCAGGAATGGTGATGCCGCGCGCGGCGGCGGCCTTGGTCGGCCCGGCCTGGGTGACCACGGCCATCCCGTTTGCCTTGACCGCTGCGATCGTGTCGGCCACCAGCGCGTCATGGGCCTTGGCTGTCGGGTAGACGGCCCAACCGGGCCGGGGTTCGATATCGGCCGCCAGCGCGGGAAGCGCCAGCAGGCCGAGGAAAAACAAAAGAGGTTTCATCACGGGCTCTCCAGGTCGTGGGTGGCCCAAGTCTTCCCGAAATCCTGCATGCGTACAGTCACAATATCGTGGGCGGCGGGCTTGCGCCGGGGGTGCGAAACCCGCACAAGCGACAGTGTGAAACGGAAAAGGCAGGCGAGGGGCATGCGTGTTTTGATCTGCAGCAGCTGCGCGGGCGAGCGCGACCAGCCGGCCGAGCGACAGGCCGTATTGGAAGCCCTGCGCGCTGCGGGACTGGACGGGCAGGTCGAGATCGCCGAGCACGCCTGTTTCAGTGGCTGCAATGAACCGACCGTGGTGGCGATTCAGGGGGAAAGCTTGGCGTCTTACGTGTTTTCGGGGATCGATCCGGTTGCCGATGCCGATGACATTGCGGCGACCTGCCGGACCATTCTGAACAGCCCGAATGGCTGGATCGAGGACGCCCGGCCGTGCGGGCGGCTTCGCTTGTGTCTGCGGGCGCGGATCCCTGCGCTTCAGTCCACCTGAACCGTGACCGAGGCGCTGACAGGCACCCCATCCACGGCGAGCGGGCTGTGGCTGTTGGCGTTCAGCGAGACCTCAATGGTGGCTTCTCCCTTGGGCAGGTCCGGAAGGTGCATCCAGTTACCATAAAGCCGCGCTAGCTTGACGCCGTTCACATAGACATGCGCATGGCCTTCGCCAGGCCTGTCCGCCAATGAGGCGTTCTCCGGAGAGAAGTGGAAGTTCTTTGGCACCACATGCAGGTTCCAACCCGCCATCGGGTCAGGGGTGACGGCGATCTCCAGCCCCGGCGCATCCGGTCCGGCGGGCAGGTTGATGGCGGTGCTGTGATCATGGGCCGTGGCCTCGACGTGATGGCCGCCGTGTTGAGCGGGGTCGGTATGGTCGTGACCGTCGAAGGTGACGCCGTTGGCTGCGGCCAGCACGAACCCGGCGCCCCCGCCAAAGACCAGACCGATCGCAAATAGTGCAAGCGAGCGTGTCATCTTGTTTCCTTGAAAAGCAGATGATCCGCCAGTTGGTCGCCGGCGGATCGTGGGATTTCGGGGATCAGGCCGCGGCTTCGACGCGCTTGCCCTCGCTTTGCCAGAAATACCCGGCAAAAGCACCCAGCAGCACCCAGGCCGCAAGACCCACGCCGAAGGCGCGCGCGGCGAACAGGGCCCCGATCTCGGTCGGAACCGGCCCGGTGAACACGTCGGGTTCCGGCGCGCCGATCAGGTGCGGGGCCATCAGCAGCACGGCCGCGACCAGATAGCTGACGATGTTGCCACCAAAGGCGATCAGCCACAGCGCCACCACGGCAGCCGCGACGGTTGCCCACCACCAGATTTGCCGCGCGAACACATCGGCTGCGGCTACGCCCGGAACCTCAGGGGCCAGGGTGAAACCCGGCGCCAGATGAAAGGCGATGAAACCGGCCAGGCCCCACAACACGCCCGTGCGCCCGTCAACCGGGTGGCCCAGCGCCTCGGCCAGCGACATCAGGGCGACCAAAACCAGCGCATAGCCGGTATAGGTCAGCATGGTGAACACCACGCTCAGCCCATCGCGGGGCAAGTCCGAGAACATGCCCGGCAGCTCGGGATGGGCCGACACGGCCTCGGCCCCGAAATGCACCAACTCCCCGGATTCATAGAGTTCAGCGTGTAGCAACACGGGCTGCACGAATAGCAACTGCAGCAGGGCGACGATCAACCCGGCTGCGGCACCAGCGAACAACGCGCTGGTCAGAATGCGGCTGAACATTGGTTCAGTGGCAGGGGAAGCCGGTTGCGTGGCGCACGTCATGGGCGGCGTCATGCAGCGCCGATGCCTGAACGTGACCGGCCACGGTAATAATCCCCAGGCCCAAGGCCGCCGCGAACACTGCCGAAAGCATGCCGGCGCGTACCGTTGATGCGGTTTGCGTTTGTGTCGTCATTTTCTGTCCTCCTGTGCCGCCGCACCCGACGGCCGGTGTTTCATTGTTCGCCTGGCAGGTCTCCTGGCTTGCGGGTCAGCGCCTCTGTTCGCCTTCCCCCCGAACGGATCGGGAGTGGCTGGTTGAACAGGGCTCACCGCTTACAGTCGCGGGGGCGGCTTTGGATTTGACCTGCGCGCAGGCCGCACCAAATTCCCTCTTAGCATCCGGATGTCTCCGGCAGGACCAGACCCGTCCATTTAGACGTGAATGCCGCTATGGCGCAATCGCCATTTGCGACCTTTCGCGTCAAATCCCGCGCTTTTTGAGGACATAGATATCCATGATCCACCCGTGCCGGGCGCGGGCTTCGGTGCGCGTGCGCAGAATCTCGTCGGCCACATCGGCCAGTGGACCCTTGATCAGGATCTGCTCGGGCATACCCACGTAAGCCCCCCACCAGATGTCAAAATCGGCCATGTTCAGCGTCTGGAACGAACACGCGCCATCCAGCATCACCGCAACCGTATGCGCGTCTCTGGGCCAGCCCTCGTCGCGGATGCGCCGGCCGGTGGTGACCAGATAAGGCGCGCCGATCTCGTTGATGGGCATGGCATGGGCCGCCGTCAGCGCCTGCAGCGCCGTGATGCCTGGGATCACGGTGGTGTTTGGCTGCGGGTCCAGCCGCGCCGCGATTCGCAGCGAACTGTCATAGAGCGACGGGTCGCCCCAGATCAGCAGGGCGACGGTGCGTGCCTCGGGGTGCCGAGCCATCGCCTCCTGCCAGCGCAGGGCGATTGCGTCGTGCCATTCATCCACGCCGCGCAGGTAGCCGTCCTGTGACCGGCGCTCGGGGATGTCGAAATAGGCAATTTGGGGCGGTGTGTCGGTGACCTTGCGGATGATTTCCTCGCGCACCCCCGCCAGATCGGCCTTGTTGGCGCCCTTACGCGGGATCAGGATCAGATCGGCGGCGCGGATCGCCTGCGCGCCCTGAAGCGTCACATGATCGGGGTTGCCGGTGCCGATCCCGACCAAGACCAGATCAATCATCGTCGCTCTCCGCCAGCGGACCATAGAGGATCAGCGCCGGCGCGGTACCGATCTCGGAGTTTAGGCGCTCGGCCAGGGCGCCGACGGTGGACCGGTGCAACGATTGCTGAGGCGTCGAAACCGATTCGGCCATTAGCGCAGGGGTGTCCAGCGGAAGCCCATGCGTGTGCAGAACCCGTGCCAGCATGGGAAAGGTGCGCTTGCCCATGAACACCACCGTCGTCGCGCTCGGGTCGGCCAGCGCGGGCAGGTTCAGGTCCTCGGGCAGCTTGCCGCTGACATCGTGGCCGGTGACGAATTGCACCCGCCGCGCGGTCAGGCGCCGGGTCAGCGGGATGCCTGCCGCGGCAGCCGCGGCAATCGCCGAGGGGATGCCCGGAATGATCTCGTATGCGATCCCGGCGGCGCGCAGGGCCACCAGTTCCTCTTCGAGCCGCCCGAACAGGCCGCCATCGCCCGATTTCAGCCGCACGATTCGTTGGCCGGTCTGGGCGTACTCCACCAGTAGGCGGCTGACGTGGTCCTGCTTGGGCGAGGGCCGCCCGGCGCGCTTACCCACGCCCACAAGGTCGGCCTCTTTGCGCGCATGGCTCAGGATCGGCCCGCTGCTGAGATCGTCGAACAGCACCGCGTCGGCCTTTTGTAGCCGGTCCACGGCTTTGAGGGTCAACAACTCTGGGTCGCCGGGACCGGACCCGATGAAGGAAACGAAACCGTTCATGCGCTGGCCTCTGCGATCAGATGGAAGAACGTACCGGTGACATGCCCGCGGAGCGATCCGGTCTGTGGGCCTTCGGCGCCTTCGGCGTCAAAAACCCGTGCCAGGGGCGCATCGGGCTGCTCGACGATCGAAGAATAGTGGAACTCGTGCCCCCGCAGCGCGGTTCCAGCAGAGAATCCGGGCATGTCGGCCAGCAACTCGGCCCGGCGATAGCCCAGGTTGAATTTGCGCTTTTCGTACGAAGTGACCAGGCCCAGCAGCCCGGCCATCCGGTGGCGGGTGCCGTCCTTGTCGATCAGCCCTTGGCCCAAGGCCATGTAGCCGCCGCATTCGCCATGCACGGGCTGCGTTTCGGCATGTTTGCGCAAGCCGGTCAGGAACCGCTCTGCCGCAGCCAGGGTTCCGGCGTGCAGTTCGGGGTACCCGCCGGGCAACCAGACCAGATCGGCATCCGGGGCCGGGGCCTCGTCCGCCAGCGGAGAAAACGGCAGGATCTCGGCCCCGGCCGCTCGCCAGCCTTCCAGAAGATGCGGGTAGGTAAAGGAAAATGCCGCGTCTTGGGCCAGCGCGATCCGTTGCGCCGGAGGGTGCGGCAGCGCGGCCGACGACGGCCCCATCGGGCCCGAGGAGGCCGCCCGCTTGATCGCCTCCAGATCCACATGCGCGCGCAGGAAGGCCGCGTATCCGGCAATCGCGCTTTCCAGATCGGGGTGCTCGACCGCTTGGATCAGGCCCAGATGCCGCTCGGGCAGGGTCAGGTCGCCGCGCCGGGGCAAAACGCCCAGAACCGGCAGGCCCGCGCGCTCCATCCCTAGGCGGGTCAGGCGTTCGTGGCGCTGGCTGGCGCAGCGGTTCAGGATCACGCCAGCAAAGGGCAGGTCGGGGTTGTACATCCGAAACCCCAGCGCCGTGGCCGCAGCCGACTGAGCCTGACCGCCCACATCCAGCACCAGAACCACGGGCCAACCCATGCGCAGCGCGGTTTCGGCGCTGGACCCATGGCCCAGTTCGCCCGGCTTGGCGACGCCATCGAACAGGCCCATCGATCCTTCGGCGACAACGATGTCGGCGCCTTTGGCCTGCGCTGCAATCGCGCCCAGTAATGGCGCGCCCATCGCCCAGCTGTCCAGGTTGAACGAGGCCCGCCCCGCCGCCGCCCGGTGAAAGGCCGGGTCGATGTAGTCCGGCCCGCTCTTGAAGGGTTGCACGGTCAGCCCGTCCTCGGCCAGCGCGCGCAGCAGGCCCAGCATCACCGTGGTCTTGCCCGTCCCCGAGGATGGGGCCGAGATCAGCAGTCCGGGCGGGTTAGTCATCTCCGTGACTCCAGCTCGACCACGGGCTGTCGGCGCTTTGTGGGCGGTAACGGCGGTCATAGGTCTTTGAATACAAACAGCTTTCGTCGAATCCTTCACCGGCCAGCGCCGGCCCGACCAGGATCAGCGCGGTGCGCGAGATGCGCTCGTCCAGCGATTCCTTCAACGTGCCCAGGGTGGCGCGGACGATCCGCTCGTCCGGCCAGCTGGCGCGGTACACCACGGCCACGGGGCAATCGGCGCCATATGCGGGGGTCAGGTCAGCCACTACCTTGTCCAGATTGCCGATCGACAGGTGGATGGCCAGTGTGGCGCCAGTGCGGGCGAAGTTTTCCAGCGTTTCGCCCTCGGGCATGGACGAGGCGCGCCCCGGGGTCCGCGTCAGCACCACCGATTGTGCCAGCCCGGGCAGGGTCAGTTCGGTGCCCAAAGCGGCCGCGGCGGCGGCAAAGGACGGAACGCCGGGGGTCACGCTGACGGGAATGCCCATCTGTTTCAGGCGTCGGATCTGTTCGCCCATCGCCGACCAGACCGACAGGTCGCCCGAATGCAGGCGGGCCACGTCCTGACCGGCGTCATGGGCGGTTTTGATTTCAGCCATGATCTGATCCAGATCCATCGGCGCGGTGTTCATGATGCGCGCGCCTTCGGGGCAGTGCGCCAGGATCTCCTCGGGCACAAGCGACCCGGCATACAGGCACACCGGGCAAGCGGCGATGATGTCGCGTCCGCGCAGGGTCAGAAGGTCGGCGGCGCCCGGTCCGGCGCCGATAAAATGAACGGTCATGTCTGTCCTCCGATGGCGACCGCGCAGGTGGCAAGCCGGTCGTCCGAGATCTGTCGGGGTGAAAGCAGCCGCGCGCCCGGTCCGGCGGCGGCAAGGGCGGAAGCTTCGGCCACGCTGCCGGTGCCATGACTGGCGCGGCTGCGGGGCGAGCAGGTGAGGGTGCGTTGCCCGGCCAGATCGGCCGGGTCCGCGAAATGCAGGGGCAGGGCGCAGGCGGCGGCAAATTCGGCCAGCGCCGGGTGGCCGGCTTTGTCGGCGGCGGTGGCCAGCACGTCCACCGCGTGCCCGGCGGTGGCGCGGTCGAACGCGGCCCGCAGGCTGGCGCAGGTCGCGGTGGACGAAAACCCAAGCCCGGCTACGATCATAGGGTCACGCTCCACTGAACGACCGGATAGGCCGATTTCCAGCCACGCCGGGGGCCGAGGTCGCCCGCCTGCGCCAGCTCGATCCGCAGCAGGTCGCCGCCCAGCTTGGCGTGCCATTGGCTCAGCACTGCTTCGCTTTCCAGTGTCACGGCGTTGGCCACCAGCCGGGTGTCCGAGGGCAGGTTGGCCGCAAGCCAGTCCAGCAGCGCGTCGCTCAGCCCGCCGCCGATGAACACCACGTCAGGCAAGGGTAGGCCGTCCAGCGCGTCAGGCGCCCGGCCATGGATGATCTGCAACCGATCCTGTCCCAGCGCGTCGGCATTGGTGCGGATGCGCGCGGCGCGGTCTGCGCGCGGCTCGATCGTGGTGGCGGTCAGGGACGGGTCGCACATCAGCCACTCGATGCCGATCGAGCCGCTGCCGCCGCCGATGTCCCACAGATGCTCGCCCCGAGCGGGCGCCAGCGCCGACAGGGTCAGCGCGCGCACCGGCCGTTTGGTGATCTGCCCATCGGTTTCGAAGATCTCGTCGGGTTTGCCCGAGGCCAACGGCAGCGCACGCCCGTCGCCCGAAACCTCGAGCGCAACGCAGACCGGATGCTCGAACGAACCCAGCAGGGCTTCGGTCAGGGGCATGCTGCGCGCGCGTTCCCGAGGGCCGCCGAGGGCCTCCATCACGTGCAGGGTCGTATCGTCGAACCCGGTCTCGGTCAGATAGCGGGCCAACTCGGCCACCGCGGCACCGTCGCGCAGCAAGATGATGGCGCGCAGGCCGCGGGACAGATGCGGACGCAGGCGGGTCAGGGGGGCGGCGTGCAGACCGAAGGTGGCAGTGCTTTCTAACGGCCAGCCCAACCGCGCGGCCGCCAGCGAGAAGGTCGACTGCCCCGGCCGTGCCACCCAGTCTTCGGGGGCGAAATTGCGCGCGATCACCGACCCGGAGCCAAACCAGAACGGATCACCCGAGGCCAGCACCACTGTGCGCCGACCCTTCAGCCCCTGCAGGATAGGCAGCCCGTCAGCGAACGGCACAGGCCACGCAATGCGTTCGGCGCCGGTTTCGGGAACCAGTGACAGGTGCCGGGGCGGGCCCATGATGACCTCGGCACGCTCCAACTCTTGACGGCTTGCGGCCGACAGTCCATCCAGTCCATCCTCGCCCAGGCCCAGAATGGTCAGCCACGGAGTTTCAGACATGCCCAACCTCCTGATCCTTGGCGGCACGACCGAGGCCAACGCATTGGCCCGCGCCGTGGCGGATTTGGGTGTGGCGGCAACCTATTCCTATGCGGGCCGGGTCGACAACCCGCGGCCGCAACCGCTGCCCACGCGCGTGGGTGGCTTTGGCGGGCCCGAGGGTCTGGCGCGTCATATCCGCGACACCGGCGTGACCCATGTGATCGACGCGACCCATCCCTTTGCCGCGCAGATGAGCCGCAATGCCATCGCCGCCTGCCAGCAAACGCAGACGCCGCTGGCCGCGCTGACCCGCGCGGAATGGACGGCCGCGCCCGGCGACCGGTGGCAACGCGTGCCCGACATCGCCAGCGCCGTTGCCGCGCTGGCCGGGCCGCCGCGTCGGGTGTTCCTTGCGGTGGGGCGCATGCATCTTGATGATTTCGCGGCGCAGCCCCAGCATCACTATCTTCTGCGGCTGGTCGATGAACCCGGCGCGTTGCCCTTTGCCGATTGCGAGGTCGTCGTGTCGCGCGGGCCGTTCTCCGTTCAGGACGACACGGCGCTGATGCGCTGGCACCGAACCGAACTGGTGGTGTCCAAGAACGCTGGCGGCACCGGGGCCCGCGCCAAGCTGGACGCCGCGCGAGCGTTGGGCATCCCGGTGCTGATGATCGACCGGCCCAGGCTGCCCCGCCGGGTCGAGTTGACAAGCGTGCCGCAGGTTCTGGACTGGCTGGCTCATTCCGGCGTGGACCTTGGAGTATAGACGATGGGGCCGATGGGCCGGTCGATGACGCGGGTCAGCGACGAGCCGACGATCACCACCGTCTGCATGTCGGCCATGTCGGGCGTTGCCTCGGCCAGGGTCGCGATGCGGATCGCCTCGTCTGGGCGCGATACGGCGCGAGCGAACAGGATCAGACGCTCGGGCTCGCATTCCTGCCGTAGGATTTCCAGCGTCTTTACAAAGCCTTCAGGCCGCGACTTCGAGCGGGGATTGTAAAAGGCCATTGCGAAATCGGCCTGCGCGGCCAGCCGCAGGCGTTTCTCGATCACGGCCCAGGGCTTGAGGTTGTCGCTGAGGTTGATGGCGCAGAAATCATGGCCCAGCGGCGCGCCCGCCCGGGCCGCGGCGGCCAGCATGGCGGTGATGCCGGGCAGAACCTCGACAGGGATCTCGTGCCAGGTGTCGGGGCCGTTTTCCAGCGCCTCGAACACGGCGGCAGCCATGGCAAACACGCCCGGGTCGCCCGACGAGACCACGACCACCCGCTTGCCCTCGGCCGCCATGCGCAGCGCGTGCTGCGAGCGGTCGATCTCGACCCGGTTATCGCTGGCGTGCAGGGTCAGGCCCGGCCGTTCAGCCACCCGCGCGACGTAGGGAATATAGCCCACCACATCAGTCGCATCGGCCAAGGCGGCGGTCACCTCGGGGGTCACCAGCGCCTCGTTTCCGGGGCCAAGCCCGGCGATCTTGACCCAGCCGTTCATGGCCGCCGCCCCTGTCCGTGCACGATGATGATCGAGAAATAGGGCGTGACCTCGGTGCAGGCGTCGCTCAGCTTGCGGACGGTCTGGTTGGGCATCTGCGCGTATTCCACGATCCAGGCCCGGTCGAACAGGCCCGCCGTTTTGAGCGCGCGTTTCACCTTGTCGATGTTGCGGCCGATCTTCATAACCACCAGCGCGTCGGTGCGCGCCATTCGGTCGGCCAGAACCTCTTCGGGCAGGGTGCCCATCAGCACCGTCAGGATGTCGTCGCCCCAGGTGATCGGATCACCCGAGGCCGTCCAAGCGCCCGACATGCCGGTGATCGCCGGCACCACCTCGACGGGCACCACGTCGCGCAGGCGGGTGTAGAGATGCATGAACGAGCCATAAAAGAACGGGTCTCCCTCGCACAACACCACCACGTCCTCGCCCTGATCGGCCAGTTCTTTCAAGCGCGCGGTGCAGCGTTCGTAGAACTCGGCCAGAAGCGCGTTGTAGCGCGGATCGGAGACCGGGATCTCGGTTGTGACTGGGTATTCCATGGGAAACTCGACCGCATCGTCGCGGATCATCCCGTTGACGATCTTGCGCGCCTGCCCGCTTCGGCCGGGCTTGCGGAAATAGGCCACGTGTTTCGCGTTGCGCAACAGGCGGTCGGCCCGGACGCTCATCAAATCGGGATCGCCTGGGCCGAGGCCCACGCCATAGATCGTGCCCATGGTCATTCCGCCCGGCTTGCGATGGCGTTGATCGCGGCGACGGTGATGGCGCTGCCGCCCAGACGACCCTTGACGATGCAGCTGGGGACGGGCTGGGCCTCCCACAGCGCGTCCTTGGATTCGACCGCGCCGACAAATCCCACCGGGCAGCCGATGATCGCGGCGGGGCGGGGGCAGTCTGGGTCCTCGAGCATGTTCAGCAGGTGAAACAGCGCCGTGGGCGCGTTGCCGATGGCGACAAGCGCGCCTTCAAGGTGCGGGCGCCACAGTTCCAGCGCGGCGGCGGATCGGGTGTTGCCCATCTTCTCGGCCAGCGGGCGCACGCGCTCGTCCTGCAGCGTGCAGATGATCTGATTGTCGGCGGGCAGGCGAAAGCGGGTGACGCCTTCGGACACCATCCGCGCGTCGCACAGGATCGGCGCGCCGTTCTCCAGCGCCGCGCGCGCGGTGCCCACGAAGCCGGGTGAGAAATGGATGAACTCTTCCAGACCGACCATCCCGGCGGCATGGATCATGCGGACGGCGACCTGCTCTTCGTCGGGGTCGAAACGGGCCAGATCGGCCTCGGCCCGGATCGTGGCGAAGGATTGCTTGTAGATCGCCGCGCCGTCGGTTTCGTATTCATAGGGCATCAGGTCAGGTCCATGGTCTTCAGTGTTTCGGGGTCCAGCCCGCGCTGCAGGGGCTCATCTCCCGCGCGGCCGTGTTTTACAAGATCAAAGCGCCCGTCGCGGCCCACCAGCGTCAGATCGGCTGCGCCCATGCGCGCGCAGCCTTTTGCGCAGCCCGAGACATGCAGGCTGCCGGACACACGCGGGGCCAGCGCGCGGGCGATGGCGCGGGTCTCGGCCTGCGCCTGCGGGCAGAATGGCGCGCCGGGGCAGGCGTCGGTGGCCAACAGGGGGTCGGCGCCGTCGGTCACGAAGGCCGGGGCGGGGGTCGCCGCCCCGCCTTCCAGCAGGAACAACCGCCAGGGCGTGACACGCAGGGCAGCGGCGCCCGAGGCTTCGACCAGCGCGCGCAGGTTGTCGGCGGGCAGTTGCCCGAAGGCCGCGCCGTAGATCGGGCCGATTGCGCTATTGCCGGGTTGCAGCGGGTGGGCCGTGGGTCCGGGGGCGTGGCCCTGCCATTCCTTGGGCAGCTCCTGCGCTGCGATCAGACGGGCCATGCGGCGGGTGTCAGAAGTGAAGCGCTCGGCGAACCACTGGGCCAGTTCGATCACGCAGTCGATCGCCGCGTCCTCGGTCACCAAACGGCCGGTCTCGGCCCCGTCGGCGCGCAGGATCAGGCCCGAAGGTCCCCGCTCCAGCCGAATATCGGCCGAGTCCCCGGCCAGCAGCCGCGCCTGGTCGGTATCCACCGCAAAGCCGAACTTGGCGGGCAGGGCGGGCAGGTCGCCCAGCCGGTCGACCAATGCCTGTGTCAGGCGCGTGGTCAGGTCGCCCGGTTGATACAGCGGCGACACAAGGATGTTGCGCCGGGTCTCAAGCCCCGGTTCAGGATCCAGAAGGTTCAGCGCCGACAGCTCGGCCAGCAGCGCATGATGGTCCGTCTCGGCCACGCCGCGCAGTTGCAGGTTGGCGCGGTTGGTCAGGTCGATGGTCCCGTTGCCGAACCGCAGGGCCAGATCACACAGCCCCAGCGTCTGCGCGGCGCTCAGCCGGGCCAGACGCGGGCGCACCCGTACCACCAACCCGTCGCCGGACATCATCGGGCGATGCGCGCCGGGGCACCAGCCCTGAACGACCGGGGCGCTCATCCCAGCCCCTCCAGATCGGCGCGGATCGAGTTGCGGCGGGTGTTCCACAGCCCGGCCTCGTACAGCGCGCGGAACCGGTCCTGCATGGCTTGATGGGCCTGCGGATTGGCCTGCTGCAGGAACGCGTCCACCTCGGGGTTGCCCAAGGTCGCATCGTGGTAGAGGTCGAACAGATGCGGGGCGACGCTGCCTGACAAATGCGCGAAAGACGCCATGTGGTCGAGCGTTGCCGCGATCTCGGCCGCACCGCGGAAGCCGTGGCGCTGCATCCCGGTGATCCAGTCAGGATTGGCGGCGCGCGCATGGACCACGCGGCTGATTTCCTCGGGCAGAGTGCGGGCGCGGGGTGTTTCAGGGCGCGTATTGTCCAGATGATACAACTGCGCCTGCCCGCCGGTCAGCTTTTTGGCGGCGGCAAAGCCGGCCTCGTGCGTGGCATAGTCGTTTGCCAGCAGCAGGTCGGTTTCGGTCAGGTCCTGCAGGTGCACGAAACTGTCGGCCTGCGCCACGCGCTGGGTGATCCCGTCGGGGTCGTGGGCGATGTGCTCGCCCTCGAAGGCAAAGGCACTGGCGTCCAGCCAGGCCTGACCGGCCTGCGCGCGCGCCTCGTCTGTATAGGTTTCCGACAGGTGGGTCATGTTCAGCCCATAGCTGCCTGGCGCCGGGCCATAGACGCGGGCGGTGGGCGGCTGACCCGCATAGGGGTTCCAGTCGGGCGCCTCGTCGCGTTCCGACAGCGCCCGGACCGCCTGTCCGAACAGGGCCGACAGGGTCGGGAACACGTCGCGGAACAGGCCCGAGACGCGCAGAGTCACGTCCAGCCGGGGGCGCTCCAGATCGGTGATCGGCAGAACCTCGATCCCGCTCACGCGCTCCGACCCCGGATCCCAGACCGGTTTGACGCCCAGCAGGTGCAGCGCCATGGCGAATTCCTCGCCCGCCGTACGCATCGTGGCCGAGCCCCACAGATCGACGATCAGGCCCTTGGGATAGTCGCCTTCCTCCTGCAGGTGGCGGCGCACCAGTTCTTCGGCCAGTTTCACCCCCTGCGCATAGGCCGCGCGGGTCGGGACGGAGCGCGGATCGGTGGTGAACAGGTTGCGGCCCGTGGGCAGCACGTCGGTGCGCCCGCGATAGGGCGAGCCGGACGGCCCGGCCTCGATCCGTTTGCCGGCCAAAGCATCCAGCAGGGCCTGCCGTTCGGCCTGTGCCGACGCGGCAGTGTCGAAATTGCCCGCACTCTGCGGCGCGCGGCCAAAGACATGCAGCCCGTCGCCGAACTGGCTTTCCTTGATGTCACAGACGAAACGGTCGATGCGGGTGATCGCCTCGGCGGTGCTGGTGGCCTGATCCAGCCCCAGATCGGCCTCGAGCCCGATGGCGCGGGCCTCGTCACGGATATCGGCCTGCAGCAGGTCGCGCCGCTTGGGGTCCAGCCCGTCGGCGTTCGAGAACTCGTCCAGCAGCGATTCCAACCGCACCATGCGGTCGGGCGTGCTGCTCTGCTTCATCGGCGGCGGGATGTGGCCCAGCGTGACGGCCCCGATCCGGCGCTTGGCCTGCGCGGCTTCGCCCGGATCGTTCACGATGAACGGGTAGATCACCGGCAGATCGCCGATCAGCGCCTCGGGCCAGCATTCCGCCGAGAGCGCCACCGATTTGCCCGGCAGCCATTCCAACGTTCCGTGTGCGCCGATATGAATCAGCGCATCCGTCCCCAACCCGTGCCTCAGCCACAGGTAAAAGGCCACATATCCGTGCCGGGGCGTGCGCGACAGGTCGTGATATTCGTCGTCCCGCAATTCCGGAGTGCCGCGTTCGGGCTGCAGCGCCACCAGCGCCTTGCCGCGCCGAAGCGCGGTGAAGTGGAATGCCCCATCGGCGCAGGCCGGGTCATCCTCGGGCGCACCCCAGACGGTTTCCAGATCGGCGCGCAACGCTTCTGGCAGTTGCGCAAGTGCGGCGCGGTATGCCGAGACCGGCCATGAAATCCGGGCGTCCAGCAGCGTGTCGGCAATCGGCTGGGCGGGGGCGGTGTCATACCCCGCGCCCTGCAGGTCGGACAGGATCGCCTCGGCCGAGGCCAGCGCGTCCAGCCCCACCGCATGGGCCATCTGCCAGTCCTTGCCGGGATAGGTGGACAGGACCAGCGCGGGTACCTGTTGCGCCTTTGGTTTCTCGGCCAGGTCCACCCAGGCCATCGCCCGGTCGACGATGGCGGCAATCCGGTCGGGCTCGGGGCGGTGGGCGAAGCGGGAGTACTCAAGATGCGGGTCGCGCTTGCCCGGTTCCTTGAACGAGGCGACACCGGCCGAGATGCGCCCGTCCACCTCGGGCAGCACAACATGCATGGCCAGATCGGCAGGCGACAGGCCGCGCTCGGCCTCAGCCCAGGCCTTGCGGCGCGAAGTGGCCAGAGCGACCTGAAACACCGGCACGCCCGCCACGTCCAAGGGCGATGTGCCCGACGCGCCCTTGCCCGAAAACGAGGTGGCATTGATGATGGCCGAGGGCGCCATCGCTGGGATGTTCTCAGCCAGCCATTGCGCCGCCGCAGGCGCTTTGAGCGAGGGTGCGAACAGCCCCACCGCCTGATGACCCCGCGAGCGGACTTCCCGGATCAGGGCCGCTACCGGCGCGGTATCGGCCGAAGTCAGATAGGCGCGGTAGAAGGTCACGATGATGCGCCGGCCTTCGCCCGCGAAGGCGTCCTCGGGTGCGATCACACCGCGATCCGGGCACCACGCTCCGCATTCGGGCAGGGTCTTGGCCCCCATAACCGGCCCGGCATAGAGCCCCGCCGCCAGCGCCATCTGCGCCAGTGCGGCTTGGGCCGCGACCTCGCCACCGGTGTCGCACAGATGCGCCAGTCGCCGCAGGGTCGAGACCGGCAGGGTCGAATAATCGTCCAGCCGCGTATCCTCGCGCCCGTCGGCGGGCAGCACCGCCAGCGCGATGCCCTTGGCCTGCGCCAGCGCCAGCACCTGCTGCAACCCGTAGGACCAGTAGGGCACGCCGCCGATCAGGCGGATCAGGATGCCCTTGGCGCCCTCCAGCGTCTGCTCGACATAGGTATCGACCGACAGCGGATGTTTCAGCGCCGTCAGGTTCGCCAGCCGCAACGAGGGCATCCGCCCCTCGGGCCCGCCGCCGCGATGCCAGCCGGCCGCGAAAGCACCCAGATCGCTATCCGAAAAGGACAACACCACCAGATCCGCCGGGCTCTGGCCCAGATCGGTCGGGGTCTCGGTTTCTTCGAGCCCGTGGCTTTCGCGGAAGACGACGTGCATTGGTGCTTACTCGACGGCCTCGGTGACGCCTGTCAGGATGCCACGGATCGCGGATTCGTCGATGTCGTGATGCTCGGCGATGACCACAAGGCGCGAGCGGCGCTCTTCGTCCGGTTTCCACGGGCGGTCATACTGGTGCCGCACCCGCGCGCCGACCGCCTGGACCAGCAGACGCATCGGCTTGCCCTGAACGGCGGCATAGCCCTTGACCCGCAGGATGTTCAGCTCGTTCGCCAGACGTTCGATATTGGCGACCAACTGCGCCGGGTCGGTCTGTTCGGGCAGTTCGACCACGATGCTTTCGAAATCATCATGTTCGTGGTCGTCATGGCCATCGTGATGCGAGGGGCGGGCGTCCATGTCGTCCTCGGCCGCGGCGCCTAGCCCCAGCACCACGCGCACGTCTACCGCACCTTCGGCCACTTCGACCACGGGCAGGGGGCGGGGCGCCTCGGCGGCGATGATCTCGCGCGCTTTGGCCACGCCTTCGGGGCGGGCCAGGTCGGGCTTGGTCAGCAGGATGATGTCGGCGCACGAGATCTGGTCCTCGAACACCTCGGACAGGGGTGTTTCGTGGTCGATCGAGTCATCGGCCATGCGCTGGGCGTCCACCGCCGCGACATTCGGGGCAAAGCGGCCTGCGGCCACGGCCTCGGCATCGGCCAGGGCGATCACGCCGTCCACGGTGATCTTGGAACGGATATCGGGCCAGTCGAACGCCTTGAGCAGCGGTTTCGGCAAGGCCAGACCGCTGGTTTCGATCAGGATGTGATCAGGGCGCGGGTCCAGCGCCATCAGCGCCTCGATCGTGGGGATGAAGTCATCAGCCACGGTGCAACAGATGCAGCCATTGGCCAGTTCCATGATGTTTTCCGCCGGGCATTCGGGGATGGCGCAGCTCTTCAGGATTTCGCCATCGACACCCACATCGCCGAATTCGTTGACCACCACGGCCAGGCGCTTGCCCTGCGGGTTCTGCATCAGGTGGCGGATCAGCGTGGTCTTGCCCGAGCCGAGAAAGCCGGTGATGACGGTGACGGGAAGTTTTTCGAGGGTGCTCATGCTCAGGCTCCAATCGGGGGAATGCGGGCGGCGCAGTTCTTGCGGAAATGTTCGGGGCGGTCGCGCCATCTCACAAGGCCATCTTCGGTGGCCAAGTACTTGGTGGCGCCTTCGACAATGATCTCGACATGGTCGGATTCGTTCAGGTTCTCGTAGACGAAGGTCCAGCGCGACGGCCCGCCTCGCAGAACGATTGAGCAGCCCTGATCGCAGTTAGACAGGCATTCGACCGGCTTCAGGGTGATGCCTTCGGGCAGGTCGGCTGCGGCCAGCGCCTTGTGCAGCAGCGTGCCGGGGCGCTGGGCGTCATCCTCGATGGGCAGCCCGCGTCGGCAGGTGGTGCAGACCAGCAGCTCGACTGGTGCGGTCTCGGTCACGTCTCTCATCCCCCCTCTATTGGTTGTCGGGGGACGGGGTATGCGCGGGCCACGTTGCCGACATGGGCCCGACACCGGAACACCCCGTCCGGTTTGTCTTCGGGCGTTGGCAGGTCTCCCGGCTTGCGGATGTCAGAGCGGTGCTCTGTCGGATGTCCTGCCTTCCCGGCCTGCGGCCAGTGGCATTTGGGCACCCTCTCCGGTCACGGTCGCGGGGGCGGCTGCGTTTGACGGAAAACCGCTGACGCATTCCCTTTTCATCTGCTTGCACAGACACCAACGCAAGCGACATGCGGCACGGGCAGGGGGGTTGTCAAGCGCGCGGGGCCAAGTGCCTTGCCTCGGATCGAAAAAGCGACTTGCCAGGATCAATCCGCGGCATCGCTGGCCAGGCAGTCGCGCAGCCAGGCCAGGAACAACTGGGCAGGGATGGACGGAGGCGCCGCGCTGACGCTGCGGATCAGGTAATGCGACTGGGCAAAGGGAATCGCCGGCCCCGCAATCCGGATCGGCGCACCCTGGGCGATGGCGTTGCGCGCGAACCGCTCCAGAACGGTGGCGTAGCCCGCGCCGGCCATCACCAGTTGCAGCGCCGTGACGGTCGTATCCGCCGAATGGCGCGCGGGGCGGTCGGGCAGGTCGATGCCCGTGGCCTCGAAGTACCGCGCCCAGTTGTCCTCGTACCCCAGAATGTGGATCAACGGGCCGTTTTGCAGGTCTGGCGACGAGTCCTGCGCCCGGCAGACGGGCACCAGCCGTTCCGAGCACAGTCGGTCCGCCGCAACACCGGGCCAGTCGCCATAGCCCAGCCGGATTTCCACGTCTACATCCGCGGGCGTGGCCGAGTCGTTCCAGATATGCGACACAAGCCGCACCGGGATCTCGGGGTGCTGGGCGCTGAACGCGGGCAGCTCGGCCGCGATCCAGTAGGTCATCGTCGATATCGCCGCCCGGATGGTCAGCGCCTGTCGCGAGGCGGGGCCGAATAGGCTGTTGGTGGACAGCGCGATATCCGACAGCGCCCGGCGCACGGTCAGTGCATACGACTGGCCCAGCTCGGTCAGCGACAGGTGTCGCGCGTTGCGGGCAAAAAGCGGCTGCCCGAGGTCCGCCTCGAGCGAGCGGATATGCAGCGATACCGCCGTCTGGGTCAGGCCCAGTTCTTGCGCGGCAGTGGTGAAATTCAGGTGGCGGGCGGCGGTCTCGAAGCTGCGCAACCACGCCGGATTGGGCAGGCGGTCCATTCAGCACCAAAATAATTTTTGTATAGATAGCTTTATTATTCGTTTCTTTTGTCGATGGGCAACGGAAATACTCGGGCCAACGAAAACGCGCCTGCGGGAGGGCAGAACATGAAGGTCGGGTTCATCGGTTTGGGCAATGTGGGGGGCAAGCTGTCGGGGTCGCTGCTGCGCAACGGTATCGACCTGACGGTGTACGACCTGAACCCCGATCTTGTGGCGGAATTCGCGGCCAAGGGGGCCAAGGCCGGCGAAAGCCCGGCCCAGATGATGCGCGATTGCGATGCGGTCATCACCTGCCTGCCGTCGCCCGCTGCCTCGGACGCGGTGATGCAGCAGATGCTGCCCGAGGTGAGCCACGGCAAGATCTGGATGGAGATGTCCACCACCGATGAGGCCGAGGTCAAACGGCTTGGGGCCATGGTGATCGAACGCGGCGGCGCGGCGGTGGACTGCCCGGTTTCGGGCGGGTGCCACCGGGCGGCCACGGGCAATATCTCGATCTTCGCGGGCTGCGACCGGGCCACGTTCGAGCGGATTCTGCCGTTCCTGACGACGATGGGCCGGCGCATCCTGCATACCGGCGATCTGGGCACTGCCTCGGTTCTGAAGGTGTTGACCAACTATCTGGCCACAGCCAACCTGATCACCTGCGCCGAGGCGCTGGTGACCGCCAAGGCCGCCGGGATGGACCTGAACACCACCTACGAGGCGATCAAGATCTCGTCCGGTACGTCCTTCGTGCATGAGACCGAAAGCCAAGTGATCCTGAACGGCTCGCGCGACATTTCCTTCACCATGGACCTGGTGAAAAAGGATATCGGCCTGTTCCAGGAGGTCGCAGACCGCGCCGGCGTGCCGTTGGAGATGAACCCGTTGATGATCAAGATTTTCGACGACGCCATCGCCCGCTATGGCGCGCGCGAGCTGTCGCCCAACGTCATTCGACGGCTCGAGGATGCAACCGGGCTGAGCATTACCGCGCCCGGTTTTCCGGCCGAGATGCAGGACGATGAACCTGAAGAGCCGGGGTACGAGGTGATTCCGCAAGGCCGAAGCACGGTCTGAACCGACGGTCAGCAAAACGGCGGCCTTCGGGGGGCGTCTTGCTTGAAACCCAAGGTGGCAGTGTCCCCTTGCGCGGCCAAGAACAGTTCGAGCTGGATTTCGACCAATCGGAAGGCAGCGATGCGGAACCAAGTCGGAGCAGTGGAGGCGAGTACCGGAATCGAACCGGTGTACACGGATTTGCAAGAGATCGACATCAAAAATAACCAATGAAATTCAATGTTATGCGCGGGAAAGTTTTCGTTGTGTGCCGTTTTGTGTACAGTTAAGCTTTTCCGCAATTAGTTGATTTTATTTGCTTTTTCAGCTGTCTCGCGCATGACTTTAAAAGCCAGCATGAGGATTAGCATACATGCGAACAATCCACTTACGTCGCCAATGAAATAGCCAATCAGCGTATCTGTGTTGTGGCTAGGGTCAGGACTCATAACCAGTATATGACGAGAGCGGCAAGGGCGATGGCGGACAGGAAGACTTTCGGGCATCTGTCGTAGCGGGTTGCCACCCGCCGCCAATCCTTGA